>NZ_JASGDE010000064.1:0-16691 GCF_047607385.1 Micropruina sp.
CCTAACTATTTAGCGCTCGCTGAATTCAGCGAGCGCTAAATAGTTAGGCGAGCGCTGGGTGGGCGGCGGGGGTTCCCGGGGTGTCAGCCGAGCCGGACGACCCGGTCGGCCCGGGCGATCACGGCGGGACGGTGCGAGACGGAGACGATGCTGACGTCCAGGCCGGACAGGGCATCCAGCAGGGCGGATTCGGTGGCCGCGTCCAGGCCGGCGGTGGGTTCGTCCAGCACCAGCAGGTCGGCGTCGCCGCGGGTGACCCGGAGCACGGCGCGGGCCACCGCGACTCGGCGCCGCTCCCCGGCGGAGAGCCCCTCGCCGTCGTCGCCGACACCGCGTCCGGGATCGAGACCGGCCCCGCCGGCCAGCCGCAGGCAACGCCGGACGTCGTCGTCGGTCGCCTCCGGCGCACCCAGCCGGACGTTGTCGGCGATGCTGCCGTTGACCATCCCGGGGCTCTGCGCCACCCAGGCGATCCGGGCCCGGCGTGCGGCGGCGTCCGTTTCGGTGCCGTCCAGCCGGAACGACCCCGCCTCGGTGGTCACGAAACCCATCAGGGCATGCAGCAGGGTGGTCTTGCCGACCCCGGTGGTGCCGGTGATCACCGTCAGCTCACCGGTGCGCACCTCGAGATCGATGTCCTCCAGGACGGGGACGTCCGAACCCGGGTAGCGGACGGTGAGCCCGGTGACCCGCAGCAGGGCCGGGGGCTCGTCCGGCTGCTGGGGGAGCGGGGCGCGGGAGGGTCGGGCGTCGGGGCGTCCGGGCGAGGAAGGCTCGATAGACTCGACGGTCGAGGACGTCACCGGCGCGGGCCGCCCGGCGGCTCCGTCCGTCCGAGCCTCGGCACCCTCGATGATCGCGAACGCCGACTCGGCCGCCGCCATGCCGTCGGCGGCGTCGTGATAGTGGACGCCGACCTGGCGGACCGGCAGGTACACCTCGGGAGCCAGGATCAGCACGAAAAACGCGGTGGTCAGGTCGAGCTCGTGGAAGACCACCCGGAAGCCGATGGCCACGGCGACGATCGCCACCGACAGGCTGGCCAGCAGTTCCAGGATCAGCGCCGACAGGAACGACACCCGCAACGTCGCCATGGTCTCGCGACGATGCGCCGCCTCGGACCGGCGCAGCCCCTCGGCCTGGGCGCGGGCCCGTCCGAACACCTGCAGCGTCGGCAGGCCGGCCACCAGATCGGCGAAATGCCCGGCCAACCGGGTCTGCACCCGCCAGCGCTTCCGCGTCCGGGCCTCCGTGGTCCAGCCCACCAGGGCCATGAAGACCGGGATCAGCGGCAAGGTCGCCGCCACGATGAACGCCGAGGTGAAGTCCGCGGTCAGGATCGCGACGCCGATGATCAGCGGGACCGTCACCGCCAGCACCAGCTGCGGCAGATAGCGTGAGTAGTAGCCGTCCAGGGCGTCCAGGCCCTGGGTGAGCAGGGTGACCAGGGACGCCGTGGACGGCTCCGGCCGGACCGGGTCGGCCAGCCGGGCCGCCAGCACGTCGCGCCGCAGCCGGGACTTGACCGCCGCCGACGCGCGCTGCGCCAGCCACTGGTTCAGCCAGGCCAGCACCGCCTTGCCGGCGAACGCCGCGATCAGCGTCGGCACCACGACGGACAGCACGCCCAGGGTGTGGGTCTCGAAGATCTCACCCAGCGCCAGCGACAGCCCCCAGGCCTGGACGATGGTCAGCGCCGCGGTCGCCGAGCCCACCGCCACCCCGCCGATCAGGTAGCCGAGGGGGGCCCGTCCCCGGCGCAGCAGCCGCGGATCCAGCGGTCCCCGGCGAGCGGTGGACGTCCCGGATGCGATGCTCACCGACCCATCCTTGCGCATCGGCCAGGGCGTCCGGCTCAGGTGGTGCGAGCCGACCGCCCAGTGGGCGCTCTCCGTCCGGCGCACCCGACTGGGCCGGTGTGGAACCACTTTCTGGTGCTTATGCCGGCGGTCGCTGGTCACGATTTCCGGTCGAACCGGATTCTGGTGGTTCTGAGTCCGCTCACGAAGTCCCATACCCACCAGAAAGCGGTTCGAGTCGAATCCGGCCCTCGGGGGTGTCTCCATAACAACAAGAAGGTGGTTCGAGGAGGGCAAGCGGTGGGTGAACCCGGTGGTGTGGGACGCCTGGCGCCGGTTCACGGTGAGCGTCCCGCGCCCGGCCGCGAAACCGACGGTGCCCAGGATCGGGACGGCCTTACCGGACGTGAGGACCGGGCTAGTGGTGCACCTCGTCGGGGATGTTCTTGGTGCTCAGCCGGCGGCGGAACACCCAGTACGACCAGGCCTGGTAGGCCAGCACCAGCGGGACGAAGATCACTGCGGCCCAGGTCATGATGCCCAGGGTCATCGGGGTGGCGGACGCCGTCACGATGTTCAGCGGGGCGGCGCCGGACGCGGAGTTGTCGAAGCCCAGGTTCGGGTACATCCGCAGGAAGATCCCGATCGCGATCACCGCGGTCGCCACGGCGGTGCCGACGAAGGCCCAGCCGTCGCGGTCGGCCCGCACCATGAACCAGGCCAGCACCAGGCCGGCGGCGGCCACCACCATCAGGATCCAGCCGGACGCGCCGGTGCTGTAGGCCAGGTTCGACCAGAGCAGCCAGACGGCGCCGCCGCCGATCACGCCCAGGCCGATCCGCTCGGCGAACGCCTTGGCCCGCTCGTGCACCTCACCGCGGGTCTTCAGCGCCAGGAAGATCGAGCCGTGGAACAGGAACAGCGCCACCATCACCACGCCGCCGAGCAGCGCGAACGGGCTGAACAGCGACCAGAACCCGCCGGTGAACACATGCACGCCCGGACGTCCCTCGGCCTGCTGCACCGGCAGCCCGATGACGAAATTGGAGAAGCCGACACCGAACACCAGCGAGACCACCAGCGAACCGATCGCGGCGCCGGCGTCCCACCGCTTCTTCCAGGACTGCTCGGGGCGCTTGGCGCGGTACTCGAAGGCGAGCCCGCGCACGATCAGTCCGAGCAGGATCAGGAACAGCGGCAGGTACAGCGCCGAGAACAAGGTGGCGTACCAGCCGGGGAAGGCGGCGAAGGTGGCGCCGCCGGCGGTCAGCAGCCAGACCTCGTTGCCGTCCCAGACCGGTCCGATGGTGTTGACCAGGACCCGCTTCTCCTTGTCGTTGCGACCCAGGAAGGGGATCAGCATGCCGACCCCGTAGTCGAAGCCCTCGAGCACCAGGAAGCCGATCCACAGCACGGCGATCAGGCCGAACCAGACCAATTGCAGGGTGGTGGGTTCCACGATCATCTCAGCACCCGCTCTCAGTACGCGAAGGACAGGACGTCGTCGTCATCGGTTATCTGTTTCACCGGTTCGACCTCCGGTAGGCCGAGCTTGATGTACTTCAGCATCAGGCCCACCTCGACCACGGCCAGCGCCCCGTAGACCAGGGTGTAGCCGATCACGCTGATCCACAACTCGGTGATGGTGACGCCGGGGGAGATGCCGGCCATGGTGGGCAGCACCCCGGAGACCAGCCAGGGCTGGCGTCCCATCTCGGTGAAGATCCAGCCGAACGAGTTGGCGAACAGCGGCCCGAGCGGCATCAACACCATCAGCAGCGTCCAGATCGGATGCCTGGGCGGCAGCCCGCCCTTGCGCAGGAACCACAGCACCAGCAGGGCCACCCCGATCGCGGCCATGCCCAGCCCGATCATCAGCCGGAAGCTCCAGTAGGTGACCGGGATGATCGGGGTCGCGCTCTCCACCCCCCAGGCCCGCATGTGCTCGGCGTAGGCCTGCTGCAGGGTGTTGCTCGGGTCGACCAGCTGGCCCTGCTCGTGGGCCTCCTTGAGCGGGTTGATGCCCTTGACCTCGCCGTCCCAGGTGCCGGTGGCAAGGAAGGACAGCAGATTCGGCACGGTCAGCGCGAAGATCTCCTCCGAGCCGTCCAGCGAGCCGATGGTGAAGACCGAGAACGGGGCGCCGGTGCCGTTGCCGCCGGCCGTCTCGTAGAGTGCCTCGGCGGCGGCCATCTTCATCGGCTGCACCTCGGTCATGATCTTGCCCGACTCGTCGCCGGTGATGGTCAGCCCGACCCCGGAGACCAGCATGGCGATCGCGGCGAAGGTGGCTGCGAAGCGGTGCGCGGCGATGCTGTTGTCCGGCTTCGGCGACTCGCTGTCGGCATCGGACGCCTTCGCTGCCGGTTCGGACGCCGCCCGGTTCAGCTTGGCCAGGTGCCATCCGGAGACCGCGGCGACCAGTGCCGCGGCGGTCAGCCAGGACGCCATCAGGGTGTGCGGCAGCGCCCAGAGCATGACCGGGTTGGTCAGCACCGCGCCGAAGTCGGCCATCTCGGCGCGGTCGGTGACCGGGTTGTAGATGGCGCCCTGCGGGTTCTGCATGAACGAGTTGGCGGCCAGGATGAAGATCGCGCTCAGGTTGGTGCCGACCGCGGCCGCCCAGATCGCGGCCAGGTGGATCTTCTTCGGCAACCGGTCCCAGCCGAAGATCCACAGGCCGAGGAAGGTCGACTCCATGAAGAAGGCGAGCAGCGCCTCGAAGGCCAGCGGGGCGCCGAAGATGTCGCCGACGAAGCGGGAGTACTCGCTCCAGTTCATCCCGAACTGGAACTCCTGGACGATGCCGGTGACCACGCCCATCGCGAAGTTGATCAGGAACAACTTGCCGTAGAACTTGGTCAGCCGCAGGTACTTGTCGTTGCCGGACCGGACCCAGAGGGTCTGGAAGATCGCGACGATGAACGACAGTGCCAGCGTGACCGGCACGAAGAACCAGTGATAGACCGTGGTAATGCCGAACTGCCACCGCGCGAGTGTGACCGGATCCATGCCGGCAATGTACCTCGTCGGGCCGGGCGGACGGAGCCCCATCCGGCGACTTGCGCGAAGACGAGTTCGGACGAGATGTACTACAACCTGTCGTAGATAGCCGAGTTGCGCATAGGATGCTGTCATGCCCGTGTTCGGCGAGCTGGAACAAGCTGTGATGGACGTGCTGTGGTCGAGCCCCACAGCACTGTCGGTGCGCGCTGTCCAGGCGGCGCTGGCCGGTGAACGCGAGTTGGCGTACACCACCGTGATGACGGTGATGGACCGGCTGGCGAAGAAGGGCCAGCTGCTGCGGGAACTCGACGGACGCGCCTGGCACTACCGCCCGGCGCAGTCCTGGGCCGAGCTGGTCCGCGATGAGATCGTCGCCCTGCTGGACAGTGGCCCGGCCGATCAGCGCCAGGCGGTGCTGGACGAGGTCCGGCAGCGGGTCGGCTGAGCCGCACCCGCCGAACTCCGCCGACGTCCTCGACAAGGTGTCTCGTCCGGCAGCGGGTCAGTTGAGTTGACCCTACGGAGGCGTCCGGGCTGCTCGCTCAGCCGCCGTGCACTCGACGAAAACTGACCCGATCCCCGGGCCTGGCCTGGGCCAGGGCATCGCAGCCGGCTTCGGTCAGCACCCCGACCACCGGATAGCCGCCGGTCACCGGATGATCGGCGCCGAAGATCACCGGACGCCCGTCGGGCGGCACCTGGATGCTGCCGCGCACCATCGGTTCGGAGGGCAGTTCGGCCCCGGCCCTGGACGGGTGCCGTGGTAGCGGATCGCCGAGCAGCCGGACGCCGATCCGGTCGCTGCGGTCGGAGACCCGCCACTGCTGAACGGTCAGCGCCGCCGGGTCGGCCAGCCAGTCGGAACGCGGACCGGGCAGCACGTCGAGGGTCGGTCCGGAACCTCCCGGGCCGCGGGGGATGCTCTCCACGGCCAGCAAGCGGGGCGCCTGCGGCGTCCGGACGCCGACGAAGTCGCCGGCGGCCAGCCGCGGCGGGCCGATGCCGGAGAGCGTGTCGGTGCTGGCCGACCCGAGCACCGGCGGCACCTGGAAACCGCCGGCCACCGACAGATAGCTGCGCAGCCCGGCGCGAGGGACGCCCAGCAGCAGCTCCTGCCCGGCGCGCAGGTAGACCGGACCGTTGTGGGTCACCGGCCGGCCCTGCACGGTGGCCGCGCAGTCGGCGCCGGTGAGCGCGATCAGGCAGGTGCTCCGGGCCCGGACCCGCAGCCCGCCGAAGGTGATCTCCAGGGCGGCCAGTCCGGGCGGATTCCCGGTCAGCCGTCCGCCCAGCCGGTAGGCGGCCCGGTCGGCGGCGCCGGAGCGTCCGACCCCGAGGGCCGCGTAGCCGGGACGTCCCTCGTCCACGATCAGGGCGAGCGGCCCGGCGGCCAGCACGTCCAGGCCCTGGGCTCCGCGGTCCAGCTCGTCGAGACCCGGGCCGGCGTCCGGGCCGGCCGGTCGGTCGGGCTTGTCGCGACCCCTGGGCCCGGGTGTGGTTTCGACCGGCTCTTTCGGCGGTTCGATCGCCCGGAAGCGCACCCGGGCACCCGGCCGGAGCAGCGCCGGCGGGTCGCGCTCGGCGTCCCACAGCGCGGCGTCGGTGCGGCCGATCAGCTGCCAGCCGCCCGGCGACGGACGCGGGTAGATGCCGCTGAACGGGCCGGCCAGGCCGACCGCGCCAGCTGGGACGGTGGTGCGCGGCTCGGCCCGGCGCGGCACCTCGAGCCGGGGATCGCCGCCGGTCAGATAGCTGAACCCGGGCGCGAAGCCGCCGAACGCCACCGTCCAGTCGGTACCGGTGTGGGCGGCCACCACCTCGGACGCCGGCAGCCCGGTGAGCCGGGCCACCTCGTCCAGGTCGGCGCCGTCGTAGACCACGTCGATGGTCACCGTCTCGGCGTCGGCCGGTCCGGACGGCGTCCCGTCCAGCCGGGTCAGCAGCCCGGCCAGCGCATCGCGCACGGGGCCCGGGGCGGCGCCGTCCGCCAGGCCGAGCAGCAGGGTGGTGGCCGCCGGCACCAGGTCGACGACGGCGGCGAACGGCCCGCTGCCGAGCAGCGGCTGCAGAGCGCGTTGCAGCCCCAGCACGGCGTCCAGGCCGTCGAGTTCGACCAGCACGGCCCGTTCGCCACAGGGCAGCAGCCGGCCGTCCATCAGGCGAAGGCCTTCACCTCGACGCCGGCCGAGGCCAGCAGTTCACGGACCCGGCGTGCCATCGCCACCGCGCCGGGGGAGTCGCCATGGGTGCACAGCGACTCGGGACGCAGCGGCACCTCGGTGCCGTCCACCGCGGTCACCACGCCGTCGGTGACCATCCGGAGGGCGCTCTGGGCGGCCTGTTCGTGATCGGCGATCAGGGCGCCGGGCTGGCGTCGCGGCACCAGCGTCCCGGCGGCGGTGTAGCCGCGGTCGACGAAGGCCTCGGCGACGGTCCGCAGGCCGGCCGCCCGGGCGACGTCCAGCACCACGGCGCCGGGCAGTCCGAGCAGCGGCAGCGTCGGGTCGAAAGCGAGGATCGCCGCGACCACCGCCTCGGCGTGCGCCTCGTGGTGGACCACGGTGTTGTACAGCGCGCCGTGCGGTTTCAGATAGGCCACCTCGGTGCCGGCCGCGACGCACATCGCCTGCAGCGCGCCGAGTTGATAGAGCACGTCGGCGCGCAACTCGTCGAAGGAACAGTCCAGGAAGCGGCGTCCGAAGCCGGCCAGATCGCGGTAGGACACCTGGGCACCGATCCGGACGCCGCGGCGCGCCGCCAGTTCGCAGGTGCGTTGCAGGGTGAGCGGGTCGCCGGCATGGAATCCGCAGGCGACGTTGGCGCTGGTGACGATCTCCAGCATCGCCTCGTCGTCGCCGAGGCGCCAGGAACCGAACGATTCGCCCAGATCGGCGTTGAGGTCGATCGTCGCCATGGGTCAACCCTATTTCGTCCGCCGACGTCCGGCGCCGTGGATCAGCGACCGATTCCGACCCGATCTGAGGCGGACGAGGCGGAATGCCCCTCGAATCGGTCGCCGTCTGACGAGCGCACGTCCGATGGCGGAGCGTCGGACGGGGACGGTGCGGCTCCCGTCCGGGAATGTTCTCCAGCCCGGACGCCGTTGTTCCGGTCGTGACCGATGCGACCCCGCCCGATGTCCCGCTGTCCATCCTCGACCTGGCCCAGGTGCTGCCCGGCGAATCCGTCGCGGACGGCCTGGCCGCCACCGTCGCACTGGCCCGGAACGCCGAACGTTGGGGCTACCGGCGGGTCTGGTACGCCGAGCACCACAACATGCCGACCATCGCGTCGTCGGCGACCGCGGTGCTGATCGCGCACGTCGCCGCCCACACCTCGACGATCCGGCTGGGCGCCGGCGGGGTGATGCTGCCCAACCACGCGCCGCTGGTGATCGCCGAGCAATTCGGCACGCTGGCCGAGCTGCACCCGGGCCGGATCGACCTCGGCCTGGGCCGCGCGCCCGGCACCGACCAGACCACGGTGCGGGCGCTGCGCCGCACCCCGGGAGCGGCCGACACCTTCCCGTCCGACGTCCAGGAGTTGCAGGGCTTCCTCGGCGAGTCGGTGATTCCGGGCGTCGTCGCGACGCCGGGCGCCGGGACTCGGGTGCCGCTGTTCATCCTGGGCTCGTCGCTGTTCGGTGCCCAGCTGGCGGCCGCGCTCGGCCTGCCGTACGCGTTTGCGTCCCACTTCGCCCCGGACGCGCTGGAGGCCGCGGTGGCCAGCTACCGCCGCGACTTCAAGCCGTCCGAGCAGCTGGCCGAGCCGTACGTGATCGCCGGGGCGGGGGTGATCGCCGCCGACACCGAGGACGAGGCGCGGCGGCTGTTCGAACTGACCCGGCGGGCTCGGGTCAAGACCTTCCTGGGCCGCGGTCGGACGCTCACCGACGACGACGTCGAGGTGCTGCTGGAGGGTCCGGGAGGAGCCCAGGTCGACCACATGCTGCGCTACACCGGTGTCGGCACCGGCCCTCAGGTCCGGGACTGGCTGCGCCGCTTCGCCGTCCATGCCGACGCCGACGAGCTGATCCTGGTCTCCTCCGCGGTGGACCGGGCGGCCGCCGTCCGTGCCCTGGAACTGGTCGCCCCGGACGCTCCGGTCTCCTGACCCACCAATCGCTTCCCTAAGAAGGAACCGCTGATCAATCATGTCCCGGCTGCGGCGCACCCGGACGGGCGATCTGCGGCCCCCAAATCTTGCGCCGTACGTCCAGCACGCCCCCAAGATCCGGGGGCCGCAGCTCATCCCGCCGGGCACGTCCTCGCTCGGAACAGCGCTGATTTTCGCTGGTCGAGCTTGTTGAGACCGCTCTGGCAACGGGTTTCGACAAGCTCAACCAGCGAGAGGCCGCATTGATCAGCGCTTCCTTAGGCGAGCGATGGAGGGCTGTGCCCGGGCTCGGCAAGCACCGAACCCGGGCACCGGGAGAGATCCGGGATCAGCCCATCAGCCGTCCGCTCTGCACCTCCTTGCGCAGCCGGGCGTCCTGACCGGTCTGCAGAGTGCGGTCCCGGGTCAGCGCGGTGAGGGTGATCTTGCCGGCGAACAGCGCGGTGCTGTCGGCGTCCCGGCGCGGTTCGTCGATGCAGTGCTCGGCCGGGCAGACCGCCCAGCCGATGGTGAAGCTCTTCGACCCGGCCTCGGTGGGCTGGTAGGTGTGCACACCGAAGGTGCCCTGGCCGACCCGGGTCCACACCGGACGTCCCGGGTTCTGACCGTTGGTGACGTCCGGGTAGTTCACGTTGACCACGTAGGCGTCGGTGAGCAGCCGCTTGGCCCGCAGCTTGCCGATCAGGTCGGCGCCGAAGTCCGCCGCGGCCAGGTAGGTCGGCCGGGTCACGGTGTCCGAGACCGGCTCGACGTGACCGGAGAAGGCGACCGCCGGGACGCCGTTGTCGATCGCGGCGATGGCTGCCGCGACCGTCCCCGAGTCATTGATCGAAGCGCTCACATTGGGTCCGGAGTTGATCCCGCTGACCACCAGATCGGGTGCTCCCTTCCAGCCGACCAGCGCCTTCAGCCCGTCGTGCAGGGCGAATTTGACGGTGTCGGCGGGGGTGGCGCTCGGGGTGTCCGGGGTGCAGACGGTGCCGCGGCACAGTCCGTAGACCGCGCCGCCGGAGGGTGCCATGCCGCAGTCGCTCTCGTAGCCGGCGGGCAGCGCGGTGCGGCGTTCCGCGGTCAGCGTGCCGCTGTTGGTGACCGATCCGCCGGCTCCGCTCATGTAGCCCCAGGGTGCGATCACCACGACGTCGGCGCCCGCCGCGCACAGCGATTTGCGCATGTCGTACATGCCGATGCCGTCCTTGCCGTTGGCTCGCGACGCCTGCATCGAGTCGTCGTTCGACATCAGGATCCGAAGGCCGGAGAGCGGCTTCTTCTTCGGTGGACGCCGGTGCTGCGGCTGCGCCTCGGTGGCGAGCGTGGCCGACGCCGCCACCGCGTCCTGCCCCGCCTGCGGAATGGCCGGCGCCGCCTGGGCGCCGAACTGGGGAGTGACGGACGCCGTCAGTGCGGCCACCGCGAGGCCCGCCAGTAGGCCGAACTGCAGCTTCTTCTTCATAGGGGTTGCCTCTCCGCGCCGATCCGGTTCCGTCGCCGATGACGGAGGCTGCCGGACGGCGCCATCCGCACAGGCTGGCGGCTGACCCCTCGGGCGGCAACCCGGCAGCCGTGATCCGGGACGGTGCGGACGTCCCGGGACCGACGTTGCCCTGCTTCGGCGTCGTTCGCCCGGTTCAAACCGCGGATAGGACGCCAAACCGGGGCAACGTGCCCGACTGCGGGTTCAGAGCAGTGCGCGGATCGCGTCCCGGCGTTCCAGGAAGCCGGCCAACGCCCGTTCGGTGCGCTCCGGCTCGCCCTGCGCGGCCAGATTGATCATGCCCTCGTCGCCACGGCGGACGGCCTCGCGGATGCCGTCGACGGCCAGCTGCACCCGAGGCCGGACGGAGTCCAGCACGGTCGCCGGGTCGGTGCCGTAGGCGTCGGCGAACACGGTCAGCCGGCGCGCCGCCTGGTCTGCCGGGATGGGCCGGAACAGCGGGATCGCCGACCAGGCGGTGTGGCCGAGATCGTGCACCGGGGTGGACGGGCCGGCCAGGTCCCAGTCGAACACCCCGGACACCTCGTCGCCGCGGAACGCCACGTTGTAGGGGGCGGCGTCGTTGTGGGTGATCTGGGTCGGGGTCTCGACACCGAAGAAGCGCCATGGCCCCGGATGTTCGAAGCCGGCGGACGCGTCGTGCAGCCCGCGCAGCCAGCGGCCCAGCGAGGCCAGCCGGGCGTCCGAGAGCTGTTCGGCGTCCACGTCGATCACCTCGCCGGGCAGGTAGTCGAGGATCTCCCGGCCGCGGGCGTCCAGGCCGTGCACCCGCGGGACCGCCGGTAGCCCGGCCGCGGCGAGATGGCGCAGCAGGGCGTGCACCGCCGGCGTCCAGGGTCCGATCGGACGCCGCACCGTCGTCCCGATCCGGACCGCGCCGCCCACGTTGCCGCCCGGCAGCCGGTCCCCGTCGAGCAGCAACTCCCGTAGCCGGGGCAGGAAAGGACGATCCGGTTCCAGCCAGTCGACATCGTCCAGCTGCTCGGGGGCGAGCCAGCGCAGGGCGTCGTGTTCGGTGCCGGACGGCTCACCGTCCACGAGCCGGCACAGGGCCACCCGCAGCTCCAGTTCGCGGCCCCGATCGTCGCCCCGGACGGCGTCCGGCAGCCATCCGACGACCTCGACCGCACAGCCCAACTCCTCGGCGATCTCCCTGGTCAGGGCCGTTTCCGGGGATTCGCCGGGATCGACCTTGCCGCCCGGGAACTCCCAGCGACCCGCCTCCGCGGCCGGGTAGCTGCGCCGGGCGGAGAGCACTGTTCCGCGCCGCACGATGGCGGCGCCCACGACCTGCAACACCCGGCCGACCCTATCTGCCTGTGCTTCGCCCCGGGGAACGGCGATGTCGAGAAGGCTCGCCCGGGCGAGTGGGAGGCCCGGGACGCCGGTGGGACGCCGGGGACGGTTCTTTTCGTGCCACTGGTACTACGAATGGGACGATAGGAACCGTCCCCGTCGTCCCACAGGTACTACCAGTGGCACGAAAAGAACCGTCCCCACCGTCCCACGGCGAGCCCGACCAAGCCCGGCCGGGGGCGAGCGCTACGCGGCTTGCTCCTCGTCGTCCAACCCGCCGGCGAACTGGGAGCGGTAGAGCCGCCGGTACGCGCCGTCCTGCTCCAGCAGGGCCTGGTGCGATCCCTGCTCGACGATGGCGCCGTCCTCCATCACCAGGATGGTGTCCGCGTCGCGGATGGTGGAGAGCCGGTGCGCGATCACGAACGACGTCCGGCCGCCGCGCAGCGCCTGCATGGCGTGCTGCACCAGCAGTTCGGTGCGGGTGTCCACCGACGAGGTCGCCTCGTCCAGGATCAGGATCGCCGGGTCGGACAGGAACGCCCGGGCGATGGTGATCAGCTGCTTCTCGCCGGCCGACACGTTCGATCCCTCGTCGTCCAGCACGGTGTCGTAACCGTCCGGCAGCGAGTGCACGAAACGGTCCACGTAGGTCGCCTCGGCGGCGGCGCGGATCTCGGCGTCGGTGGCGTCCGGACGCCCGTAGGCGATGTTGTCCCGGATGGTCCCGCCGAACAGCCAGGCGTCCTGCAGCACCATGCCGATGTTCGACCGCAGCTCGGAGCGCGGCACCGCGGCGATGTCCACCCCGTCGATGGTGATCCGTCCCGCGTCCACGTCGTAGAACCGCATCAGCAGATTCACCAGGGTGGTCTTGCCGGCCCCGGTCGGCCCCACGATGGCGACCGTCGATCCCGGTTCGGCGACCAGCGACAGGTCGCTGATCAGCGGCTTCTTCGGATCGTAGGAGAACGCCACGTGCTCGAACTCCACCCGGCCCTGCAACGGCTCGGGCAGATGCCCGGTGCGATCCGGGGTCTGCTCGGCGGCGTCCAGCACCTCGAAGACCCGCTCGGCCGACGCCACCCCCGACTGCAGCAGGTTGGTCATCGAGGCCAGCTGGGTGATCGGCTGGGTGAACATCCGGGCGTACTGGATGAACGCCTGCACGGCACCCAGCGTCATCGTGCCGGCCGCCACCCAGATGCCGCCGATCACCGCGATCGCGACGTAGCTGAGGTTCCCGATGAAGAACACGCAGGGCATGATGATGCCGCTGATGAACTGCGCCTTGAACGACGACTCGTACATCTCCTCGTTCTTCGCCGCGAAGCCGGCGGCCACCTCACGCTGGCGGCCGAAGACCTTGACCAGCGCATGCCCGGTGAACGCCTCCTCGACGTGCCCGTTGAGCTCGCCGGTGGACCGCCACATGTCGACGAAGCGGCGCTGCGAACGCTTCATCACCTGCGCGGTGACCAGCGCGGTCAGCGGCACCGAGACCAGCACCACCAGGGCCAGGGTGGGCGACAGCCACAGCATCACCGCCAGCACGCCCAGCACGGTGAAGATGTTGTTCAGCATCTGCGCCAGGGTCTGCTGCAGCGACTGGGCGATGTTGTCGATGTCGTTGGTGACCCGGCTGAGCAGCTCGCCGCGGGGCTGCCCGTCGAAGTAGGTGATCGGCAGCCGGTGCAGCTTGTTCGCCACCTGCTCGCGCATCCGATACACGGTGCGCTGGACGATGTCGTTGATCAGGTAGCTGGCCCACCACAGCACCAGTCCGGACGCCACGTACACCCCGAGTGCCTCGAGGATGACCGTGCCCAGGCCGGAGAAGTCGATCCCGCCGCCGCGGGCGCCGTCGAAGATCAGGTCGGTGCCGCGGGCCAGGATGACCGGGCCGAGGGCGTTGCCCAGCGTGGCCAGCGCCGAGATCACGATCACCAGGACGATCAGGTTCCGCTCCGGCCGCATCATGCCGAGCAGCCGCTTCGCCGACGCGCCGAAGGTCACCGCCTTCTCGGCCGCGCCCATCCCGCCCATCGGGCCGCCCATGCCGCGGCGGGCCTGGGCTGCGTGCTCGGGACGTGCGTTGGCCTTGCGGGGTGCTTGATCGGGTGCCTGCTGGCTCATGCTGCTGCCTCCTCGGCCTTGAACTGGGATGCGACGATCTCGGCGTAGGTGGGGCAGTCGGCGAGCAGCGCCTCGTGGGTTCCCTCACCCACGATGCGGCCGTCGTCGAGCACCACGATGGTCTCCGCGTCGCGGATGGTGGACACCCGCTGCGCCACGATCAGGACGCCGGCCTCGGCGGTCTCGCGAGCCAGGGCGGCCCGCAGCCGGGCATCGGTGACCACGTCGAGTGCCGAGAAGGAGTCGTCGAAGACGTAGATGTCGGGCTTCTTCACCAGCGCCCGGGCGATGGACAGCCGTTGCCGCTGGCCGCCGGAGACGTTGGTGCCGCCCTGCGCGATCGGGGCGTCCAGCTGGTCGGGCATGGCCCGGACGAAGTCGGCCGCCTGGGCCGTCTCCAGCGCCGCCCAGAGTTCGGCGTCGGTGGCGTCCGGCTTGCCGTAGCGCAGATTGGACGCCACGGTGCCGCTGAACAGGTACGGCTTCTGCGGCACCAGCCCGATCCGCGACCACAGCAGGTCCGGATCCAGTTCGCGGACGTCCACCCCGTCCACCGCGACCCGGCCGCCGGTGGCGTCGAAGAGCCGCGGGATGAGGCTGATCAGGGTGGTCTTGCCGGCGCCGGTGGAGCCGATGATGGCGGTCGTCTCGCCGGGACGGACCCGCAGGTTGATGCCGGACAGGACGGGTTGCTCGGCGCCCGGGTACTTGAACTCGACGTCGCTGAGTTCGACGGTGCCGTGCCCGGCCAGCGATCGCACCGGGTCGACCGGCGGGACGACCGTCGAATCGGTGTCCAGGACCTCGCCGATCCGGCGGGCGCTGACCACCGCGCGGGGCGCGATCATCAGCATCATCGTGGCCATCATCACGCTCATCAGGATGGTGGTCAGGTACTGGATGAAGGCCAGCAGCTGACCGGTCTCCATGTAGCCGTCGGCGACCCGGAAGGCGCCGAACCAGGTGACCCCGATGGTGGACACGTTCATCACGAAGAAGACGGTCGGGAACAGCGTCATCATCCGGCGTCCGACCTTGGTGGCGGTCTCGGTGAGCTCGGCGTTGGCGACCGCGAAGCGATCCGTCTCGCGGGGTTCGGCGGTGAAGGCCCGGATCACCCGCAGACCGGAGATCTGCTCGCGCAGCACCCGGTTGATGGTGTCGATCCGCGTCTGCTGGGTGGAGAACAGCGGCATCATCTGGCTGACGATCAGTCCGATGACGGCGCCCAGGATCACCACCGCGACGGCGATCGTCCAGGACAGTCCGGGGTCTTCGCGCAGCGCCATGATGATGCCGCCGACCATCATGATCGGCGCCGAGACGATCATGAACGCCGTCATCATCACCAGTTGCTGGATCTGCTGGACGTCGTTGGTGGTGCGGGTGATCAGGCTGGGGGCTCCGAATTTGGCCACCTCGCGGGCGGAGAACGCCAGGGTGCGGTCGAAGATCGCGGTGCGCAGGTCGCGTCCGAACGCCATCGCCGAGCGGGCGCCCAGCCAGACGGCGGTGATCTGGGCCGCCATCTGGATGACGGTGACGCCCAGCATCAGCGCGCCCAGGCTCAGGATCAGGCCGGTGTTGCCGGTGGCGATGCCGTCGTCGACGATCCGGGCGTTCAGGGTGGGCAGGTACAGCGCGGCCCCGTTGGCGGCCAACTGGAGCAGCACCACCAGCGCCAGCTGCCCGTAGTAGGGCCGTAGATAGTCACGCAGGATGCGGATCAGCATGTGGTGTCCTCGGTGGAGTGAGTGGCGATGCCGTGCAGGATGATGCGGGCGAGTTGCCGCGGGTCGGTGGCGTCCGGATGATCGGCGAGCGGCATGACGGCCGCGAAGGCCATCGCCGAGATCGCCCAGCAGGCGGTGGGGCCGCCGACGGTGAGGCGGTCGTCGAATCGGGAGAGGACGCGGGTCATCGCCTCGTCGACGGCCCGGTGGAAGTCTCTGTGCGGTGGCCGGCGTCGCTGGCCGTGCGGCCGCGACTGGGCGAGTGCCGACATCAGTGAGCGGACCTGCTCGATGCGGCCTTTCAGCACCCTGACCATCCAGGTCACGGTGTCCTCCAGGTCGAGATCGGCGGGGATCGCCTCGATTGCGGCGACCACCGGTTCCGGGGCCATGCAGTCGTCGACGACGGCCTCGATCAGGTTCTGTTTGGTGCCGAAGGCGCGGAAGATGGTGCCCTCCGCCACGTCGGCGCACTCGGCGATCTGCCGGGTGGTGATCTGCATCCCGTGCTCGAGCAGCAGCGGACGGGTGGCCTCGATCAAGGCCCGCCGTCGCTCGTCCGGGGTCATCGGGTTGGCTCTGCTCACGAGAGACGAGTGTATGAGTGAGTACTCACTCATTCAAGTCGGTGGGGTTGCCGACCTGCTCGCTCTCGGCAGCACATTGCCCTGGTTCGGCGTCCTTTCCACGGTTCAAACCTGGTGAATGAAGCGAAACCAGGGCAACGTCGGTGCGGGGTGCGGGGTGCGGGGTGCAAGGGGGAAGTGGCCGGTTTGACTCGCAGCCGGTCGATCCCGCACCCTGGTCACATGTCGAACTGAACCTCTCGCCCAGCTCCCATCCGAAGCGATCGAGGTTCGTCATGTCCGCATCACTCTTCCTTTCCGGCATCGCCGCCTCCTTCGGCGCGCGTCCGCTGTTCTCCGGGCTCGACCTGCGGCTGACCCCGGGGGACGTCACCGCGCTGGTCGGCCCGAACGGGGCCGGCAAGACCACGCTGCTGCGGATCGCCGCCGGCCTGCACACCCCGGACGCCGGCGCCGTCCGGTTCGCGCCGCCGGACGCCACCCTCGGCTACCTGCCTCAGGAGCCGCCCGCCCCGGAGGAGAA
>NZ_JASGDE010000065.1:0-4377 GCF_047607385.1 Micropruina sp.
CTCGACAGCGACGCCGCAGCGACCAGTGCGCCGTCGGTGATCCGCACCTTGTGGTGCGCCTCGTAGCGCTCGCGCAGCCCGCGCAGGATGGCGATGGTGTCCTCCACCGACGGCTCGCCGACGAAGACCTGCTGGAAGCGGCGCTCCAACGCCGGGTCCTTCTCGATCCGCTCGCGGTACTCGTCCAGGGTGGTGGCGCCGATCATCCGCAGCTCGCCGCGGGCCAGCATCGGCTTGAGCATGTTGCCGGCGTCCATCGAGGAATCACCGGACGCGCCGGCGCCGACCACGGTGTGCAGTTCGTCGATGAAGGTGATCACCTGGCCCTCGGCGTCCCGGATCTCGTTCAGCACAGCCTTCAGCCGCTCTTCGAACTCGCCGCGGTACTTGGCGCCGGCCACCATCGAGGCCAGGTCGAGGGAGACCACCCGGCGTCCCTTCAGCGAGTCGGGGACGTCGCCGGCCACCACCCGCTGGGCCAGGCCCTCGACGACGGCGGTCTTGCCGACGCCGGGCTCGCCGATCAGCACCGGGTTGTTCTTGGTGCGCCGGGCCAGCACCTGCACCACCCGGCGGATCTCGCCGTCGCGTCCGATCACCGGGTCGAGCTTTCCCTCGCGGGCCCGCGCGGTCAGGTCGACCGAGTACTTGTCCAGGGTGGATTCGCCGCCCTCCTGCTCGGCCGAGGTGATCCGCTTGTCGCCGCGGGCGTCGTTGAACGCCGTGGTCAGCTTCTTCGGGTCGGCGCCGAACTGCAGCAGGATCTTCTGCGCGTCGCTGACGATGGCGGCCAGGCCGATCATCAGGTGCTCGGTGGCGACGAACTCGTCGCCGAGTTGCTCGGCGCGGGTCTCGGCGTCGGCCAGCACCCGGGCGAAGCTGCCGGACAGGCCGGGCTGGCTGACCGAGTTGCCGGACGCGCTGGGCAGCTTGGTGATCGCGCCCTGGGCGGCGGCGTCGACCACCTTCGGGTCGGCACCGACCGCGCTGAGCAGGGCGCCGACGGTGTTGTCGGGCACCATCAGCAGCGCGTGCAGCAGGTGCACCGGCTCGGCGCTGGGGTTGCCGTTGGTGAGGGCGTTGCGAAGGGCGGCCGAGACGGCGTCCCGGCTCTTGGCGGTGAGCTTCGAAGTGTCCATTGTCTAGCGTGTCTCCTGACGGAAAACCAAAGTTGAGTCCACTTGACTCAACCATAGCCGCCGGGTCTGTATTCCGCTCCCACTCGGGCAATCGGCCTCGCGCCGGCCGGAAGACCCGCCCAGTCCGGCGCCGCGCGCTGAGCCAGCATCGCGGCCGTTGCCGGAGCCGATAGGCTCACCGGGACCCCACCGCCGAAGGATCCTGAATTGCGCCGCAGCGACTTCCACCTCGTCACCACCAGCAACAGCGAGATCGTGCTTCGCGTGCGGGCCCGCGGACGCCGGATCCTGCGCAACCCGGTGGCGAACCGGGGCACCGCGTTCACCGTGGAGCAGCGCGCCGAGATGGAGCTCTCCGGCCTGCTGCCCGGCAAGGTCAGCACCATCGAGGAACAGCTGCGGCGCACCTACGCGCAGTACAGCCGCTCACCGTCCCCGCTGTCGAAGTACATCTACCTGTCCCAGTTGCGCGACCGCAACGAGGTGCTGTTCTACCGGCTGCTCAGCGAGAACCTCGAAGAGATGCTGCCGATCATCTACACCCCCACCATCGGTGAGGCGATCGAGCGGTTCAGCCACGAGTACGCCGGTCCGCGCGGGCTGTTCCTGTCGATCGACCGCCCGGAGCTGATCGAGCAGTCGCTGGCCAACTACGACCTCGACGGCGACGACGTCGACCTGGTGGTGGTGACCGACTCCGAAGGCATCCTCGGCATCGGCGACCAGGGCATCGGCGGCATCCAGATCGCGCTGGGCAAGCTGGGCGTGTACACCGCGGCGGCCGGCATCCATCCGCGCCGGGCCGTCCCGATCGTGCTGGACGTGGGCACCGACAACCTCGGCCTGCTGCACAGCGGCGTCTATCTGGGCGAACATCACGCCCGGGTGCGCGGCGAACGCTACGACGCGTTCATCGAGGCGTTCGTCACCGCCGTCACCAAGCAATTCCCGAACGCGATGCTGCACTGGGAGGACTTCGGTGCCGGCAACGCGCACCGCATCCTGGAGCGCTACAGCGACCGGATCTGCACCTTCAACGACGATATCCAGGGCACCGCGGCCGTGGTGCTGGCCGCCGTGCTGGCCGCGGTGCGGCTGACCGGGGTGCCGCTGCGGCAGCATCGGGTGGTGGTGTTCGGCGCCGGCACGGCCGGGGTCGGCATCGCCGACATCATCCGTGAGGCGATGATCCGCGACGGACTGGACGCCGAACACGCCTACGGGCAGTTCTACGCGTTCAACAGCCGCGGCCTGATCGTCGAGGACGGCGCCGGCGTCCGCGACTTCCAGCGTCCGTACGCCCGTGCGCGCTCGGAGGTGCAGGGTTGGGACGTCGCCGACCCGTCCCGGATCACCCTGGACGAGACGGTGCGCGCCGTGCATCCGACCATCCTGATCGGCACCTCGGCGCAGACCGGCGCGTTCACCCAGCCGGTGGTGACGGCGATGGCGCAGGGCTGCGAGCGGCCCATCATCATGCCGCTGTCGAACCCGACCTCGCGTTCCGAGGCCCATCCGGCCGACCTGCTGGCCTGGACCGACGGACGCGCGCTGATCGCGACCGGAAGCCCGTACGGCACCATCCGGCAGGGCGAGGTGTACCACACCATCGCGCAGGCCAATAACGCGCTGATCTTCCCCGGGCTCGGGCTGGGGGTGTCGGTGGTGCGGGCCACCCGGGTCAGTGACGAGATGATCTACGCCGCCGCGGCGGCGCTGGCCGGGCTGGTGAACGAGTACCGTCCGGGCGCCTCGCTGCTGCCGTCGATGAGCGATCTGCGGCTGGTCGCCGCCGCGGTGGCGATGGCGGTGGCGAAGACCGCTGAGCAGCAGGGCCTGGCCCGGACCCCGATGACCAACCCGATCAACGACATCTACCAGCGGATGTGGAAGCCGGAGTACCCCCGGCTGGAGGTGCTCCCGGTCGAGGAGTGACCCTCAGCCGCTGGTTGATCAGCGGTCATCGACTTCTACTGCTCGCGGGCGCGGGGGCTGTCAGGCAGCCGCCAACCGTGCTCGGCGAGGGCGTCCTCGATGATCCGCACCGCCTTCGGGCCCACACCGTGGGTGGCGAGCAACTCGTCCCGGGTCCAGTCGAGCAGGTGTTCGAGGTTGGCGATGCCGAGGCCGGTCAGCGCCCGGGTGGCCGGCCCACCGATTCGCGGCAGCGGCGTCCCGGTGCGCGCCAGGAGCGTGTCCAGCGCCCGGGTGTAGGCATGCATCAGGGCGACTTGGTCAGCGCGGCAGGCGGTGATCCGGCACCCGGTCCGGGAGGCGTTGACCGGGATTCCTTCTTCGGCCCAGTGCTGACGGGCCCGCTCGATCAGCCCGGACGCCATCGTGCCGTCCTGCCCGGTCACCCGCCACCACGGGACGTCGGCGCCGTACCGGCTGAGCACGCCGCCGACCTGCCGTGGACCGGTGCCGACCAGCCGGGCGATGTCACCGTAGGAGGTGACTCGTCCGGCCGGAATCTGTTCGACGGCGAGCAGCACCCGGTCCACCAGGAAGTCGTCCACGAGCCAACGGTAGGCCACGGCGCCCGTTGCCCCGGAGTGGACCACTGGGGCCGGGTTCTCTTCGGTCCACCCGCAGGTGGAACGCGAGGACAGGCCCATGGGACGACGGGGACGGTTCCTTTCGTCCCACACGGACCCCGTGGGACGACGGGGACGGTTCCTTTCGTCCCACGGGGACCGCGTCCGGCCAGCAGTGCCCCGGCCATCAACGTTCGCCCTGGCGAACGGCGTCCGGTCGGAAGCCTGGCGAGCCATACCGGGTTCTGGTGACCGAGGAGAACGCTACGAGGCGCCGACCCGGGCGCCTCGTAGCGGCTGAAGGTTGATGGCCGGGGCACTAGGTTGAACGCATGATCAAGCACATCGTGGCCTGGGAGTTCGCCGATCACGCCGAGGGCGCCGACAAGGCGACCAACGTCGCGCTGGCCGCCGACGCGTTGCGGGCGCTGCCGGCGCTCATCGACGGGATCGTCGAGTTCGAGGTGATCACCCAGCAGCCGGGGCTCGACAACACCTTCGACCTGGTCATCTACTCGGTGTTCACCGACGCCAAGGCGCTGCAGGCCTACGCCGTGCACCCCGAGCACCTGAAGGTGGTGGCGCTGATCGGCGCCCGGCGCACCAGCCGCGCCTGCATCGACTACGACCCGGCGGCGCTGGGCGCCTGACTCACTTCGGCGGCGGCCAGCGCCCTGGTCGCCTCGGTCAGCGCCCGCTCC
>NZ_JASGDE010000066.1:0-5114 GCF_047607385.1 Micropruina sp.
CTGCGGCCCCCAGCTCTTGCGCCGTACGTCCAGTACGCCCACAAGATCTGGCGGCCGCAGCTCATCCCGCCGGGCACGTCCTCGCTCGGAACAGCATTGATCAGCGCTTCCCTAAGGAACCGCCGGGACTACCGTGAGCATGACGAAAGGAGACCGGCATGCTCCATCAGGTTCCACAGCCCAGCCAGGATCGGATGACACCGTTCGGCGGCGGGGCGCTCGTGGTGGGGATCCGACGAGTCAATGACCCGTTGGTGGTGCTGACCGCCGCCGCGCTGGCCCGGGCGACCGGTGGTGAGTTGTACTTCGCCTACGTGGACGAACAGCGCTTCACCGAGCGGGAGTTCCCCGACGGCACGGTGCAGCACAGCGACATCAACCCGGATTCCGCGGACGACTCCTGGCATCTGGTCGAAGCCGAACTGAAAGCCGAAGTGGCCCGCCTGCTGGCCGGCTCGGACCTGCCCTGGCAGTTCCGCTACCTGGCCGGACGCCCGGACCGGGCGCTGACCCACCTGGCCCGCGCGGTGGACGCCGCGGTGCTGGTGGTCGGCAACCGGGCACCGGAGCACGGCGCCAAGGTGCATGAGTTCCTGGACGGTGCGCTGGCGCTGAAACTGGCCCAGCATCAGCACCGTCCGGTGCTGGCCGTCCCGCTCTCGGTGGTCGACTGGAAGGCGCCGATGCCGTGGTCCTGAAACCGTTCCGCGGACTGTCCTCGACCGTGGTGCTGGTCGGGGGAGCGGTCGGCACCGCGGTCCGGGCCGCGCTGGAGTCCGCCTTCCCGGCCCAGCCGGGCGGCTGGCCGTGGGCCACGTTCGCGATCAACCTGACCGGTTCGTTCCTGCTCGGGCTGCTGCTGGAGACGCTCAGCCGGCGCGGTCCGGACGCCGGGCTGCGCCGCTACCTGCGGCTCGGCCTGGGCACCGGGGTGATGGGCGGCTACACCACGTACAGCTCGTTCGCGGTGGAGAGCGTCCGGCTGCTCGGCCTGGGCGGGGGTGCGATCGTGGTCGGCATCGGCTACGCGCTGGGCAGTGTGGCGCTGGGGCTGGCGGCCGCGTTCGCCGGCATGTGGGTGGCGACCAGGTGGTCACGATGATCGCCTTGCTGGTCGCCCTGGCGGGAGGGCTGGGTTCGCTCGCCCGCTTCCAGTTGGACGCCGCGATCGCCCGGCTGCATTCGCTGCGGATGCCGCTGGGCACGCTGACCATCAACACCCTCGGCTCGGGGTTGCTCGGCCTGGTCACCGGCTATGTGCTGTTCCACACCGGCGCGCCGGAGTGGGCGGCGATCGCCGGGACGGGGTTCCTGGGCGGGTTCACCACGTTCAGCACCGCCAGCGTCGAGGGCGTCCGGCTGGTCCGCGCCGGGCGTCCGGTCGCCGCCGCGGTGCATGCCGGCGGCGGTCTGCTGGCCGGACTGGTGGCGGCCACCCTCGGGCTGTGGCTGATGTCGCTGTAGCTCACCGTGGGACGAAAGGAACCGTCCCCAACGTTCCACCCGGTCCGAGCGTGGGACGAAAGGAACCGTCCCCAACGTTCCACTCGGGCGGGTGTCGCCGCGGCTACAGCCGGAACCAGGCCGTCCAGGTCCGGACGCCGTGGGCGTCGCTGAGCCCCAGCCGCACCAGCGGATTGCGAGCCGGCCGGACCGGCAGTTCCAGGTCGAACCAGCCGGACGCGTCCGGCTCGGCGGTGGCGATGACCGCGCCGTCGGCGTCGGACAGCACCAGCGAGCGGGCCTGCGGCGCCAGCACCAGGCCCCGCAGGTGACCGTCCACCACCTCCAGGTCGATGCCGACGTCCTCGGCGGTGAAGCGCAGCAGCCGCGCGTCCCCAGAGGACCGGACGCCGGCCAGCGGCTCGGCCGCCGAATCGGAGACCAGCTCGGCGAGCCGGGCGTCCGGATCGTGCCAGCCCCACAACGCCCGGCCGACCGCGGCCAGGTCGTCGGCGTCGGACGCCTCGTCCAATGCCTCGGCGAGCTCGCCGAGCAGGATCTCATCGGGCTCCATCAGGCACCTCCCCACGAGGCCAGCGCCGGCTGCTCACGCAGCGCGGCGAGGCAGCGAATCCGGGTGGGCCCGATGGTGCCGATCCGGACGCCCAGCCGGGCCGCCACGTCCGCGTAGGGCACCGGCGGGTCGCCGAACAACATGCCCAGCAGCTCCCGGCAACGTTCCGACAGCCCGGCCCAGGCATCCCGCAGCGCCTGCCGGCGCAGCTCCGCGATCAGCTCGGTGCCGGCCTCCGGCAGATCGTCGGGCAGGTCGCGGTCGAAGTCGGTGGGCAGCGTCCGGCGCCGCGAGCGCAGCAGCGCCAGGCATTCGTTGCGGGTGGTGGTGGCGATCCAGCCCGGCAGCGCCGCCGGTTCGCGCAGCGTGTGCAGGCGTTCCAGCAGCCGCAGCCAGACCCCGGCGGCGACGTCCTGACGATCGTGGGAGTCGAGCGAGAACTTCCGGCACACCGACGCGACCAGGGGTGCGAACCGGTCCACCAGCCGGTTCCAGGCGGCCTGGTCGCCACCGCGAACGGCGGCGACCAGGTCGGTGACAGGCTCGGCGGTCATCGCGGGCCGACTATCTGGCTCTCGCCGTCCGCCAGCAGGGCGTCCCAGGCCTGGCCGGCGGTGAGGCCCGCGGCGGTCATCCGCGCCGCCACCAGGCCGGCGGCGTGCGCGGCGCTGAACGAGGTGCCGGCCCAGCTGGCGGCCCCGTGGAACTCCTCGTCCCCGACGACGTCGTCGATATGCACCGGGCCGTCGAAGAAGCGCGCCTCGAAGCTGGCCCCCGGCGTCACCGCGTCCACCCATGCCGGCAGCGGCGACAGCGACCCGTCGAGCTGGGCGCCGACCGCCCGCACCTGGGGGAACGCGGCCGGCCACGCCGACGACGTCCGGCACCGGTCCCGCTTCCACTCCTGCTGGGCGAGGTGATTGCCGGCGGCGGCGATGATCAGGCAGCTGCCCGAGATCGCCTCCAGCGCGCGGCTGAGCAGCAGCGGCGGCAACCCGTCGACGGTGTAGCTGGCGAGCGGCAGCAGCAGGATGTCGACCTTCTCGCGCAGCGCCAGATCGACCATCGCGACGGCCACGTCCCACAGGTCGCCCCGGCCGCCCTCCCGGTTCAGGACGCCGCGCAGAATCGGCTCCTCGGCGGTCGGTGCCACCTGCCGGATCAGGTCGCGGACGAACGCGGCGTGGCCCGCCCAGGCCTGCGCGGTGCCGCCGGGCGGGACGGTGAGCTCGGCCAGCGTGGTGTCGACCCAGCCGATCCGGACGCCGCCGGTCGCCGGCGGGCGGAAATCGTCGGTGGCGGTGGTCTGCACCTCGGTGACCTGGTAGCCGACGTCGCTGACCGCCGGGTGGTCGCTGTACTTGGCGGGGGAGATCCCCATGATCTTCGGCTCGCCGCCGTGCAGGGCGGCCGGGCCGCCCACGCCCATGATCCGGGAGTGCCCGCCGTCGATCCCGACGGAGACCGGCGAGCCGGGGCCGAAGCTCATGATGTTGGAGTGCCCGCCGGCGGTCATCGGTGAGGATGCCTCCCGGTCCTTGCCGATGGCGGGCGTCCAGCCGCCGTTCCGCTCGGCGATCCGGCGCCGCACCTCGGCCAGCAGCGCGTCGAGGGACTCGTCCGGATCGAGTTCGACGGTCAGCCGGACCAGGCGCAGATCGGGATCCGGCTCGCCGGCCTCGGTGGCCACCGACAGTGTCGAGAGCACGTCCCGGACGATGTCCAGGGCGTCGCTGTCGACCACCACTCTCGGGTACCGCGGCTCGGTGGCGGTGCTGGACTGGGTCATGGTTCCTGCCTCTCTTCGCAGAGCAGGGTGACTGCCGTCATCCTCCTCCAATCGGTGCCGTCGGGAAAGGGGTGGACCCCCGCCCGTTCTCCCGACAGAGCCGGTCGGGCCGGGATTGATGCGGACCGGGCGATCGAGTCCGACAATGGGGCCGTGCCCACGCCGCGGGAGATCGCCGAGGGCGCCGTTCAGTTGGTCGACCGGTCCCTGTCGGCCGCGACGCCGGCGCTCCGCCGGGTGCTGGCCGGTCTCGCCGGCGCGGACCCGGGAACCCGCTCCATCGCGTTGCGTGCGCTGGGTCATGCCCTGATGGCCGGCGGTCGGGTGGACGAGGCCCGCACCACCCTCCGGACGGCGGTGCGGCTGGCCGAGCGGTCCGGCGAGGGCGAGATCCTGGCCGCCGCGCAGTTGAAGATGGCCCACGCCGAACTGCTCGGCGGCGCGCTGCAGCGGGCCCTGCAACTGGCGGACGGGGTGCTGCGTTCCAGCACACCCACCGACAGCGACCGGGTGCGGGCCTACAGCACCCGGGCGCTGATCCTGCGCGAGCTGGGCCGGTTCGGCCCGGCCCTGGCCGACCTCGACCGGGCGGTGCACGGACTGCGCCTGCTGGACGACGAACTGGGCCTGCAGCGCGCCCTGGTGAACCGGGCGCTGGTGAAGATCGACGTGCTCGCCATCCCCGGGGCGATCGACGACCTGCACGAGGCGGAGCAGCTCGCGGTGCGCGGCGGCCGGCGGACGGCCCGCGGCCTGATCATCGCCAACCTGGGCTATGCGGCGTCGCAGGCCGGCGAGGTGCCGGAGGCGCTGGATCGCTACGCCCGGGCCGAGGCGATCTTCCGCGAGACCGGCGCCCAGCTCACCGGCATCCTGATGGATCGGGCCGAGATCCTGGCCCGGATCGGCCTCGCCGACGACGCCCGCGCGGAGGCCGAGGCGGCGCTGCGGGAGGCCCGCCGGGAGCGCCGCACGCTGCGCATCCCGGAGGTGCGGCTGCGGCTGGCGCAGGCCGCTTGGGCGGCGAACGATCCGGCCCTGGCCCGGGAACAGGCTCGCCTGGCCCGAGCCATGTTCCGCCGCCAGGGCCGGACCACCTGGGCCGCGGCGGCCGGCCTGGAGGTGGCCCGGGCGGACCGGCTGCTGGGACGGGTGCCGCGCTGGCGGGCGCTGGCCGGTGACGCCGAGGCGCTGGCGTCCGCGCAGTGGTGGGAGCTCGCCGTGGAGGCGGAGCTGCTGGTGGCCGCGGCGGCCCCCGAACCGCATCGCCGGGACGCCCTCGCCGCCGCGGCGGCACGCCGGGGTCGC
>NZ_JASGDE010000067.1:0-23105 GCF_047607385.1 Micropruina sp.
CGCAGCCTGGCAAGGCTTCCCGTCCTTGCGCTCGCCTAACTATTTGGGGCTCGCTGAACTCAGCGAGCCCCAAATAGTTAGGCGAGCGCAAGGAGGGGGCGGGAACCGGGTGGGGTTGAGCGACGAGCGGGCCACCGGGAAAAACGGACGCCCGACGCGAGCGCTCAGCGTCCGGGCAGCCACACGCCGATCGTCTAGACTGGCACTCGCTCATTGCGAGTGCCAACGCGACCAGGATTTCCGACGCCGAGGGAGGGCCATGCTGGACGACCGCAAGCTCGCCATCCTGCGGGCCATCGTCACCGACTACGTCTCCTCTCAGGAGCCGGTCGGGTCCCGCGCGCTGGTCGAACGGCACAACCTGGGCGTCTCGCCGGCCACCGTCCGCAACGACATGGCCGTGCTCGAGGACGAGGGCTACATCACCCAGCCGCACACCAGCGCCGGACGCATCCCCACCGACAAGGGCTATCGGCTGTTCGTCGACCGGCTGGCCGCGGTCAAGCCGCTGTCGCTGGCCGAACGCCGGGCCATCCAGACCTTCATGGCCGGCGCCCTGGACGTCGACGACGTGGTGCGCCGCACCGTCCGGCTGCTCGCCCAGATCACCCAGCAGGTCGCGATCGTGCAGTACCCGGTGCTGTCCAGCGCCACCGTCCGGCTGATCGAGGTGCTCGCCCTCAACCCCGGCCGCGGACTGGTCATCCTGGTCAACTCCACCGGACGGGTCGACCAGCGTCCGATCGACCTGATCGACGCTGGCGAAGAACAACTGGTCGAACTGCGCGGACGCCTCAACGCAGCCCTCGTCGGGCTGACCGCGTCCGCTGCGGTCGACCGGCTCAGCAACCTGCTGGACGAGTTGCCGCCCGACCTGCGTCCGGTCGGCTCGGTGGTGATCGCCACCCTGCTGGAACTGGCCACCGCCGACCCGGCCACCCGGGTGGTGGTCGGCGGCGTGCCCAATCTGACCCGGTTCGGCGACCAGTTCGAGACCACGGTCAAGCCGGTGCTGGAGGCGCTGGAGGAACAAGTCGTGCTGTTGCGGTTGTTGGGAGAGGCTGGTGGGTCCAGCGAGGTCACCGTCCGCATCGGGCACGAGAACCCGTACCAGCCGCTGCAGTCGACCTCGGTCGTGGCCAGCGCGTACAGTCACGGCGACGATGTCTGGGCGAGCATGGGGATCGTCGGCCCCACCCGGATGGATTACCCGAGCACCATGGCCTCGGTGCGGGCGGTTGCCCGCTACGTTGGCCGCTTCCTGGCAGAAGGATGATGTTGACCAAGGACTACTACGACGTTCTGGGTGTGCCCCGGGACGCGACCTCCGAGCAGATCAAGAAGGCCTACCGCAAGCTGGCCATGAAGTACCACCCGGACGTCGCCGACACCGCCGACGCGGCGGAGAAGTTCAAGGAGATCGGCGAGGCCTACGAGGTGCTGCATGACGCCAATAAGCGCGCCATGTACGACCGCGGGGTCGACCCGATGGCGTCCGGCGGCGGCTTCCCGGGCGGGGCGCAGGGCTTCGGTTTCCCCGGCGGCGCGGCCGGTTTCGACTTCACCAACCTGGTGGACGCCATGTTCGGCCAGGGCGCGACCCGCGGGCCGCGTTCCCGGGTGCGGCGCGGCCAGGACGCCCTGGTCCGGCTGTCGCTGACCCTGGCCGAGGCCGCCTTCGGCATCACCAAGCCGGTGCGGGTGGAGACCGCGGTGATCTGCGGCACCTGCAACGGCTCCGGCGCGAAGGACGGCTCCGAGCCGGTCACCTGCAGCACCTGCCACGGCCAGGGCGACATCACCCAGATCCAGCGTTCGTTCCTCGGCGACATCCGCACCACCCAGCCCTGCCCGGTGTGCCGCGGCTACGGCACGATCATCCCGCATCCCTGCGGTGAGTGCTCCGGCGAGGGTCGGGTCCGGTCGCAGCGCACCATCAATGTGAAGATCCCGGCCGGGGTGAACGCCGGCAACCGGATCCACCTGGAGTCCCAGGGCGAGGTCGGCCCGGGCGGCGGCCCCGCCGGTGACCTGTACGTCGAACTGAGCGTCGAGCCGCACGAGACCTTCAAGCGCAACGGCGACGACCTGGAGATGGTGGTCCGGCTGCCGATGACCGCGGCCGCGCTGGGCACCGAGGTGGTGCTGCCGACCCTGGAGGCCGAACGCGACGACCTGGACGCCGAGCTGTCCACCGTCCGGGTCAACGTGCCCAGCGGAACCCAGTCGGGCACCCGCATTCCCGTTGCCGGACGCGGCGTGCCGCGGCTGCGGGGTGCCGGACGTGGCGACCTCGGCGTTACGCTGCTGGTGCAGACCCCCAGCAAACTCGATGAGCACCAGCGGAACCTGCTGCGGCAACTCGCCGAAGTCCGCGGTGAAGCCGGTGCCGAGATCGCTGTGGAGAAGCAGCACAAAGGTGTATTCGGCTGGCTGAAGGACGCATTCACACAATGACCGAAGCATTGTTCCTGGCGGATCTGGATTCTCCCGCGATCGGCGATTCGGTCGCCGTGACCGGCGACGAGGGCCGGCACGCGGCGATCGTGCGCCGGATCCGCAAGGGCGAGGTGGTGCTGGTCAGTGACGGCATCGGCAACGCGATCAGGGGGCCGGTGCTGAGCTCCGACGTGAACGGACTGGTGGTCGAGGTCGCCGAGGTGCTGTCCGATCCGGTCCGGCCGCTGCGGTTCACCGTGGTGCAGGCGCTGGCCAAGGGCGACCGCTCCGAACTGGCGCTGGAGATGCTGACCGAGCTGGGCGTCGACGAGATCGTGCCCTGGCAGGCGTCCCGCTCGATCGTGAAGTGGGCGCCGGACCGGGTGGAGCGGGCCCTGACCCGTTGGCGCAACATCGTCCGCGAGGCCACCAAGCAGTCGCGGCGGTTCCGGGTGCCGCGAGTCAGCCCGCCGCTGACCACCGCCGAACTGGCGCTGCGGATCGCCGAGCCCGCGCTGACCCTGGTGCTGCACGAGGACGCGGAATCCTGGGCCCATGCCGACGAACTGCCCGCCGAGGGCGAGGTGATGATCATCGTCGGTCCCGAAGGTGGTCTCACCCCCGAAGAGTTGGCGGCGTTCGCCGAGGCGGGTGGGCGTCCGAGGTTGATCGCGGACGCCGTGCTGCGCACCTCGACCGCCGGGGTCGTCGGACTGGCGCAGTTGCAGGCGCTGGCGCGTGGTTGAGGGCTGTCGTCCGGTCGCCCAGACTCGTGTGAGCGTGTTGCCGCGGGTGCGAGTCGCTCACGTCCGGGCTGATCGGTGCTCGGCCTCGTTGCGGCGGGCGTGGACGGGAGCCCGAGCCGCCCACCCTCAGATCGTCCTCGCAAGCTCGGACGATCGTCAGGACGCCCACCTACCTGCCTCGGGCTCCCGTCCACGCCCGCTTGAAGGTCACGGTGCGCCCTGCTGCGAGTCAGAGGCGACGACCGAGGGCGGCAGGCCGTGGCACGCGGGGGACGGTTCTTTTCGTTCCACTCCATTTGAGCGGAACGAAAAGAACCGTCCCCGTCGTACCGGTCCCCGTCCCGCGGAGGAGTGGGACGAAAAGAACCGTCCCCGTCGTACCGGTCCACGCCGTACCGCCGCTCAGGGCGTCCGGCTCGGGTCGGCGCCGCGAAGGGCCGAACTATGAGTGCTTCTTTCTCCTTCTCTCCGGGCGCTGTGCTGCCCGATGGCAAGGGCCGGACCGGGGTCATCGACACCCCGCACGGGCAGATCCGGACGCCGGCGTTCGTCGCGGTGGGCACCAAGGCCACCGTGAAGGCGGTGCTGCCCGAGTCGGTCGCCGAGTTGGGCGCGCAGGCCGTGCTGGCCAATGCGTACCACCTGTTTCTGCAGCCCGGCTCCGACATCGTGGACGCCGCCGGCGGGCTGGGTGCCTTCATGAACTGGCCCGGTCCCACCTTCACCGATTCGGGCGGCTTCCAGGTGATGAGCCTGGGTGCGGGGTTCAAGAAGGTGCTGGCGATGGACACCGTCGGGCTGGCCGACGACGACGTGATCGCCGAGGGCAAGACCCGGCTGGCGCACGTGGACGACGACGGGGTCACCTTCACCAGCCACCTGAACGGCGACCGGCACCGGTTCACCCCCGAGGTGAGCATGCGCATCCAGCACGAACTCGGCGCGGACATCATGTTCGCCTTCGACGAGCTGACCACGCTGATGAACACCCGGGCCTACCAGGAGCAGTCGGTGGAGCGCACCCACGCCTGGGCCGTCCGGTGTCTGGCCGCGCACGCCGAACTCACCGCCGCGCGCAGCCACAAGCCATATCAGGCGCTGTTCGCGGTGGTGCAGGGCGCCCAGTACGAAGACCTGCGGCGGCGGGCCGCCCGTGATCTGGCCGAGCTCGAGGTGGCCGGGCAGGCCTTCGACGGCTTCGGCATCGGCGGTGCGCTGGAGAAGGAGAACCTCGGCACCATCGTCGGCTGGGTGACCGACGAACTGCCGTTCGACAAGCCACGACACCTGCTCGGCATCTCCGAGCCGGACGACTTCTTCGCCGCCATCGCCGCCGGTGCGGACACCTTCGACTGCGTGATGCCCTCCCGGGTGGCGCGCAACGCCGCGCTCTACACCCGCGACGGCCGGTTCAACGTCAACACGGCGAGGCACCGCCGCGCCTTCGAGCCGATCGAGGACGACTGCGACTGCTACACCTGCGCTCACTACACCCGGGCCTACCTGCACCACCTGTTCAAGGCCAAGGAGATGCTGGCCTCGACGCTGTCCACGATCCACAATGAGCGGTTCACCGTCCGGCTGGTCGACGACATCCGCGCGTCCATCGAAACCGGCGATTTCGAGGTCTTCCGTGAGGAGTTCCTCGGACGCTTCTACGCCGGACGCCGCTGACGCCGGCCCCGTCGGACGAGCGGTCGAGACCGCAATCCAGCCGGGCGCTCGTCAGATAGCGACCGATTCCGGACCCGTCCACGCCTGGTGAGGCGAAGCACCCCCCGAATCGGTCGCCGATCGACGCCGGTGATCTTCCGTTGGTCGAGCTTGTCGAGCCCCCGCTGGCAACGGGTTTCGACGTAGCTCAACCAGCGAGACCACGTACTGATCAGCGCTTCCCCAACCCGAGGCAAACGACGATCCGGGTCGGACTGGAACAGACCAGCCCGACCCGGATTCTCCTTCGTCGCCGTCAGCGACGCGGGCCACCACCCCCTCCGAAGCCGCCGTTGTTGCTCACCTGCGAGGTGTCGGTGGTGCCGACCGAGGTGCCGTCCACGTAGACCGTGTAGGTCTCGCCCTCCTTGATCTGGTCGTTGGAGACCACCAGGGACGCGATCTGCCGGGTGGGCGAGTAGCTGGCCACCACGGTCCCGGAGGAGTCCTTCACCTCGACCGTCGAACCCGCCGCGGCGTTGAGCGTGATCATCAGCGACTTCTGCGCCGAATCGGTGCTCGGCGCCTGCACCATGCCGGACGACCCGCCGGCCAGCAGGGTGCCGCCGGTGATGGTGAAGGTGCCGTTGTAGTCCAGGGCTCCGTTCCCGTTCCCGGTGGGCCCGTTGACGATCACGGTGCCGCCGCTCATCGCGACGTTGCCGTTGGAGTCGATGCCGTCGCCGTCCGCGGTGATGGTGAGCTCGCCGCCCGAAATGCTGAGCAGGGTGCCGTCCTGGGCCTCCATATCGCCGGCGGTGCTGGCCGAGTCGGTGGCGTTGACCCCGTCGTCACTGGCGGTGACGGTGGTGCTGCCGCCGCTGATGCTGATCGTCTTTGCCTCCAGGCCCTCCACCGACTTCGTCACCGTGGTGTTGCCGCCGGTGATGGTGATCGCCGTCCAGGCGTCGATCCCGTCGTCGCCGGAGGAGAGGGTGACGGTGCCGGCGGCGACGCTGACGTAGCCGAGACCGGAGTCGTCCTCGTTGTCGGACTTCAGCGAGTCGCCGGTGCTGGTCACCGTGACCGTGCCGTCCTTGATCACCAGGTAGTCCTTGCCGCGGATGCCGTCGTCCTTCGCGGTCACCTCGATGGTGCCGGAGACAATCACCAGGCCGTCGGAGCTGGTGATGCCGTCGTTGTAGTTGCCGGTGACCTTCAGCGTGCCGCCGCCGAGGATGGTCAGGTCGGGGTCGCTCCAGATCGCCGCGTTCGGGTCGTCGTCGCCGGTCGCGGCGTAGTTGCTGCCGTCCGCGACGGTGTTGGTGCTGCCGTCGGCGAGCACGATCAGGGCCAGGTCGGCCTTGTCGATGACGATCGCCGAGCCATCGGCGTTGGTGATCGAGGCGTTGTCCAGGATCAGGTAGACGTTCCCGGAGTCGTTGGTGTCGACCACCACCTGGCCGTCGGCCAGGGTGCCGCTGAGCCGGTAGGCACCGGCGGCGGTGATGGTGATCACACCGTCGGAGACGGTCACGCCGCTGGTCGCCTTCGGGTTGGACAGGTCGATGCTGACCTCCTTGCTGGTGTCCCAGGTGTGGTCGCTGTCGCTGTCGTGGTCGGCGGTGAGCGCCAGGGTGGTGTTGCCGGTGGTGCTGGTCGAGCTGCTGGAGATCGTGGTCGCGCTCGCCGCCACGCCGGTGCAGCCGGCCAGGGCGATCAGGGCGGCGGCCGCGCCGCCGGCAATCCAGGTCTTCAGGCTGGTCAGTCGGTTCGTCATGATGAGTGGTCCTGTCTCGGGTGGGCGGTCAGTGGGCGAGGGCTTCGGCGGCGGCCGGCTGGGCGGCTAACGGGGCGGCGGTGCGGACGCGGTAGCGGACGTCCACCACGGTGGTGTCGCGCACCTGGTCGACCAGCTGCACGGTGAACTGCTTGATCTCGGCACCGAGCAGGGTGCTCAGCTCGGTGCGCAACTCCAGCTCGTCGGTGATCGCCCGGTCGAGGGTGAGCACCTGATGCCGGTAGCCGCCGAACAGCGCCGGGTGATCGGCGAGGAACATCACCGCGACCAGCAGTCCGATCAGCACCTGACCGAGCCAGGTCGGGTCAAAGGTGAGCCCGGCCAGCAGACCCATCGCCAGCGAGACGAAGTAGTAGGCGACCTCGGAGTGGCTCAGTTCGGAGGAGCGCAGCCGGATGATCGACAGGACGCCGAACAGGCCCAGTCCGAGACCCAGCCCGACCGACGCCCCGGCCAGTGCGGCACTCACCGCGAGCACCGCGACGTTGAGGCCGATCATCGCCACCATCACCTCCCGGCGGCGGTAGCGCTGGAAGTACACACCGAACGCCAACGTGACGATGGCGACGAGGTCGATGGCGAGGCTGGTGAGATTCATGGCATCCCTTGCGTTCCGGTCGGGTGTTCCTTTTGGTTGATGGTTGAAACGCTAAGGAACCGACCCGGCACCGGCCTTTGCGGTCGCTGTGCGGCGTCTGTGAGGCCCTGGGCCCTTCGCCGAACACGGCACGACTACGCCTGACGCGGCGTCCGGACGGCCGGTGTCGGGGCCGCTTGGTAGTCTGACGCCGACGCCGGGGGTCGCCCGGTTCGCGCGCTGCGAGGAGATGTCCGATGCCGAACGTCGCGGTGGGTGCCTGCACCGATGTGGGACGCCACCGGGCCCTGAACGAGGACGCCTTCCTGCGCGGCGAACGGATCTGGGTGGTGGCCGACGGCATGGGCGGGCACGCGGCCGGCGACGTCGCCAGCCGGATGGCGGTCGAATCGTTGCGCCAGCTGGACGTCGGCGACGAACTCACGCCGGCCGCCATCGCGGGCGGGGTGGCCCGGGCCAATGCGGCCCTGGTCGGGTACGGCCTGCAACACCCGGAGGCCCGCGGCATGGGCACCACGGTGACCGGGCTGGCCGAGGTCCGGGTCGGCGGCGTGGCGCACTGGGCGGTGTTCAACGTGGGCGACTCGCGGGTCTACCGCTAGGCCGGCGGCGAACTGCAGCGGGCCACCGTCGACCACTCCGAAGTGGAGGAGTTGCTGGAGGCCGGGCTGATCGACGCCGAGCAGGCCCGCACCCACCCGGCCCGGCACATCATCACCCGATCGGTCGGCATGCGTCCGGCGCCGGCGGTCGATCTGTGGGTGCTGGCGCAGATCCCGGGGGAGCGTTTCCTGCTCTGCTCCGACGGGCTGACCTCCGAACTGGACGACGAACAGATCGCCGCCGTGCTGGCCGGCCACAGCGACCCGGGGGAGGCGGCGTCCGCGCTGGTGCAGGCGGTGCTGGACACCGATGCGCGGGACAACGTGACCGTCGTGGTGGTCGACGTGCTGAGTGCCGACGACGGCGCCGGCATCGCACTGGGGAGCAGCGCCCGCGGCGAAACGCCGTGACTGGCGTGGGCTCTGGCGTCGGATCCGCGGACGCTAAACTAAGTACCCAAATCCTCCGGCCGCCGGGAGGGCTGACTGCCCAGCATCCTGCACGTCGCGGTCCGGCCCAGTCTTCGTCGGGCCGTGATACTCCCCACCTTCCTCCACGCATGGACCCGACCGGAGCAAGCCGGACAGACGAAATTGATGAAGGTGAGAGTCTTGCGTACGCCTCTTACCTCGTGCATGATGATCGTCAGTGTAGTAAACCCCCAGGAGGTCACCATGCGACCATTTGCGTGTATTGGTTTGGTGTCGGTGCTCATGGTCACACTATCGTCGGTGCCCAGTGAGTACGCCGATGCGGAGACAAGGTCCATACCGCACGTTAGGCCAGCCCTTCAAGATTGTGTGAAGCTGGCCCTGCGTGAGAAATTCCAGGCATGGACGTGTGACGCGTCGGGAGTCACTATCTCCCAGGAAGCGAACGGCAAGAGGGTGAACCGGTTCGTTGCCGTGAAGTATAAGGGACGCGTCGGTGTCGGTTCGCGAGGTGGGACGCGCACGCAAGACGACTTGGATTCGTGGTGCGAGTCTGGCACGGTGTGTCACCGACTTAAGTCTGACTATATTGAGGAAACTAAAGGTAACGCGGCCTACGGAGATAACAACGGTCTGATCGGCGCATACGACGCAATCGTCACTACCAATCTCAACGGCCGTCAGGCCAGGTGGAAGCTCACGCTGATCCGCGAATATGGGCCAACGTTGAACTTCGCGGATGGTGGTGCGCCGACGCAGATCGTGTGTTGGGACTGGTGGGGTTGGACATGGATCGGCTGCGGTAACCATTACTTTACGAAGATGCCGAATGCACTCAAGACCCGGTGGACTAGCAAGATGATCTACGGTAACCGATTGGAGAACGCCGACACGTACCACGGTGCTCTCGAGACCTATTTTACCGCGGCGGGCCACTCGCGCCGCTGGGTTGCGCGCACGCTCAACACGGGCGACTGGACTTGCCCCAGGGGCGATGGTGTATGCAAGATGGTTTCATGACCTGGGACGACCGCATCATCGTAGGCGGCGCCGGGCTCTATCTCTTGCCGGATAACGGCTACGGAGCGCTCATCGCTTGGCTGGGAGGAGCAGGTCGGACCCTGCGTGCTATCGATCGGAATCGGGGCGACCGAATCGTGAAGGAGTCGGTTGATGGTGTCGTCACCGAGCGTCCCATAACCGGAGCTGAGCTTTCGGAGTGTGACGATATGGTGGACGACTACTTGGCGGAGGCCGGCGTCCCTCCGAGGCCACGCGGCTACCTGTGGTTCACAACGGTGGACCTCAGCCATCTTGATCGCGAACTGAGTCGCCGGATCCCGCCCAACACTGTCGTGTATCCAGAGGGGATGGCAGATCACATCCGCGACGTCATTGGCGAGTCCCGAACGTCGGAGTGAGGCGCCCGACAGGGTTCAGCGGCCCGACGGAGTTGGGAGGGAAGCCAGGCCCTCGCTGCGGCGGATCCAGGCGATCACCCGGTAGGTGACCGGGAGGAAGATCACCTCGACCATCACCTTGTAGACGAAGCCGACCAGTGTGTAGTTGGCCAGCGTGGGCAGATCCAGGCTGCCGCCGCCGAGGAAGGCCCCCAACGGCCCGAAGGCGATCAGGCAGAAGACCAGGGTGTCGGCGAGCTCACCGACCACCGTCGAGCCGACCAGCCGCACCCAGAGCCGTCCCGGCCCGAACCGATCCCGGATCCAGACCAGCACCACGGCGTTCAGGAACTGCCCGGCCAGGTAGCCGGCCAGGCTGGCCAGCACGATCCGCGGCACGAAACCCAGCACCGCGCTCCAGGCGTCGTTGTTGGGCCAGTCGGACGCCGGCGGCGCGGCCGCCACCACCGCGAAGGTGAGCGACATCAGCGCGGCCAGCACGAAACCGGTCCAGATCGCCCGACGGGCCTTCGCCAGTCCGTAGACCTCGGCGAGGACGTCGCCGAGCACGTAGGTGAGTGGGAACAGGAAGGCGCCCCCGTCGGTGACGATCGGCAGGATCGGGAAGCCGCCGAGCTCGGCCGAACCGCCGAATTCGATCAGCTTGGTGGCCGACACGTTCGAGATCAGCAGCAGGCCGCAGAAGGCCGCCAGCACCAGGTCGTAGCTGGGGCGACGGGTCGGGTGGGGCTCGGTCACGGGCCGGAAGCCTACAGTGCGGCCGAGAACGAATCCGCGGCTGTTGCTCGTCCTCCTCGCCCCATGCCGGTGGAGGTGGCAGGCTAAGGACATGACCGACTTCGACCCGACGATGCCCGACGAATCCGAGCAACTCGACCAGTTGCAGCCCGATGATTCGCTGATCGACCGCGGGGTTTCCGACGTGCTCGACGAGGGCTACGTGGCGCCGGAGAAGTGGTCGCCGGCGCAGGGCTACGGCAACACCCGGGCCGAGATGCGGCACGGCGAGACGCTCGACCAGCGGATCGCTCAGGAGGAACCCGACGTCGGTCCGGGGGACGAGAAGTGGAACGACGACCCGGCCGAGCGACGCCAGGTCGGCAAGCGGCGAGCCGGTCGCCTGGTGGACGCCGACGGCGGCTACGGGGAGCTGGACGACGAGCCGGAGAGCATCGGCCGCGAAGTAGGCCTGGCCGGCGGTGCCGCCAGCGCCGAAGAGGCGGCCATGCACGTGATCGACGACTACGAGGACGATGACGACGACTGAGCGTCGGGGGATCGAGGCCACCCTCTACCCGGGCCTCGAGCCGTATGCGACCGGACGCCTCGAAGTCGGCGACGGGCACAGTCTGTACTGGGAGGAGTGCGGCAATCCCGCCGGCAAACCCGTGGTGTTCGTGCACGGCGGCCCCGGTGGCGGCTGCAGCCCGCTGCACCGCCGCCTCTTCGACCCGGCCCGCTACCGGATCGTGCTCTACGACCAGCGCGGCTGCGGTCGCAGCACCCCGCACGCCAGCGCACCGGACGCCGACCTGAGCAGCAACACCACCGGGCACCTGGTCGCCGACCTGGAGCGGCTGCGGAGCGCGCGGGGCATCGAGCGCTGGCAGGTGTTCGGCGGTTCCTGGGGCAGCGCGCTGGCGCTGGCCTACGCCCAGGCGCATCCGTCCGCGGTGACCGAGTTGGTGTTGCGTGGCATCTTCACACTGCGGCGCAGTGAGCTCGACTGGTACTACAACGGCGGGGCCGGCAACCTGGCGCCGGAGTGGTGGGAGCGGTTCGAGGCGCCGTTGATCAGGGCGTTCGGTGCGCTGCCGGCCGGTTTCGACCGGATTGCCGGCTATCACCGGTTGCTTTTCGATCCCGATCCGGCGGTGCATCGTCCGGCCGGGGTGGCCTGGACCACCTGGGAGGCGGCGACGTCCACCCTGGAGTACTCGCAGCAGTTGGTCGACGAGTTCTCCGACCCGGATTTCGCGCTGGCTTTCGCCCGGATCGAGAACCACTACTTCGTGCACGGCGGCTGGTTCACCGAGGGCCAGTTGATCGCCGGCGTGGACGCGATCCGGTCGATTCCGGCGGTGATCGTGCAGGGCCGTTACGACCTGCCCTGCCCGGCGGTGACCGCCTGGGATCTGCATCGGGCCTGGCCGGAAGCGGATTTCCGGCTGGTGCAGGCCGGTCACGCGGTGACCGAGCCGGCGATCCGGGCGGAGTTGATCAAGGCGACGGACGCCTTCGCGTCCTGAGTGGTACGGCGGGGACGGTTCCTTTCGTCCCACTTCCGGCGTGAGTGGTACGCCGGGGACGGTTCCTTTCGTCCCACTTTCTGGCCTGGTGCCACGCCCAGCACGGGCTGGCCCGCCGGCGTCCCCGAATCGGCCGCTCCAGGGACGTCGATCTCGTCGCGGCCGGATCGTCCGAAACGGTCCGAGCCGCTCGATAGCCTGCTGGGGTGACCCGCTTCGCCGACACCGACATCACCAGGACGCCCACGGCGGAGCTGCGCCGTTCCCGGCTGGCGGTCGCGGTGTTGTTCGTGTTGTCCGGCGCGGTGATGGGCGGTTGGGCCGGACGGATCCCGTCGGTGCGCGGCCAACTCGGCGTTTCGGACGGCGAGTGGGGCCTGATCGTGTTGGGCGGCCCGATCGGCGTCCTGCTGTCGCTGCTGGTGCTGGCCCGGGTGATCACCCGGACCGGTTCTCGGCTGCCGTCGATCGTCGGGGCGGCGGGCATGCTGGTGCTCACCCCGGTGGCGGCGCTGTCCACCAGTCCGGCTGCGTTGATCGGCTGCCTGGTGGTGCTCGGCCTGGCGCAGGGCCTGTTGTTCGGGCCGATGAACGCGCTCGCCGTCGAGGTGGAGCGCGGCTACGGCCGCAGCATCCTGTCGTCGTTCCACTTCTGGTACAGCGGCGGCCAGTTCCTCGGTGGACTGCTGGGTGTGCTGGCCGGGGTGCTGCAACTGTCCCCGGCGCTGCAGCTGGCCGGCTCCAGCCTGCTGCTGGCGGCGTTGTACCTGGCCACGCTGCGTTTTCTGCCGGACACCCAACGCACCGTGGCGGACGCTCCGGAACTGCACGAGCCGCTGGCGACGCTGCCCGATCCGGAACCGCCGGCTCGCGGCTGGACACCGCAGATCGTGCTGCTGGCCGCGATCGGCTTCCTGTCCTCGATCAACGAGGGCGGCTCGGTGCAGTGGAGCGCGATGTACACGGTGTCGCTGGGTGGCGGCATCGCGATGGGATCGGTCAGCCTGGTCTGCTACTCGCTGGCGATCGCCACCATCCGGCTGATCGGTGACCGGATCATCGAGGCGGTCGGACGCCGCCGCTTCCTGCAGCTGTCGGCCACGATCTCCGCCGTCGGCATGGGCATCGGGCTGCTGATCGGGACGATCCCTGCCGCATTGGTCGGCTTCGCCTGCGTGGGCATCGGCAGCGGCTGCATCGTGCCGGTCATCATGACCCTGGCCGGCAATCAACCCGAGGTGCCGTCCGCCAAGGCGGTGGCGCTGATCAGCCTGGGGGAGTGGCCCGCCTTCCTGCTCGGCCCGCCGGTGATCGGCGGACTGGCCGAGTTGTTCGGGCTGCGCGGCGGCCTCAGCGTCATCGTGCTGGGTGCCCTGCTGATCCTGCTGCTGGTGACCTTCGTCCGCGAGCGGGACGCCGCACCGTCCCGCTGAACCACCGGGGACGGTTCTGGCCGGTCGAGTTTCGCATCACTGGGAACGGTTCTGGCCGGTTGAAACTCGCACCTCCGGGGACGGTTCTCGGCTCAGGGCATCGTGACGACCCGGTCGGCCAGGTGGCGAGTAGCGGCCACCCGTCGTGCGTTCGGTTCGTCCACCGAACTCACCCAGTGCTCGGCATGTTCCGGGGTGTCGCCGTGACCGAGCCGGCGCAGCACCAGCCGGCGGCGGCGCTCGGCGTCGTCCAGCTGCAGGTACCAGACCTCGTCCAGCCGAGTTCGGACGCCTTCCCAGCCGTCGGCGTCGAGCAGCAGGTAGTTGCCCTCGGTGACCACCAGCGGCACCGCGGGCTCGACCCGAACCGCGCTGCCGATCGACTCCTCCAGGTCGCGATCGAAGCGGGGCGCATACAGCGGTGCGGTCTGGGTGCGCAGCCGCTGCAGCAGGGTTAGATAGCCGTCGACGTCGAAGGTGTCCGGGGCACCTTTGCGTTCGCGGCGTCCGAGCCGAACGAGCTCGGCGTTGGCGAGGTGAAAGCCGTCCATGCCCACCACGACCATGGTGCCGCCAAGGCGCTGCGCCAGCATCGCGGACAGCGTCGACTTCCCGACCCCGGGCGGTCCGGCCAGGCCCAGCAGCCGGCGTTCACCGGTCGTCGCGAGCGCGGACGCCCGATCGAGAGCGTCGGCGACGGTCAGGGGCGGCGGGCTGCTCGGCATGGGGACAAGCATGGCCCAGCGGCGGAGAACCGTCCCCAACCGTGCGAATCTCGAACCCCGGGGACGGTTCTCGAGGTGCGAATTTCGACCATGAGGGACGGTTCTGACCCCGAGAACCGTCCCCGGATGATCGATTGTGGTCCGTCCAGAACCGTCCCCGCCGATCGAGGGGTGGGAGCGGGACAGCGGAAGCGGAGTTGTCGGGACGGCGGGCTAGGATTCCCCTCGTCCTATTCGAGGAGGAAGATGCGAAGAGCCGACAGCGAACCGTCCGAGCCCACCGGGGTGCGCCGGATCACCGTTCCGTCGTCGGTCGACATGGTGAACGTGCTGGGCCCGCGCGACGAGTTCCTGAGCATCCTCGAGCGTGAGCTGTCCGCCGACGTCCATGTCCGCGGCAACGAGGTCACCTTCACCGGCGATCCGGGCGACGTGATCGTCGCCGCCGAGGTGCTCACCGAGTTGATCACCATCGTCCGCACCGGCCAGGGGCTCACCGCGGACGCGGTCGAGCGGGTGGTCGGGATGACCGCCCAGCAAGCCGAGACACTGCGCCCGGCCGAGGTGCTGACCCAGAACATCCTGTCCAGCCGGGGCCGCACCATCCGGCCCAAGACGCTCAACCAGAAGCGCTACGTGGACGCCATCGACGCCCACACCGTCGTCTTCGGCATCGGGCCGGCCGGCACCGGCAAGACCTACCTGGCGATGGCGAAGGCCGTCCAGGCGCTGCAGGCCAAGGAGGTCAACCGGATCATTCTGACCCGGCCCGCGATCGAAGCCGGTGAGCGGCTCGGCTTCCTGCCCGGCACGCTGACCGACAAGATCGACCCCTACCTGCGTCCGCTGTACGACGCGCTGCACGACATGGTCGACCCCGACTCGGTGCCCCGGCTGCTGACCGCCGGAACCATCGAGGTCGCGCCGCTGGCCTATATGCGGGGCCGGGCGCAGCCGATCGACACACCGGTGCTGACGCCGGAGGGTTTCCGGCCGATCGGTGATCTCCAGGTGGGGGATCTAGTCGTTGGCTCCGACGGCTGTCCGACCCTCGTTCTCGGCGTGTACCCGCAGGGCTCCAAGGACGTCTACCGGGTGTCGACACAAGATGGCGCTTCCACGCTGGCCTGCGGGGAGCACCTCTGGCAGGTGTCGACCCGGTCGGACATCCGGCGTGGCACAGGTCCGCGGGTTCTCACCACATCCGAGATGATTGGCAATCTGCGTGCCTCCCACGCCCACCGATACGAGCTTCCCTTGGTCGCTCCGGTTCAGTCGCCGGCACGCGATGTGCCGCTCGACCCTTACGCGCTGGGCCTCCTGCTCGGTGACGGCTGTATGACGACTTCCACGACCCCGACCTTCACGACAACAGATCCGGAGTTGGCCGGGGCGCTGGATGCCGCAATTCCCGGGATCACGCTGTTCCACAAGAGCGAGCTCGACTATGTCCTGCGGCGGACCGACGCCACGCGTGGCGGGCTGCTCATCGCGAATCCAGTGACCGTGATCCTCCGTGAGTTGGGACTCGCCGGAACGCGGTCGTCGACCAAATTCGTCCCGGAGTTGTACTTGCACAATGCAATGGACGTCCGTCTCGCGGTGTTGCAGGGCTTGCTGGATAGCGATGGTGGCCCGGTGGTCCAGGCGAACCGGACCTGCCGAGTGCAGTACACGACCTGCTCCCCGCAACTGCGTGACGACGTCATCTACCTCGTTCGTTCTCTGGGTGGTGTGGTGTACGTGCGGACGCGTTCGGCCGAAGGACGAACTCCTGGCTTCGCCAACGGTCGTCCTGTTCCGTACCGGCACGACAGCTACGTCATGGACATCCGGTTGCCGGAAGGCACGGCACCGTTCCGGCTGCGCCGCAAGGCGGCACGCTACGAGGCCACCGGCGGGGGGCGGCCGATGCGGTTCGTCCATTCGATCGAGCCGGCTGGGCAGGCTGAGTGTGTATGCATCGCTGTCGCCGCGGCCGACTCGCTGTATGTGACCGAGGATTTCCTGGTGACTCACAACACCCTCAATGACGCGTTCATCATTCTCGACGAGGCCCAGAACACCTCGATGGAGCAGATGAAGATGTTCCTCACCCGGCTCGGCTTCGGCTCGAAGATCGTGGTCACCGGCGACGTCACCCAGGTCGACCTGCCCACCGGCACCCGCTCCGGCCTGCGGATGGTGCAGGGCATCCTGGACGGTGTCGACGACATCGCCTTCTGCCAGCTGACCAACCACGACGTGGTCCGGCACAAGCTGGTCGGCCGCATCGTGGCCGCCTACGACCGCTTCGAATCCACCCAGCAATCCAGCAGCCAGCACTCGCCCAAGCAGAACAGGGAGCGTCGATGACCGTCGAGATCAATAATGAGTCCGGCGTCGAGGTCGACGAGCAGCGGCTGGTGGCGCTGGCCATCTTCGCCATGGACAGCCTGCGGATCCATCCGCAGGCGGAGCTGTCGATCCTGCTGGTCGACACCGCCACCATGGCCGCCTACCACGAGAAGTACATGGACGAGCCGGGCCCGACCGACGTGCTGAGCTTCCCGATGGACGAGTTGCGCCCGCCCAAGGACGGCGAGGAGCCGCCGCTGGGCATGCTCGGCGACATCGTGCTGTGTCCCGAGGTGACCGCCGCGCAGGCGTCCGACTCGAACCGGACGCCGGAGCAGGAGGCCGATTACCTGCTGATCCACGGCCTGCTGCATCTGCTCGGCTACGACCATGCCGAACCCGAGGAGAAGCAGGTGATGTTCGGCCTCAACGACCGGATCATCGCCGCCTGGACGGCCAGCCGCGGCTGAGCTGCGCCCACCGATGACGCCCGCCGTTCGCACCCGGTTGGACTTCGCCGAGCTGCCGGCTCACGTCCGCGCCTGGGTCGAGGGCGTTCTCGGCGCCCCGGTGGTCCGGACCGCACCCGCCTCCGGCGGCTACTCGCCCGGCGTCGCCGAGGGGCTCTTCGCCGCGGACGGTTCGGCGATCTTTCTCAAGGCGGTGCACCCGGGCCGCAATCCCGACTCACCGGCACTGCTGCGCTCGGAGTTGCGGACGCTGCGCGGCATGCCGCCCGGCCTGCCGATCGCCGGGCTGATCGCCGGGCTCGACGAGTGGCCGGACGGCTGGGTGGCGCTCGCGCTGGAGCACGTCCCCGGACAGCAGGCGCCGCTGCCGTGGACGGACGCGACGATCGAGGCGGCGCTGACCAGTCTGGGGGAACTGCGGGACGCCCTCACCCCGGCTCCGGCGGCGGAGTGGGAAGACGCCGCGGAGGTCCTGCGGGGCATGTTCGGCTGTTGGAGCCAGCTGGCGGACGCCGCCGACCTCGACCCCTGGCTGGCCCGGCGGCATGCCGCGCTGGAGGCCGCGGCGGACGACGCCCTCACCGAGCTGGCCGGCGACACCCTGCTGCACTTGGATCTGCGCGCCGACAACCTGATGTTGCGCACCGACGGCCGGCTGATCGTGGTGGATTGGGCCTGGGCCGTCCGAGGTGCGGCCTGGCTCGACCCGGCGCTGCTGGCCATCGAGTTCATCTCCAGCGCCGAGCCGGGTGTGGACGCCGACGCCTGGATCGCCCGGATCGCGGCCGACCACGGGATCGGCACGACGCCGATCGTGCACGCGCTGGTCGGCGTCCTCGGCTTCTTCGAGCACGTCGGACGGCGACCCGATCCGCCGGGCCTGCCGACCGTCCGCGAGTTCCAGCGGTTCCAGGCCGCGGCCCTGCGCGACTGGCTGCGGACGTCTCGGCACGCCCGCGAGCTGCAGGACGGGTAGCGAAGCGCTGATCCTCGTTGGTCGAGCTTGTCGAGACCTCGCCGGCAGCCGGGTTTCGACAGGCTCAACCAGCGGCCGCCGCATTGATCGGCGGAACCTCCTGGGGGCCGCTCAGCAGGCGGGCACCAACTCCCGCTCCCGGCGGACCAGGCTGAAGCCGACCGCGGCGAGTGCCAGGCCGACCAGGGCCATCGCGACTCCCACCCAGGCGGGTGCGACGAAGCCCCAGCCGGCGGCGATCACGGCCCCGCCGAAGAAGGCGCCCAGGCTGTTGCCGACGTTCAGCGCCGAGTGGTTCAGGGCGGCGGCGATCGACTGGTTGTCCTCGGCGACGTCCATCAGCCGGGTCTGGATCGACGGCGCCAGGATCGAGCCGCAGAAGTTGAGCGCGAAGAGCAGTGCGGCGAGCAGGAAGATCCACTGCGCGGCGAGCCCGATCAACACCAGCACGACGGCGGTGCCGAGGAAGGCGCCGAGCAGGGTGCGGCGCAGGTCGCGGTCGGCGAGGCGTCCGCCGACCAGGTTGCCGATGGTCATCCCGATGCCGCTGATCACCAGCACCACCGGGACCGCCCAGGACGGCGCATCCGCCACGTCGGTCACCATCGGCGCCACGTAGCTGTTGACCGCGAAGAAGCCGCCGAAGCCGATCGCGCCGATCGCCAGGGTCAGCCACACCTGGCCGATCCGGAACACCCGCAGCTCGGCGCGCAGGGTGCGCTCCGGGCTGCCCTCGTGCTGCGGGACGAACCGGGCGATGCAGATCGTGGCGAGCGCGAAGACCGCGGCCACGGCCATGAAGGTGACCCGCCAGCCGAAGTGCTGGCCGAGGAAGGTGCCCACCGGAACGCCGATCACGTTCGCGACGGTGAGTCCGGTCAGCACGAAGGCGACGCCCTGCGCCCGGCGTCCGGGACCGAGCACGTCGGAGGCGACCAGGGCGCCGATGCCGAAGTAGGCGCCGTGCGGCAGGCCGGCCAGCAGCCGGGTGACGGCCATCCACTCGAAGCTGGGCGCGAGGAAGGTGAGCGCGTTGAAGACGGTCAGCGCCAGCGCCAGAGCGATCATCACCCGGTGCCGCGGGAAGCGGGCCACCGAGCCGGCGATGGTGGGCGCGCCGATCACCACGCCGAGCGCGTACAGCGAGATCAGCACGCCGGCCTGCGCGATCGCGGTCTCGGAGTTGGTGGCCCACGCGGTCGGCAGCAGGTCGCGCGCCAGATCGGGCAGCAGGCCCATCACCACGAACTCGGTCATGCCGATACCGAAGCTGCCGATGGCCAGGGCGAGCAGTGCGGCGGTGGTCGCCGAGCGACGTGTGGACGAGGTCATGCGCACATTCTAGTCATACGGACTATTAAAAATTAAATCAGTTCGCTCAGGGTGAGATGCCCGGCCGGGTCCGCCCACCCCACCGCTCGCCTAACTATTTGCTGCTCGCCGAGTTCAGCGAGCGGCAAATAGTTAGGGAAGCGCTGATCAATCATGTCCCGGCTGCGGCGTCCCCGGCGGGCGATCTGCGGCCCCCAAATCTTGCGCCGTACGTCCAGTACGCCCACAAGATCCGGGGGCCGCAGCTCATCCCGCCGGGCACGTCCTCGCTCGGAACAGCATTGACCAGCGCTTCCTTAGGCGAGCGCGGAGGGGCGGTGGGAGTGGGACGAAAGGAACCGTCCCCCGCGTACCGGCGAGCGCGGAGGAAGTCGGACGTCAGGCGCCAGACCCGTCCGGACCGGACGCCAGCACCTTCTTCCAGGCACCCTCGTACGCGGCCGGTCGGAAGCCGATGGCCTCGTTGATGTCGAGCATCGGACGGTTCTCCTCGGCGTTGTAGGTGGTCACCCGCGGGGAATCCGGAGCCACCCGGCGCCAGGAGAGCAGTCCGGCACACTTCAGCAGCAACCCGAGCTTGTGCCCGCGATGCTCGGCGAGCACCAAGGTGTCCTCCTGATGGGTGGTCCGGGTGCGGTCCTTGCCGATGACCAGCTCGTTGAACCCGCACAGTTCGCCGCTGGCGATGTGCTGGGCGGCGGTGACCTGCATGGTCTGACCACCCGCCAGGTAGCGCGCGTCATGCACCGCGATCCGCGCCGCGTCCCAGGCCTCCTCGTCGAACTCCATGTCTGCCGACGGTGCGTCGGTGGACATCCGCGACTTCATCCAGGCGTAGCCGTCGGCGTACTCCGGCGGCGTGGGCAGCGTCCACTGCACCACCCGATAGTCGGCGGACGCCGCCTGCGCCTCGGCCAGCAGCCGCTCGATGGTGTCGGACGATCCGCGCAGTTCGAGCCGGCTGTACCGCTCGATCTGCTCCAGCGAATAGCCGTGGCGCAGGAAGAATCGGGCCGCGTGATCCCGCGGGATCGACCCGAACCCGGTGGGCGGCACCAGTCGCTCGCCCGGCGCGTCCGGATGCCTCGCCCAGGCTTGCAGCACGGTCCGGTCATGGTCGGACGCGGTGCGCTCGACCAGTTGGTAGGCGGCCGTCCCGATGCCTCGACCCCAGACCTCGGGCAACAACTCGATCAGCCAAAAGGCAGACCGCGAGCCGGCCTCGATCGGGATGTCGACGCCGACCCGTCCCACCGGGGTGTCGTCGAGTAACGCCAGCCACACGAAGCGCAACTCGTAGTCGCTCGGCAGGTAGTAGTGCAGCAGTGAATCGGCGGCGATGTACTGGTCGTCGTCACCGTCGATGGCGCGATAGATCCGATTCCTCAGTTCGGTCATGGTCAGGAAGTCGGTGGCGTCCGCGGCATCCAGGGAGGCCGGAATGGTCACCGGACGGAAGGCGATGTTCGCGGTGATCCGATGGTTGTCGGCAGTGATGGTCATGGTTGTTCTCTTTCACGTTCGCGCCCGCCGGCGTCGGCAGCGCGTTCAGCAAGGGTTGGAAGGGGCTCGGACGAGCCTGCGAGAGCGGTGTTCGGAGATCCGCAGACGTGGTTGAAGCCGTTGTCAGACGCCTTTGCGCGGCGAAGGCTCGAACCCGGACTGGGCGGACTTCTCCCTTGACGGGGTCAGTGGTCCGTGTGCCCGGGCCCGTTCTGCTGCATCGCCAGGGCGCTGGTCACCGCCGACCTGACTGCCGGGTCGAAAGCGACCGCGGCGGGCGCGAACGTGGCTGCCTGCCTTTTCATCATGGGTGACCTCCTCTCGGCGTGAGAACTACAGGGAACGGTACGTCCGCACGCCGGGGTTGGTCAAGGAAATGCCGACCCACCTATCGGTCGTGGGCGCGCCCGCAGCGGATCCGGTCAGGCGTTCCCAGTCTCCGGCTGGTGCTGGGGTTGGGGCTCGGGTGCCGGCGTCCGCCGCAGGCTCGCCCAGAGCACGCCGCCGATGACCAGGGCGCCGCCGAGCAGTTCCAGCGGGGTGGGCGTCTCGCCGAGCGCGACGGCCGCGGTGGTCAGGCCGGAGACCGGCACCAGCATCGAGAACGGCGCCACGCGTCCGGCCGGGTGGCGGCACATCAGCCAGACCCAGATGCCGGAGCCGAGCAGGGTGCCGATCAGCACCGTGTAGCCGAGGCCGATCCAGGCCGGGACCGCGGCCGCGGAGAGTGAGGTGGCCAGCGAGGTGACGATGCGTTCCGGTCCCTCGAAGGCCAGCGACAGTGCGAGCATCGGCAGCGGCGGCACCACCGACATCCACAGGGTGAGATGCAGCGGATTGGGCGCGGACGCCTTCCGGGCGGCGAGGTTGCCCAGCGCCCAGCCCAGGCCGCCGGCCACCACCAGCAGGAACGGCCACCACGATCCGCCGGCGCCGTGGGAGAGGCCCACCAGGGCGAGGCCGACGACGGCGATCGCGACACCGACAACGCTGCGGGCGCCGATCCGTTCGTGCAGCAGCACTGCGCCGAGAATCACCGTGAACGGTGCCGACGACTGCAACACCAGCGAGGCCAGCCCGGTCGGGAAGCCGGCCGCCATGCCGAGGTAGAGGCCGATGAACTGCAGCGTGCCGAAGCCCAGGCCGTAGCCGAGCAGCCAACGCAGCGGAACCTGGGGACGGGGCACGAACAGCAGCGCGGGCAGCGCGATCACCGCGAACCGCAGCGCGACCAGGAACAGCGGCGGGAACTGCTCCAGGGAGGCGTGGATGGCCAGGAAGTTGGCCCCCCAGACCACGGCGACCCCGATGGCGAGCAGGACATGACGAATCGGCACGGGATCACTCTCGCCGGGATCGGGCGTAAGGGCAAGCAAGAGTTTCTGGACTAAATATGTAGGCTTCCTTCATGGAAGTGCGTCACCTGCTGCTCCTTCGAGAGATCGCCGGACGCGGCACGCTGGCCGCCGTGGCGTCCGCCACCCATCGGACGCCGAGCGCGGTCTCGCAGCAACTGCGCACCGCCGAGCGCGAACTCGGGGTGAAGCTGGTCGAGCCGGTGTCGCGTGGCCTGCGGCTCACCGCGGAGGGGCAGCTGCTCGCCGACAGCGCGGACGAGGTGGCCCGGGTGCTGGCCGAGGTCCAGGCCAGGCTGGAGGCGCGGCTGGGTCAACCCGGCGGCACCGTCTCGATCGGCACCCTGCCCAGCGCCGGCGAGGCGTTGCTGCCGCGGTTGGTCGAGCGGCTGCGCGGCTCGGCGATCACCATCGACGTGCAGGATTTCGACCTGGCCGAGGAGGGCTTCGCCGCCCGCACCCTGGACCACGACCTGGTGATCGCGCACAGCGCGTCCGGCGACGTGCCGTCCGGTGCGCAGGGGCTGGTCGCCCGGGTGCTGGCCCACGAGCCGCTGGATGTGGCCCTGCCGGCCGGACATCCGCTGGCGGCTCGGGCGGAGCTCCGGCCGGAGGATCTGGTCGGAACCACCTGGATCGGGGTGCCGCGGGGATTCCCGTTCGACAGTGTGCTGCTGGCCGTGGAGGCGGTCACCGGACATCCGCTGCACCGCCGGCTGCGGCTGATCGACAACCGTCTGGTGGAGTCCCTGGTCGCGGCGGGGGAGGGGCTGGCGCTGTTGCCGCGGTTCACCACCCGGCCGCACCCCGGCACGGTGCTGCGTCCGCTGCGCGGGGTGAACGCCCGGCGGGCACTGGTGGCGTTGGCCCGGCCCGACCACTTCGCCCGCCGCGCCGTCCGGGCCGTGGTGGAGGAACTGGAGCAGATCGGACGCGACCTGCACTGACCGTGCGTTCCTCCACTCTCCCTCCCGGCGCTCGCCTAACTATTTGGGGCTCGCCGAACTCGGCGAGCCCCAAATAGTTAGGCGAG
>NZ_JASGDE010000068.1:0-8445 GCF_047607385.1 Micropruina sp.
CCCGGCCCCGGTGCGCGGGGCGCGGCCGAGGCCGGTCGGGACGTCCGGGGACGCCTCCAGGCGGCCTGGCGCCGGGTGCTCGGCAGCGACGCCGTCGACCCGGAGGCGAGCTTCTTCGACCAGGGCGGCAACTCTCTGAGCCTGATGAGGCTGCAGGTGGCGCTGCGCGAGGAGTTCGGGTGCGAGATCCCGATCACCCAGCTGCTGCGCTACCCGAGCATCGCCAGCCAGCAGCGACTGGTCACGGGCGACGACCGGGCCGAAGCCGCCGGCGCCGCGCCGCGTCCGGGTGCCCTGGACGTCGCCATCATCGGGATCGGGATCCGGGTGCCGGGCGCCGCCGACGCGCGGGAGTTCTGGGCGAACCTGCGGCGGGGCGACGAGTCGATCAGCTTCTACGACGACGAGCAGCTCCGCGCCCTCGGCATCGCCGAATCGACGTTGCGCGACCCCGACTACGTCAAGGCGGGCGGCCACCTGGGCGGGGTCGACGGCTTCGACACCGCCCTGTTCCGGATCCCCCCGGCCGAGGCGGAGGCCACCTCTCCGCAGCTCCGGCTGCTCTACGAGTGCTTCTGGCAGGCCTGCGAGGACGCCGGATACGACCCCACCGCGCTGCCCGGACGGGTCGGCGTGTTCGCCGGCGGAAGCGACGACTTCGAGTGGTACCGGCACAAGCTGCTGGACCGCGCCGGGTTCGGCGACGCCTACCAGAACTTCACGCTGGCCACGAACCACTTCCTCAGCACCAGGCTGTCCTACCAATTCGATCTCACCGGCCCGGCGCTCTCGGCGCTGGCGGGCTGCTCCACCTCGCTGCTGACGATCCATCTCGCCGCCCGGTCGCTGCAGGCCGGCGAGTGCGAACTGGCGGTCGCCGGCGGGGTCACCTTCGAGTCGCCGAACAGCGGCGGCTACCGCTACGTCGAGGGCATGATGCTGTCGCCGGACGGCCACTGCCGTCCCTTCGACGCGGAAGCCGGCGGGACGGTGTTCTCCAACGGCGCGGCACTGATGCTGCTCAAGCCGCTGGACGCGGCGCTGCGCGACGGCGACCCGGTCTACGCGGTGATCGCGGGCTCGGCCATCGGCAACGACGGACGCCGCAAGCTCTCGTTCACCTCGCCCAGCGAGGACGGCCAGTACGACGTGATCCGGGCCGCCTACGAGTCCTCCGGCATCGACCCGGGCACGGTGTCCTTCGTCGAGGGCCACGGCACCGGGACGCTGCTCGGCGACCCGGTCGAGGTGGCCTCGCTCACCCGCGCCTTCCCGGGCGCACCGGCCGGCTCGGTGCTGCTGGGCTCGGTGAAGGGCAACGTCGGACACACCGACTCCGCCGCCGGGGCGGTCGGGCTGGCCAAGGTCGCGCTCAGCCTCGCTCACCGCTACCTCCCGGGCACCCGCAACTACGCGCGTCCCAACCCCAACATCGACTTCGGCGCCACCCCCTTCACCGTGTCCGCCGACGGCCGGGCCTGGGTCGGGGAGCGGCTGCGCGCGGGCATCAACTCCTTCGGCGTCGGCGGGACGAACGTGCACCTGATCGTGGAATCGGCGCCGCCGCGGGATCCGGGAGCCCACGTCCAGGACGAGTTCGAACTGCTCCAGTTCTCGGCGGCGACCGAGGCGGCGCTGGCCGGCACCGCCGAACGGGTGGTGCGTCACGTGGCCGGCGATCCCTCGATCCCGCTGTCCGGCGCCGCGCACACGCTGCGGGCCGGGCGGGCCGAGCTGCGCCACCGGACGTCGATGGTGCTGCGTGCCGACGAGCCTCGCGACCCGGACCGGTGGGCGTCCCGGCTGGCCCGGGCCGGCAGCCGCCGCGCCCTCGCCGGCGGGCGGGTCGCCTTCCTGTTCTCCGGGCAGGGCAACCAGTACCACCGGATGGGCTTCGACCTGTACCGCAGCCGCAGCGAGGCCGGGCGGGTGTTCCGCGACTGCCTGGACCAGGTGGCCGGCCTGCTGCCCGGAGCCGAGGCCGACGACTTCCGCGCCATCCTCTACGGCGATCAGGAGGACGCCCGGATCAACCGCACCGACTGGTCGCAGCTGACCCTGTTCGCCACCCAGTACGCGATCGCCACGGTGATGGGGTCGTTCGGCGTCCGGCCGGACGTGCTGGTCGGGCACAGCATCGGCGAACTCACCGCCGCGGCGCTGGCGCAGGTCTGGTCACTGCCGGACGCGGTACGGCTGGTGCGGGCGCGGGGCCGGGCGATGCGGACGCAGCCGCCAGGGATCATGATCGCGGTCTCGGCGGGCGCGGACCGGGTCCGCGACGTGATCGCCGGGCTCGACCAGGTGTGGCTCTCGCTCGACAACTCCACCCAACGCTCGGTGATCGGGATGGCGCCGGAGGCGTTCGACGCGGTCATCGACCGGCTCGAGGCCGCGGACGTGCGGGGCAGCCGCCTGCACACCTCCCACGCCTTCCACACCCCGATGATGACGGACGCCGCGATCGCCTTCGAGCGGGTCGTCGCCGAGGTCGCCGCCCGGGAGCCGCGGATCCCGATCATCTCGAACCGGTCCGGACGGCTGGCGGAGCCGGGGGAGTTGCTCGACCCGGCCTACTGGCGCGAGCACATCACCGGGCACGTCCACTTCACCGAGAGCCTGCACACCCTGATGTCGCCCGGCCTGCTCCAGGGTGAGCCGCTGTTCGGCATCGAACTCGGCCCCGGGCGCTCGCTGTCCAGCTTCGCCGCCCAGGAGCCGACCCGATCGGACGACCACCTGTTCGTCAACCTGCTGCGGCACCCGGTGGAGGAGGTCCACGACGAGGAGCAGCTGCTCGGCACCCTCGGCACGCTGTGGCAGGCCGGCCTCGACCTGGACTGGCCGGCCCGTCCGGGGTCCCGGCGGGTCCGGCTGCCCGGCTACCTCTTCGACCGGCAACCGTTGGCCACGCCGGCGCGGACGGCGAGTGCTCCCGAGCCGGACGCCGCGGCCGAGCGGCTCCCGTCCGGCACCGGCGACGATCCCGTCGCCCTGGTCGGGGAGGCCTTCAGCCAGGTGCTCGGATACCCCCGGATCGAGCCGGACGACGACTTCTTCGCGCTCGGCGGCGACTCGCTGAAGGCGACCATGCTGGTGGCGCAGCTCGCACCGGAGGTCTCCGGCGGGGTCACCGTCGCCGATATCTTCGCCGCCCCGTCCCCGGCGGCGCTGGCGGCGCGGCTGGCGTCCGCCGGTGCGTTCACCCGTCCCGGCAGCCCGGACGGTGCGCCCGCGGCGTCCCGGCCCGGTGGCGCGGGAACCGCGATCGTCCGGGCCGCGGAGGCGCCGGACTATCCGGTCAGCCCGGCCCAGCGCCGGATGTACCTGGCGGCTCAGCTCGACCCGGGCACGCTGGTCTACAACATGTTCTCCGCGACCCGGCTGGACGGTCGCCTCGACCACGATCGGGTCCGGGCCGCACTGCTCAGACTGGTCGCCCGGCACGAGCCGCTGCGGACCACCTTCGTGCGGCGCGATGAGGAACTGCGGCAGCGGATCGCGGACGATCCGCCCGCCCGCCCGGCGGCGGTGGACGGTCTGCCGCTCAAGTTCAGCCGCGGCACCGTGGACGCCGACGGATCGGCCCTGACCCGGCGGATCGAGGAGTTCGTGCGGCCGTTCGATCTCGAATCGGGTCCGCTGTTCCGGATGGAGATCGTCGAGGACGAGCGCGGCGGCAGCCTGCTGCTGTTCGACATCCACCACATCGTCGCCGACGCCGTGTCGGTGGAGGTGCTCACCCGCGACTTCAGCCTGCTCTACGACGGCGACCTGCCGCCGCTGCCGGTGCAGTACCGCGACTACGCCTGTCAGCTCGACGACGCCGCCGCCCAGCAGGAACTGCTCGAGTCCGAGACCCGGCTGCTGGCCCTGCTCGACGACCTGCCGGACGCCGAACTGCTGGCCACCGACCGTCCCCGCCACGGTCGCGACGCGGCGGCGGGCCGGGTGACGTTGCGGCTGGGCGCCGACCGGGTCGAGCAGGTCGCCCGGCTCGCGGAGCGTCAGGGAGCCACTCCGTTCATGGTCGTGCTGGCCGCCTGGGGTGCGGTGCTGGGCCGCTACGCCGGACGCGGCGACCTGGTGATCGGCGCGCCGGTGACCGGGCGGACCAGGACCGAGACCGGCGAGATGATCGGCATGTTCGTCAACATGATGCCGATCCGGCTGCGCCCAGAGCCCGGCCTCAGCGTCGCCGGCTACCTGTCGGCGAGCAGGCAGAGCGTGCTGGACACCCTCGCCCACCAGGACCTGCCCTTCGACCGGCTGGTTGACCGGCTCGGGCTGCCGCGCCGGGTGAATCGTCACCCGCTGTTCGACGTCTGCGTCGATTACCACAACATCACCCACCACGACCTCGGCATCGACGGTGTCCGCGCCGAACCCCTCGCGCTGCCCCCGCTGGCGGTCGGGATGGACCTGGTCATCACCTGCGTCGAGTCGGGCGACGGACTCGACGTCGACATCGACTACGCGTCCGGACTGTTCGAGCGGACCACCATCGAACGGCTCGCCCACCACTTCGAGGTCTTCCTCGCCACGATCGGCGGCGCCGACCCGTCCTGGGCCGAGACCACCCCGGTCGGGCAGGTCTCGATCCACGACGCCGACGACCGCGCCGCCGTCGTGGCGCGGCTCACCGCGGCGCCCTTCGTCCCGATCCACCGGCGGATCGAGGAACGCGCCCGCACCATGCCGGACGCGGTGGCCGTGGTGGACGCGTCCGGACGGTGTTTCAGCTACGCCCAACTGGACGGGATGGCCAATGCGCAGGCGGCGCGGCTGCGGGACGCCGGGCTGCGGCGCGGCGAGCGGGTGGCGCTGTTCAGCGTCCGGGAGGTGAGCCTGCTCGTCGCCCAGCTGGGCATCGTCAAGGCCGGCGGCGCCTACGTGACGCTCGACCCGGCGCATCCGCGCCGGCGCCGGGAGCGGATCCTCGCCGACGTCCGGCCACGGTTCGGCTTCGCCCCGCCGGGACTGGCGACGGCCGCCACGATCCCGACCGTGTTCGACCTGGATTCCTGCACCAGCGAGAGCCGGCCGGAGTTCGCGGGGCCCGACCCGGACCCCGACGACATCGTCTACGAGATCTACACCTCCGGATCGACCGGGACGCCCAAGGGCATCGCGGTGAAGCACCGCGGGGTGGCCAATCTGCATCGCGACCACGAGCGGCGTGGCATCTTCCGGCCCGGCGACGCGATCGTCGCGCTCGCCGACGTGACCTTCGACATCTTCCTGTTCGAGAGCCTGCTTCCGCTGGCCGCCGGCGCCACCGTCCAGCTGTGCGCCGACGCCGACCGCAAGGACGCGGCGGCGATCGCGCGAACGGTCACCGAGCACGGCGTCAGCCACATTCAGGCGCCGGTGTCGAAGATGGCCGCGCTGGTCGGCAACCGCCGCTTCCGTGCCGCGCTGCCCCGGTTGCGGGTGATCGTCTGCGGCGGCGAGCACTTCTCGGAGAGCCTGTTGCAGACCCTGCTCGCCGAGTCCGGGGCCCGCGTCTTCAACATGTACGGACCGACCGAGACCACGGTGACCGCCACGGTGAAGGAATTCGCCCCCGGGGACGCGGTGACCGTCGGCACCCCGATCCTGGGAGCGGACGTGCTGATCGCCGGCGAGGACGGCACCCTGCAACCCGACGGCGTGCCGGGCGAGCTGTACATCCTCGGGGAGGGCGTCTGCGCGGGCTACACCAACAACCCGGAACAGAACCGGCGCGCCTTCACCGAACTGCGCGAACTGCCCGGGGTGCCCGCCTACCGCACCGGCGACGCCGGGCTGCGGCTGGCCGACGGCGAGATCGTGCTGCGCGGACGGCTCGACCACCAGGTCAAACTCGGCGGCAACCGGATCGAATTGGGCGAGATCGAGCAGGTCGCGATGCGGGTGCCCGGGGTGGCCTACGCGGTTGCCGACGTCGTAGGCGACGACCTGGTCCTGGTCTGTTCCGCCGGCGATGGCGCCGACCACGCCGCCGCGGTGCGGTCGGAGATCGCCGCGGCGCTGCCCGGCTGCATGCTCCCGGCGCGGATCGTGTTCCTGGCCGAGCTGCCGACACTGCCGAACGGCAAGATCGACCGCCCGGCCGTCCGCTCCCTCGCCGAAGCCGGAACCGGGCCCGAAGCCGGAGCCGGAACGGGAGCGGGGGCCGGAACCCGAACCGGCAGCGCCGGCGCGGCCGCGGTGAGGGGCGGTGCCCCGGCGTCCCCGGGTGACACCGAGGGCGTCATCCTCCGCGCCTGGGAGGCGGTGCTCGGGCACCCGGCCGGGCGCGACGACAACTTCTTCGACGCCGGCGGCAACTCCTACAAGCTGATGCTGGTCAACAACCGGCTGGGCGAGCTGCTGGGCCGCGACATCCCGCTGGTGACGCTGTTCGAGCACCCCACGCCGCGGGCGCTGGCGGAGGCGCTCGGCCCGGCCGCCTCGGACGCCGAGCCTGAGGCACCGGTGCCGGCGGCCGACCCGGCGGCAACGGCCGACCCGGCCGGCTTCCAGGACTGGGCACCGCCGCAGCCGACCTCCGACGCCCGGGACCGTCGGATCGCCGTGATCGGGATGGCCGCGGTGTTCCCGGGGGCGGCCACGCCCGCCGAGTACCTGCGCAACAGATTCGACGGCGTGGTCAGCGTGTCGCGATTCAGCCCGGAGCAACTGCGCGGGTCGGGCGTCGACCAGGCGATGATCGAGCACCCGCGCTACGTCAACGCACGCGGATTCGTGGCCGCCGACACCTTCGACGCCGGGTTCTTCGGCTACTCCGCGCGGGAGGCGGAGACGATGGACCCGCAGCTGCGGTTGCTGCACGAGACCACCTGGCACGCGCTCGAGGACGCCGGCTACGTCCCGGCCGGCTACCCCGGCAGGATCGCCCTGTTCGCCGGCAGCGGCACCAATTTCGTCTGGATGGCGGGAATGCTGCACCGCGGCGCCGACCCGGTCGGCGCGTTCGAGGCGATGACCGCCAACGAGAAGGACTTCCTCGCCACCAAGGTCGCCTACAAGCTCGACCTCACCGGGCCCGCGGTGACGGTCCAGACCGCCTGCTCCACCTCGCTGGTGGCCGTCCATGAAGCCGTGCAGTGCCTGCGCCGCGGCGAGGCCGAGATGGCCCTGGCCGGCGGCGTCGCGCTCAACTTCCCCCGTCGCGAGGGATATCTGTGGCACGACGGGATGATCTTCAGCCGAGACGGGACCTGCCGCCCCTTCTCCGGGGACGCCGACGGCACCGTCGCCGGCCAGGGCTGCGGCGTGGTGCTGCTCAAGCCGCTGGACCGGGCGGTCGCCGACGGTGACCACGTCTACGCCGTCATCGCCGGCAGCGCCGTCAACAACGACGGCAACCACAAGGTGGGCTACACCGCGCCGAGCGTCCGCGGCCAGGAGCAGGTGATCCGGGCCGCGATCGCGGACGCCGGCATCGACGCCGCCGCGGTCGGCTACGTGGAGACCCACGGCACCGGCACGACGCTGGGCGACTCGATCGAGGCGGCGGCGCTCACCGGGGTCTACGGCCGCTCCGGCGGCCGGGTCGCGCTCGGCGCGGCGAAGGCGAACATCGGCCACCTGGACGCGGCGGCGGGCGTCGCCGGGTTCATCGCGGCGGTGGGCGTCCTCGACGCCGGCGAGATCCCGCCGATGGCCAACTTCTCCGAACCCGGGGCGAACCTGGAGCCAGGCGGAGCCCTCTACGTGCCCACCCGGCGCTGCCGGCCCGAGGGCGGCCTGCGCGCGGCCGCGGTGAGCTCGTTCGGCATCGGCGGCACCAACGCGCACGTCATCCTGGAACCGGCGCCGCGGTCGCCGGCGGAACGGTCGGTGGCCGGTGCGGCGGACCTGACCGAGGTGCTGCTGCCGCTCTCCGCGCGGGACGAGGACGCCCTGGCGGCGATGCAGGACGCCGTGGCGGCCTGCTGTGCCGGGGCGACGGCGGACCGGCTCCGCGACATCGCGTACACCCTGGCCAACGGCCGGGCCGAGTTCGGCGTGCGTGCCGTCGGCATCGCCGTCCCGGACGCCGGGGTCCGCTGGCTAGCTGCAGATCAGGCGGTCCGCGCCATCGAAGAGATGCTGGACGCGCCCGGCCCGGGGAGCCGGCCCGCCGAGGCCGGCAGCGACACCGACCGGGTCGCGGCACCGCGGCCGGAGCAGCCTGCCGACAAGATCGAGGCGACCCTGCGGCGACGCGTGCTGGCCGCGCAGTGGTTGCGCGGATGGAGCATCGACCGGTCGCGGCTGGTCGACCCCGGCCGACGCGTCCCGGTGCCGGGCTACGCCTTCGCCGGCGAACGCTTCACCTCCGACGTCGCGCTGAGCGACCTGGGGACGCCGGCACCGTCCGGGTCGCCGGATCGGCCCGGGCCGGACGCGGATCGCCCGGCCGGACCGGGGGAGCCTCAGCGCCCGGACGCCGGGCCGGCCGGCGACCCCGCGGCG
>NZ_JASGDE010000069.1:0-13264 GCF_047607385.1 Micropruina sp.
CTCGCCTAACTATTTGGGGCTCGCCGAACTCGGCGAGCCCCAAATAGTTAGGCGAGCGCTGGATGCGGGCGACGGGACCGGGGTGAGCGAGTGCTCGGTGCCGGGCCGGTCCCCGTCCGGATCAGGTGGCGCTGATCACCTGGGCGGCCAGCAGCGCGATGATCACGATGGCGAGCAGGATGCGGTAGACGATGAACCAGGTGAAGTTGTTGGACGAGACGTAACGCAGCAGCCATGCGATCGACGCGTAGGCAACCACCCCGGACACCGCGGTGCCGATCAGCGTAGATCCCCAGCCGACCCCGTCCGCGATGTGCGTGGCCTCCTTGGCCGCCTGGTACAGGCCGGACGCGACCAGCGTCGGGATGCCGAGGAAGAAGCTCATCCGGGTGGCCGCCACTCGGTCCAGGCCGAGCATCAGGCCACCGGTGATGGTGGCCCCGGAGCGCGAGACACCGGGCACCAGGGCCAGCGACTGCAGGGTGCCGAGGATGATGCCGTCCCGGACGGTGATGCTGTCCTCACCGCGGGTCTGCTTGCCCAGCCGGTCACCGAGGAACATCACCGCCGACCAGACGATCAGGCCGGTCACCACGGCCCACATGCTGCGCAGCGGGCCGGTGATCAACGGCTCTGCGACAAGGGCGATCGCCGCGGTCGGGATGAAGCCGGCGATGATCGCCCAGGCCATCCGGTAGTCGGTGTCGCGCTTGCCGGCGTCCCGCAGCCCGGCGAACCAGGCGCCGGCGAACCGGACGATGTCGGACCAGAAGTAGACGATCGACGCGATCATCGCGCCCACCTGGATGATGGCGGTGTACGCGGTCACGCTGGCGTCGTCGATCGGCAACCCCATCAGTTTCTCGGAGACGGTCAAGTGACCGGTCGAGGAGATGGGCAGGAACTCGGTGATGCCTTCGATGATGCCGAGCACGATCGATTGCCACCAGTTGATCATGGATTTCCTTCCGGGGAATGGGCCGCCGGACAGCTTAGCCCGACCCGCGCGGCGTCCCGATACGCTGGCGTCGGCGTGAGGATCGCGTCAACGAGGAGGAATTCCGTGAGAGCCTGGACGGCGCCGCACGTACCCACCCTGCAGACCGCGGGCGGGAGGCTGCGGATTCACGACACGGCGCTCGACGACCTGGTCGAGGTCGAGCCGGACAACAACGAGGCGCGGGTCTACGTCTGTGGCATCACCCCCTACGACGCCACCCACCTGGGTCACGCCAACACCTACGTGGCCTACGACCTGATGTATCGGACGCTGCTCGACTGCGGGCACCGCGTCCTCTACACCCAGAACGTCACCGACGTGGACGACCCGCTGCTGGAGCGCGCGGCGCAGACCGGGGTGAACTGGGAGGACCTGGCCGAGGATCAGGTGGTTCTCTTCCGCGAGGACATGACCGCGTTGCGGGTGCTGCCGCCGCAGCACTACGTGGGCGCGGTGGAGGCGATCCCGTCGGTGATCGACCTGATCGAATCGCTGAAGTTGACCGGCGCGGTCTACCAGGTCGAGGATGACGACTACCCGGACTGGTACTTCGAGGTGCGCCGGGCTCCCGGTTTCGGACGCCTGTCGAAGCTGAGCGACTCCGAAGCCCTGGCGTTGTTCGCCGAACGCGGCGGCGATCCGGAGCGGGCCGGCAAGCGCGATCCGCTGGACTGCCTGGTGTGGCGGATGGAGCGGCCGGGGGAGCCGGCCTGGGATTCTCGGCTGGGTCGCGGACGTCCCGGCTGGCACATCGAGTGCACCGCGATCGCCCTGCAGCACCTGGGCGCCGATTTCGACGTCCAGGGCGGTGGTTCCGATCTGGTCTTCCCGCATCACGAGATGTGCGCGGCCGAGGGTGCGCTGGCCACCCGGCAGCCGTTCGCGAAGGCGTACGTGCACTCCGGCATGGTCGGCCTGCACGGCGAGAAGATGAGCAAATCGCGGGGCAACCTGGTGCTGGTCAGCCGGCTGCGGGCGTCCGGAGCCGACCCGATGGCGATCCGCCTGGGGCTGCTGGCGCACCACTACCGCACCGACTGGGAGTGGACGGCCGACTCGCTCCGCGAGGCACAGCACCGGCTGCAGCAATGGCGGGACGCCGTCGCCCGCCCGTCCGCCCCGTCCGCCGGGGCCTTGATTGACGAGTTGCGTGCTGCACTGCGCGCCGACCTGGACGCCCCGGCCGCCCTGGCCGCGATGGACGCCTGGGCCGCGCAGTCCGGTGACGATCCGGACGCCGGCGCCGCCGTGACCGAAGCGATCGATGCCCTGTTGGGCGTCCGCCTGTAGCGACGGTCTGGATCACCGGGGACGGTTCTCAACGGTCGGGGACGGTTCTGGACGGTTGATTTTCGACGGTCTGGGGACGGTTCTCAACCGATGGGGACGGTTCTCAACCGTTGAGAACCGTCCCCGGTCGTTGAGAATCGCACCTGCAGAACCGTCCCCGACCGTTGAGAACCGTCCCCGGTGGTTCAGATGGTGAAGGTGGTCGACTCCACGGTGAACTCCTCGACGGCGTCGCGGTCGACCTCGACACCGTTGCCGGGGCCGGACGGAGCGGTCAGGCAGCCCTCGGCGTCCAGTTCGAAGGCGGGGCCGATGTCGGCGGCGTAGTAGCGGCTGGTGGCCGAGATGTCGCCGGGCAGGGTGAACCCGGGCAGCGCGGCCAGGGCCAGGTTGGCGGCGCGTCCGACCGCGGTCTCCAGGGTGCCGCCGCAGAACACCGGGACGCCGTTGGCCAGGCAGACGTCGTGGATCTGCCGCGAGGTCAGATAGCCGCCGACCCGGCTCGGCTTGATGTTGATCACGTCGGCCGCACCCAGCCGGATCGCGGTCATCGCGTCGTCCAGCGACAGCACCGACTCGTCCAGGCAGACCGGGGTGCCGCGTCGAGCCGCCAGCTTGGCGTGCCCGAGCAGCTCGTGCCGGGCGAACGGCTGCTCGATCAGCACCAGCCCGAACTCGTCCAGCCGGCTGAGCAGCGGGATGTCCGCCGGCGTGTAGGCCTGGTTGGCGTCCACCTGCAGCGGCAGCTCGTCGCCGAACGCCTGCCGCACCGCGCGCACCGGCTCCAGGTCCCAGCCCGGCTGGATCTTCAGCTTGACCCGCCGGTAGCCGTCCTGCAGATACCCGCCCACCCAGGACAGCAGGGTGTCCACGTCGCCGGGGATGCCGACCGACACCCCCACCCGGATCGGACGCCGCAGCGAGCCCAGGAAGTCGGCCATCGGCATCCCGTGCCGGCGCAGCTCGGCGTCCAGCACCGCGGTCTCCAGCAGGCCCCGGGCCAGCGGATTGCCGGGCACCTCGGCGAACGCGGCGCGCAGTGCCGCCGAGGTCAGCGGTTCGGCGGACGCCTCGGCCAGCAGCGGCAGCAGCACCCGCTCGATGGTCAGCCGGACGCCGTCGATGTACTCGGGGAAGTAGGTGGGCTCCGGGTCGGCGGCCGACTCGGCCCAGCCGGTCACCCCGTCGGCGCCGGTCCAGGACGCCACCAGCACGTCACGGACGGTCTCCTCGCCCTTGCTGGTGCGGAACGGACGCACCAGCGGCATCGCCAACCGGTGCAGTTCGAGGGTGGCGGACATGGATCAGGCCTCCTTGACGACGACGTAGTGACCGTCGGCGTCGATGCCGACCGGCCGGTAACCCTGCGCGAACAACGTAGTGAACGCCTCGCGAGCGGCCAGCCGCCAGTGCCGGCCCAGGTCGGCGTCGGCGCGGCGCAGCGCCTCGATGTCGAGTGGAACCCAGACCCGCAGCACCGGTCCGGACGCCTCGTCCAGCCGCAGCGCCGGGGCGGGCGGCGCGGCGTCCGGCCCGCTGAGACCCTGGCCGCCGGGACCGAGCACCACGGCCGCCTCGGACGCCCCGGGCGGCAGCGGGCGTCCGGACGGGGGCTCGGTGAGCGTCCAGTCCACGACGAAGCGGTCGGGCAGGTCCCCGGCGTTCACCGCGTCGGCCATCGGCGGGTAGTAGTCGGCGACGAAATCGGTGACCCGTCCGCCCAGCCGGTTCAGGTTGAAGTGCCCGTTGCGTCGGATCAGCGGATCGTAGGTCCAGGTCAGCACGGTCGCGCCGCGTTCCAGCGCCCAATCCCGCTGGGCCAGCTTGAGCTGCCGGCCGAGCCCGCGTCCGGCGAAGCGCGCGGAGACCCCGGCGATGTAGGAATAGACCCGTTCCGAGCGCGGCGCACCGGCCAGGCCGATGGTGACCCCGACGAGTTCACCGGCCTCGTTCCAGGCGCCGAGGACACAGCCGCCGGCGTGATCGAGCGCGGTCATCAGGTCCGCGGGCACCGGCGACTCCGCCGTCGGCACGCCCCAGATCTCGGCCAGCAGCGCTGCCGCCGCGAGGCGTCCGGTGTGATCGCGCACGGTCCCGATCCGGGCGGCAGGCATCGGCCTCGATTCCATGCTGCACAGCATGCCCGACGAATCACCGCACGGCTCGCACCGGCTGCCCGGCCGGACGGACGCCTCCACGTGACGGCCACCGTTGCCGCAGGGGCCGTCGCGTTCCTGTCAGGACGGGGCGCACGGCAACGGAGGGCAACACGGTCGGTCGGGATGCGGCCCGCGAACCGGACCGGACTTCCGTCACAGGGCCTAGACTGCCTGCCCGTGAGTAAGACCTTCGAAGACCTGTTCGCCGAACTGCAGCGCCGTGCCGAGGAGCGCCCCGAGGGCTCCGGCACCGTCCGGGCACTGGATGCCGGCGTCCACGCCATCGGCAAGAAGATCGTCGAGGAGGCGGCCGAGGTGTGGATGGCCGCCGAGTTCCAGTCCCGCGACGACGCCGCCCTGGAGATCAGCCAGCTGATCTATCACGTGCAGGTGATGATGATCGCCCTGGGGCTGGACCTGGACGAGGTGTACGCGCACCTGTGAGTAGAGTCATCACAGTGTCCGAGCGTCCCCTGTTGAAGATCGCCGTCCCCAATAAGGGCTCCCTGTCCGAGGCGTCCACCGAGATGCTTCGTGAGGCCGGTTACCGGCAGCGCCACGACTCCAAGGATCTGGTGTTGCTCGACGCCGACAACGGGGTCGAGTTCTATTACCTGCGGCCCCGCGACATCGCGGTCTACGTCGGCGAGGGCACTCTCGATCTGGGCATCACCGGCCGCGACATGCTGATCGACTCGGCGGCGCAGGCCGAAGAGGTGCTGCCGCTGGGCTTCGGCGGCACCCGGTTCCGGTTCGCGGCGCCCGGCGGCGCCGGTTGGACCACCGCCGACCTGCAGGGCAAGCGGATCGCCACCTCGTACTCCGGACTGGTCGGCGGCTGGCTGGCCGGCCAGGGCATCGACGCGCGGCTGATCCGGCTGGACGGTGCGGTCGAGTCGTCGGTCCGGCTCGGGGTGGCGGACGCCATCGCCGACGTCGTGGAGACCGGCAGCACGCTGAAGCGGGCCGGGCTGGAGTTGTTCGGCGACGCGATCCTGACCTCGGAGGCGATCCTGATCCAGCGTTCCGGGGCTCCGGCGCCGGACGGCATGGACCGGCTGGTCCGCCGGCTGACCGGGGTGATCACCGCCCGCACCTACTACATGGTCGACTACAACGTCCCCGAAACGGCACTGGACGCCGCCTGCGACGTCACTCCCGGGTTGGATGCGCCGACGGTGTCCCCGCTTGCCAAGCCGGGCTGGGTGGCGGTGCGGGCGATGATCCCGCGAGCCGAGGCGCCGCAGATCATGGACCGGCTCTGGGACGTCGGCGCGGACGCCATCCTGGTCACCGACATCGTCGCCTGCCGGCTATGAGCGCCCCGGTCAGCTACCGGCCGGTCGCCGCGCTGCGGATGGGCATCTCGCTGTCGGCGTCGCTGGTGCTGGCCTCCGGGCTGGGTTGGGTGATGACGCCGGTGCACATCCGGAACCTGTTCACCCCGATCCAGATCCTCACCCTGCTGCTGTTCCTGGCGATCATGGTGGGCATGGCGTTGGCCCTGGGACTGAGCTACGTGCGGGCCGACGATCAGGGGCTGACCCTCCGCAACGGCGTCCGGACCCATGTGGTGCCGTGGTCGGAGATCAAGGCGTTCCGCTATCGGGACGGTGATCCGTGGGCGTTCGTGGTGGTTCGCGGCGTGATCGAGCAGCGTCCGCTGATGGGCATCCAGCGCAGCGACCGGGACCTGGCCGAGGCGCACGTCGCCGATCTGCGGGCCCGGCTGGCCGAGGCCTACGGCGTGGATCGTGCGGAGATCGCCGACGAGGGCGGGGATTCAGCCACGCCGGGCGAAGAGACCGACTCCTGAGGGCTGCTGGCCGCGTCGAAACGTGAGCAAGGAATCCGGATCGGGCCGGTCCTGCTCCGGCCCGATCCGGATCTCTTCGTCGACGCCGATCAGGGATTCGGACGGTTCTCCGGCAGGATCAGGGTCTGCTCGGCCTCGCTGCGGGGCGCTGCCGGCCGGTACATCGGCGGCGCGGCGGCCGACGGGATCTCGTCCTTGGGCTTGCGGCGACGCGGCCGGTGCGGCACCAGCCGGGAGATCAGCAGCAGCACCGCGGCCAGTCCCAGCACGCTGAGCCCGATCAGCACCGGCAGCGTGTAGACCAGCCCCTGCCACCACAGGGCCAGGGTGTTCCAACCGTCGATGGCGGCCTGGGACAGGCCGACCAGCCAGATCCCGATCGGCACCAGCGCGATGCCCAGCCAGGCCAGCACCGCCTTCCACGGTGCCCGCGACCACAGCACGGCCACCAACACCAGGCCGAGCACGGTCCAGCCGATCACCACGACCATCACCCACAGGGAGATATCCATGCGAGCAGCGTGCCAGCATCGCCCCTCCGCTGCCAGTGGTCATCCGCCGCACACGATGCCCGTGGGCCAACGGGGACGGTTCTCAACGGTTGGGGACGGTTCTCGACGGTTGACTTTCGACGGTTGGGGACGGTTCTCAACCGTTGGGGACGGTTCTCGACGGTTGATTTTCGTCGATCGGGGACGGTTCTAGCCGGGTAGATCTGTCCCCTCCGGGCGATTTTCGACGCTCGAGAACCGTCCCCGACCGGCGAGAACCGTCCCCGACCGGCGAGAACCGTCCCCGACCGGCGAGAACCGTCCCCGGGCGACGGTGGTCATCCGGCGGGCCCGGGTGTGGTTGGCTGGGGGAGTGAGAACTCTGGGACAGGTCAACGCGGCATGGGCCGGCGACCGGGGTGAGCCGGACGCCGATGTCCGGGCGGCGCTGGCGACGGCGTCCGGCAGCGCGGATCCGGAGGCCTACCTGGCGGCGGTGGCGGCATTGTGCGGCGCCCGGCTGCTGTTGCCGATCGTGGCTGACGGCGACGAGTCCGGCGACGGCCCCGACCCGGACCGGCACGCCGAGATGTCGGCGGTGATGATGACGTCGGCCTCGGGCGCCAGCGGGGTCCTCGCCTTCACCGGGACGGACGCCCTGCGGGCCTTCGATCCGATGGCGCGTCCGGTGCTCTGCACCCTGGACGAGGTGGCCGCCGCGGCCGTGGAGGCGGGCGCGGACGCCGTCGTGGTGGACGTCGCCGGCCCCCATCTGCTGACCATCGAGGGCGAGCTGATCCAGCCGCTGGCCACCGGGAACCGGCTGATGAGGCTCTCCGACGGCTGGGGTTGGCTGAGCGTCGCCGGTTCGTAACCCGGACGCGGCGGCGGCGCGGCATCCGCCGATTCGGCATCGCGGCGTGGCACAAGCTAGAATGACACCCGTCGACCGGCCGTTCCGGCTGGTTCTCCGAAGTGGGGTGCCCGCACTCCCACCCGCCCGGCCCCTGGTCGGCGGGTCAGCGACAGGCCGACTGCAGCCGCAGTCGGCCGGTTTTCCCGTGGGCCTCCGCATCGGCGGGGGCCTTTGTCGTTCCGGTCGGCACCGTCCCGCTGCAACACACTGGAGGAAACATCAGCGAACCACGGATCAACGAGCGCATCCACGCCAACGAGGTGCGCTTGGTCGGGCCTGCCGGTGAACAGGTCGGCATCGTCCGCCTCGAGGACGCCCTGCGGCTCGCCCGGGAGGCCGATCTCGACCTGGTCGAGGTGGCCCCGATGGCCCGCCCGCCGGTTGCCAAGCTCATGGACTACGGCAAGTTCAAGTACGAGGCCGCTCAGAAGGCCCGTGAGAGCCGGCGCAACCAGACCAACACGGTCATCAAGGAAATGAAGCTGCGCCCCAAGATCGACAGCCACGACTACGAGACCAAGAAGGGTCACGTGGTGCGGTTCCTGAAGGCCGGCGACAAGGTCAAGATCACCATCATGTTCCGCGGCCGCGAGCAGAGCCGTCCGGAACTGGGCTTCAACCTGCTGCGGAAGCTCGCCGACGACGTGTCCGAGGACGGCTTCGTCGAGTCGGCGCCCAAGCAGGACGGCCGCAACATGCTCATGGTGCTGTCGCCGACGAAGAAGAAGTCCGAAGCCCGGGTGGACGCCGAGGCCAAGAAGCAGGCCCGGATGGCGCAGCGCGCCGCCGACGCCGAGGCCGAGCGCACCGCCGAGGCCGAGCATCGGGCCGCTCACCAGACCAGCACCAGCACCAAGAAGCGCCGGGGTCCGGCCGACAACATGGACCCCGACATCGACCTGTGAGATCCACGACAAGAAAGCGAGCGGCAGCATGCCGAAGATGAAGACGCACTCGGGCGCCAAGAAGCGGTTCAAGCTCACCGGCACCGGCAAGGTGATGCACCGCAAGGCGGGCAAGATGCACCTCAACGAGCACAAGCCCACCACCCGCACCCGGCGGCTGGACGGCGATGCCGTCGTCGCCAAGGGCGACGCCAAGAAGGCCCGCAAACTGCTCGGCTCCTACAAGGCCCGCTGACCCACACCACCACCCGCGCCCATCGCGCGCGGTCCGGCGAACCGGACCGATCGACACAAGGAGTTAACCCACCATGGCACGCGTCAAGCGTTCGGTGAATGCCCAGAAGAAGCGCCGCGAAGTCCTCGAGCAGGCCTCCGGCTACCGTGGGCAGCGGTCCCGGCTGTACCGCAAGGCCAAGGAGCAGCTGCTCCACAGCATGACTTACAACTACGCGCACCGGAAGGACCGCAAGGGCGACTTCCGCTCGCTGTGGATCCAGCGGATCAACGCCGCGGCGCGCAACGAGGGCATGACCTACAACCGGTTCATCAGCGGCCTGAAGGCCGCCGGCGTCGAGGTCGACCGCAAGATGCTCGCTGAGCTCGCGGTGAACGACGCCCCCGCTTTCGGCAAGCTCGTCGAGCTGGCCAAGGCCAACGCAGGCGCCAACGCCTGACCCAAGGGACCCAACCCGCCCCGGCCCAGCGCGATATCGCACACTCCCGCGGTGTCGCGCTGAGCCGTCTCTCCTAGTCATCCCGAAAGGCGATCGCCGATGATCCCCGAGCGTCTGGAACTGCCCGAACCGTCCCAGGCGGTGCTGCGCGCCGCCCGGGCACTGCTGCGCCGCAAGGAGCGCAAGGCGACGGGGAAGTTCCTGGTCGAGGGGCCGCAGGCGGTGCGCGAGGCGCTCAAGCAGCCGGACGTCGTCGAGGCGGTCTTCTTCCGCTGGGCCGCCGTCCACGATCACATCGATCTGCTGGCCGCCGCTCGGGAGGCCGGGGTCACCCATTACGCGGTGAGCGAGCAGAACATCGCCACCGTCTCCGACACGGTCACCCCGCAGGGGGTCGTCGCGGTCTGCCGCAAGATGGACGTCGACCTGGCCGAGGCGGTGACGCCGGAGGTCCGGCTGGTGGTGATCTGCGCGCAGATCCGCGATCCCGGCAACGCCGGCACGGTGATCCGGTGCGCGGACGCCTTCGGTGCCGACGCCGTCATCCTGTCCTCGGACTCGGTCGAGGTCTACAACCCCAAGACGGTCCGGGCCAGCGTGGGCAGCGTGTTCCACCTGCCGCTGGTGGTCGGGGTCGACCTGGCCGAGGCGATCGACGCCTGCCGGGCCGCCGGGCTGCAGGTGTTCGCCACCGACGGTGAGTCGAGCACCGAGCTCACCGACCTGGCCGGCCGGCTCGCCGAGCCCACCGCCTGGGTGATGGGCAACGAGTCCTGGGGGCTTCCGGTGGAGCATCTGGAACTCGCCGACACCACCGTCGCGGTGCCGATCTACGGTCAGGCCGAGAGCCTGAACCTGGCCACCGCGGCGGCGGTCTGCCTGTACGCGTCCGCAAGCGCGCAGCGCACCAGCATCGGCTAGGGCCACCGGCCCTCGATCATCCGGTGCGCACCCGCGCACCGGCCCACCACAACGGAGAACAGACACGCATGTCAGTCCCGAACCAACCCGATCCGGCTGACGCGCTGCGTCCGGACGCCATCGAGAAGCTGGTCGCCGACGCGCTGGCGGCGATCGCCGCCGCCGACTCGACCGCGGCGCTGAAGGAAGCCCGGCTGGCGCACGCCGGCGACCGGTCCCCGCTGGCGCTGGCCAACCGGGCGATCGGCTCGATCCCGCCCGCCGAGCGCAAGCAGGCCGGTCAGCTGCTCGGTGCCGCCCGCGGCAGGGTGCAGCAGGCGCTGGCCGCCCGCACCGCCGAAGTGGAGGCCGCCGAGCTGACCCGGGTGCTGGCCCAGGAGGCCGTCGACGTGACGCTGCCGGTCGACCTGCATCCGACCGGCGCGATCCACCCGATCACCGGGATGATCGACCTGGTCAGCGACGTGTTCGTCGGGATGGGCTGGGAGATCGCCGAGGGCCCCGAGCTGGAATCGGAGTGGCTGAACTTCGACGCGTTGAACATCGGCCCGGACCATCCCAGCCGCGGCGAGACCGACACGCTGTTCGTCGAGCCGGTCAGCAATCACCTGGTGATGCGCACCCACACCTCCCCGGTGCAGATCCGCTCGCTGCTGGAACGTGAGCTGCCGGTCTACGTGGTCTGCCCGGGCAAGGTGTATCGGGCCGACGAGTACGACGCCACCCACCTGCCGGTGTTCCACCAGATCGAAGGACTGGCCGTCGACAAGGGCATTTCGATGGCGCACCTGCGCGGCACCCTGGACCATTTCGCCCAGGCCATCTTCGGCGCCGGCATCCGCACCCGGATGCGTCCGCACTACTTCCCGTTCACCGAGCCCAGCGCCGAGGTCGACCTGCAGTGCTTCGTCTGCCGGGGCGAGTCGATCGGCAACCCGGACCGGCCCTGCCGCACCTGCAAGTCGGAGGGCTGGATCGAGTGGGGCGGCTGTGGCGTGGTGAACCCGCGGGTGCTGCGCGCCTGCGGCGTCGACCCGGACGTGTACAGCGGTTTCGCCTTCGGGATGGGCATCGACCGCACCCTGATGTTCCGCAACAACGCCTCCGACCTGCGTGACCTGGTCGAGGGCGACGTCCGGTTCAGCCGCATGTTGAAGGGGGTTGCTCGATGAGGGCGCCGATGAGTTGGCTGCGCGACTGGGTCGCGCTGCCCGAGCAGATCTCCGGACGCGAACTGGGCGAGGTGCTGACCCGGGCCGGCCTCGAGGTGGAGACCGTCGAGCAGATCGGCGCCGGCGTCGGCCCGCTGGTGGTCGGACGCGTCGTCGACTTCGTCGACCAGCCCCAGAAGAACGGCAAGGTGATCCGCTGGTGTCACCTGGACGTCGGCGCCGCGCAGGCCCCCGACAAGCCGCCGGCTCCGGTCGAGGGGCGTCCGGTGCCGGACGGGGTGCGCGGCATCATCTGCGGCGCGCACAACTTCGCCGTCGGCGACCTGGTCGTGGTCGGCCTGCCCGGCACCGTGCTGGCCGGCGGCTTCACCCTGACCTCGCGCAAGACCTACGGCCACCTCTCCGACGGCATGCTGTGTGCTTTTGAAGAAGTGGGCGCCGAGGACCCGCTGGGCGCCGGCTCGAACGGTATCGGCATCATCGTGCTGCCGGCGAGCGCCGGGCTGGCGCCGGGCGACGACCCGTCGGCGTACCTGGGGCTGGGCGACGAGGTGCTCGACATCAACGTCTCGCCCGACATGGCCTACTGCATGTCGATCCGCGGCCTGGCCCGCGAGGCCGCCCAGGCGCTCGGGGTGCCGTTCACCGACGTGGTCGACCGAGCCGTGCCGACTCCGGTGGCGGACGGCTACCCGGTCGTCCTGGACGATGACGCCTGCTCGCTGTTCGTCGCGCTCACCGTCACCGGGGTGGACGAGACCGCGCCGTCCCCGCGCTGGATGCAGCAGCGGTTGACCATGGCCGGGATGCGGCCCATCTCGCTGCCGGTGGACATCACCAACTACGTGATGCTCGAGGTCGGCCAGCCGCTGCACGCCTACGACGCCTCGAAGCTGTCCGGGCCGATCCGGGTGCGCCGGGCGTCCGCCGGGGAGCGCATCGTCACCCTGGACGACGTGCAACGCACCTTGTCCGCCGAGGATCTGCTGATCACCGACGATTCCGGTCCGATCGGCATCGCCGGGGTGATGGGCGGCGCCACCACCGAATGCGACGCCGCCACCACCGACATCGTGATCGAGGCCGCCGCCTTCGACCCGTCCACCATCTCCCGGTCGATGCGCCGGCACGGGCTGCCGTCGGAGGCGTCCAAACGGTTCGAGCGGGGCACCGACCCGGCCGCGACCTACGCGGCGGCGCACCTGGTGGCGCGTCATCTGGTCGAGTTGGGCGGCGGTGTGCTGTCCAGCGCCGAGACGGTCGCCGGCGGCGTCCCGACCATGCCCGAACAGCGGGTCCGGGTCGAGCTGCCGTCGCAGATCCTGGGCGTCGAGGTGCCCGCCGAACGGGTCGCCGCGATCCTCCGGGCCAGCGGTGTGGCCGTGGACGACCTGGGCGAGGGCGTGCTCGCGGTGCAGCCGCCGACCTGGCGCCGCGACCTGCGCGACCCCTACGACTACGTCGAGGAGGTGGGCCGGAAGGTCGGCTTCGACGCCATCCCGTCGGTGCTGCCGTCGCCGGCGGCCGGTCGTGGGCTGACCACCGGCCAGATCACCCGCCGGGCGATCACCCGGGCGCTGGCCGACAACGGCTTCACCGAGTTGCTCACCCTGCCGTTCGCTTCGACCGACGATCTGGACCGGCTCGGCGTCCCGGCCGAGGACGCCCGCCGTGCCCTGGTCCGGCTGGCGAACCCGCTGGCCGAGACCAGCCCGTACCTGCGGACGATGCTGCTGCCTGGGCTGTTCGCCGCCGCGCAGCGCAACACCTCCCGCGGCAACGACGACCTGGCGCTGTTCGAGGCCGGCTCGGTGTTCCGCGCCGGGGACGGTTCCGCCGCCCCGGTGCCCGGCGTCGAGGGGCGTCCGAGCGAGGCGGAGCTGGCCGCGATCGAGGCGGCGCTGCCGGCACAGCCGCGGC
>NZ_JASGDE010000070.1:0-28207 GCF_047607385.1 Micropruina sp.
ACTATTTGGGGCTCGCTGAGTTCAGCGAGCCCCAAATAGTTAGGCGAGCGCTGGGTGGGCCGGCGGCGTCCGGACAAACCCAACGAGCAGCTCGCCCAGTTCCGCATCGGCGCCGTCACCGGCTGACGCCTTGGCGCAGTAGGCAGACTGGACGGATGAGCAGCTCACGCAGCCTGGCCGTCCGCGCGAACGCCCCGGTCCGACCCGCGTCCGCCGGCATCGTGATCGGCGTCGCGGTCGCGGTGATGTGGCTGGTCGAGTTCGTCGACCAGCTCACCCGCGGCTCACTGGACGCGCTGGGCATCCACTCCTGGGATCTCGCCTCGCTGCCGTCGGTGTTCCTGGCGCCGTGGCTGCACGCCGGCTGGCCGCATCTGATCGCCAACACGCTGCCGTTCGCCGTGTTCGGCTTCCTGGTGCTGCTCGGCGGTGCACTGCGCGCGGTGTTCGCCACGCTCTGGTCGGTGGTGGTCAGCGGCCTGTTCGCCTGGCTGCTCAGCCCGCCCAACACGGTCACCATCGGCGCCAGCGGGCTGATCTTCGGCTGGCTCACCTATCTGCTGACCCGCGGCATCTTCGCCCGCAACGGCAAACAGATCCTGCTGGCGGTGCTGATCTTCGCGGTCTACGGCGGGATTCTGTGGGGCGTGCTGCCCAGCCAGGCGGGCGTTTCCTGGCAGGCCCATCTGGGCGGTGCGATCGGCGGCGTGCTGGCCGCCTGGTTCCCGCATCGCCGCAATGCCCGCACTCACGGCTGACTCACAGGTTCAAGGCCTTGGCTGAGGCTTCGGCACCGGTATTGTTGACACGTCAACAGTCCTGATCGCCACCCGCCCGACCGAGGAGCTGACCGTGTACGACGTCTTCGGCTTACCCCTGCATCCCCTGGTCGTGCACGCGGTAGTGGTGTTGCTGCCGCTCTCCGCGCTCGGCCTGATCGCCTGCGTGCTGTTCGGACGGCTGCGTACCCGCTACGCAGGGCTGACCCTGCTCGGCCTGATCGCCGGCACCGCGGCGTCCTTCGTCGCGGTCGCCTCCGGACGGGCGCTCGCCGACCAGGTCGGGACGCCGGCGGCGCACATGGCGCTCGGCGTCTGGCTGCCCTGGGTGGCCACCGCGACGCTGGTGCTGGGGGCGGCCTGGTACCTGCTGCAGCGCGGCAAGGAAAGCCCGCCGCCGCTCGCCCGCGTCCTGGGCTGGGTGTCCGCGGTGGCCGCGGCCGGCTCGATCGGACTCACCGTCGCGGTGGGCCACAGCGGCGCCACCGCGGTCTGGAGCGGCACCACCGCGGTCACTGCGCCCACCACGTCCGCGGTCACACCGTCCGCCTCGGCCAGCAGTTCGGCGTCCGCCTCAAGGTCTCCCTCGGCGAGCGGGACGGCGTCCGCGAAGCAGAGCTACACCCTCGACGAGGTGAAGAAGCACAACTCTGCCGGCGACTGCTGGGCCGCGATCAACGGCGGGGTGTACGACCTCACCGGCTGGGTCAGCCAGCACCCCGGCGGTTCCGAGCGGATCATCGCCCTGTGCGGCACGGACGCCAGCGCGGCTTTCAACACCCAGCACGGCGGCCAGACCCGGCCGGAAAGCACCCTGACCCAGTTCTACCTCGGCGAGTTGGCCGGCTGATCCCGGCTCGGTACCGCTGGGAGGACGGGCAGGGCCTACTTCTTGGACGTCTCACCGGTGGACAGCGCGGCCACGAAGGCCCCTTGCGGCACCTCGACCCGGCCGACCATCTTCATCCGCTTCTTGCCTTCCTTCTGCTTCTCCAGCAGCTTGCGCTTACGGGTGATGTCACCGCCGTAGCACTTGGCCAGCACGTCCTTGCGCATCGCCCGGACGGTCTCCCGGGCGATCACCCGCGAACCGATGGCGGCCTGGATCGGCACCTCGAACTGCTGCCGCGGGATGAGTTCCTTCAGCTTCTTCGACATCGCCACCCCGTAGGCGTAGGCGGCGTCGGTGTGCACGATCGCGCTGAACGCGTCCACCGGGTCGCCGTGCAGCAGGATGTCCACCTTGACCAGCTTGGCGATCTGCTCACCGGCCTCGTCGTAGTCCAGCGAGGCGTAGCCCTTCGTCCGTGATTTCAGCGCGTCGAAGAAGTCGAAGACGATCTCGGCCAGCGGCAGCTGGTAGCGGATCTCGACCCGGTCCTCGCTCAGGTAGTCCATCCCGGTCTGGATGCCGCGGCGCGCCTGGCACAGTTCCAGGATCGTCCCGATGAACTCGGTCGGGGTCAGGATGGTGGCCTTCACCACCGGTTCCCACACCTCCGCGACCTTGCCGTCTGGGTATTCGGACGGGTTGGTCACGGTGTGCTGCGAGCCGTCCTCCATCACCACCCGGTAGACCACGTTCGGCGCGGTGGAGATCAGGTCGAGGTTGAACTCGCGCTCCAGCCGCTCGCGGACGATCTCCATGTGCAGCAGCCCGAGGAAGCCGACCCGGAAGCCGAAGCCCAACGCCCCGGACGTCTCCGGCTCGTAGGTCAACGCGGCGTCGTTGAGCTGCAGCTTGTCCAGCGCCTCGCGCAGCTCGGGGAAGTCGGCGCCGTCGATCGGGTAGAGGCCGGCGTACACCATCGGGTTGGGCTGCCGGTAGCCGCCCAGGTTGGTGGTCGCCGGCCGGGAGACCAGGGTGACGGTGTCGCCCACCCGGGACTGCCGGACATCCTTCACGCCGGTGATCAGGTAGCCGACCTCGCCCACACCGAGGCCCTTGGACGGCAGCGGCTCCGGACTGATCACGCCCAGTTCGAGCACCTCGTGGGTGGCCTTGGTGGACATCATCAGGATCCGGTCGCGATGCGCCAGCGCCCCGTCGACCACCCGGACGTAGGTGACCACACCGCGGTAGGTGTCGTAGACGGAGTCGAAGATCAGCGCCCGCGCGGGGGCGGCGGGGTCGCCGACGGGCGCCGGGATCTGCTCGACGATGGCGTCCAGCAGTTCGGTGACCCCTTCGCCGGTCTTGGCGGAGACCCGGAAGACGTCGTCCGGATCGCAGCCGACCAGGTGGGCGATCTCGGCGGCGAATTTCTCCGGCTGCGCGCTGGGCAGGTCGATCTTGTTCAGCACCGGGATGATGTGCAGGTCGGCGTCCAGCGCCAGGTACAGGTTGGCCAGGGTCTGCGCCTCGATGCCCTGGGCGGCGTCGATCAGCAGGATGGCGCCCTCGCAGGCGGCCAGCGACCGGGACACCTCGTAGGTGAAGTCGACGTGACCAGGGGTGTCGATCATGTTCAGGACGTGGTCGACGCCGTCCACCTGCCACGGCATCCGGACCGCCTGGGACTTGATGGTGATGCCACGCTCGCGCTCGATGTCCATCCGGTCGAGGTACTGGGCACGCATCGACCGGGCGTCGACCACGCCGGTGGACTGCAGCATCCGGTCGGCCAGGGTCGATTTGCCGTGGTCGATGTGCGCGATGATGCAGAAGTTCCGGATGATCTCCGGGGGCGTGGCGCCGGGGCGGGGTCCGCTCATTCACCTGTCCTGTGTCTGGTCCGAAGGGTCACTCTACCGATCCCGGCGGACGCCACCGTCCGCAGGCCAGGCAGGGCCGCTCCATCTCACACCGCTCACGTGGGACGGCGTCCCGGACGAGGCTCGGCGCCCTAGGGTCTGCTGTGTGACGAACGCATTACACCCGAACTTCCGCCCCATGTTCGACATCGTGCTGGCCCGCAACCCGGGCGAGCCGGAGTTCCACCAGGCCGTCTACGAGGTGATGCACAGCCTCGCGCCGCTGGCCGGTGAGCGTCCGGAGTACGCCCAGTGGTCGATCCTGCAGCGGATCTGCGAGCCGGAGCGGCAGATCATCTTCCGCGTCCCGTGGGTGACCGACGACGGCCAGGTGGAGATCAACCGCGGCTTCCGGGTCGAATTCAACTCCGCGCTCGGCCCGTACAAGGGCGGCCTGCGGTTCCACCCGAGCGTGAACCTGTCGATCATCAAATTCCTCGGCTTCGAGCAGACCTTCAAGAACTCGCTGACCGGCATGCCGATCGGCGGCGGCAAGGGCGGCTCCGACTTCGACCCGAAGGGCCGCTCCGAGAACGAGGTGATGCGCTTCTGCCAGTCGTTCATGACCGAGCTGTACCGGCACCTCGGTGAGTACACCGACGTCCCGGCCGGCGACATCGGCGTCGGCGCCCGCGAGATCGGCTACCTGTTCGGCCAGTACAAGCGGATCACCAACCGCTACGAGTCCGGCGTGCTGACCGGCAAGGGCGTCAGCTGGGGCGGTTCGCGGGCCCGCACCGAGGCCACCGGCTACGGCACCGTGCACTTCGCCGACGCCATGCTGCGGCACCGCGGCGAGGACTTCGGCGGCCGCACCGTGGTGGTCTCCGGCTCGGGCAACGTGGCGATCTACGCCGTCGAGAAGGCCCAGGAGTTGGGCGCCACCGTCGTCGCGGTGTCCGACTCGTCCGGCTACGTCGTCGATCGCGAGGGCATCGACCTGGAGGTGCTCAAGGACGTCAAGGAGATCCGCCGCGGACGGATCTCCGACTACGCCGACGCGGTCGGCTCGCGGGCCCAGGTGGTCACCGAGGGCTCCGTCTTCGACGTCCCCTGCGACATCGCACTGCCCTGCGCGACCCAGAACGAGGTGGACGAGGCACAGGCCAAGGCGCTGGTCGGCAACGGCGTCCGGCTGGTCGCCGAGGGCGCCAACATGCCGTGCACCCCGTCCGCGGTGAACCTGCTGCGGCAGGCCGGGGTGTTGTTCGCGCCGGGCAAGGCGTCCAACGCCGGCGGGGTGGCGACCAGCGCGCTGGAGATGCAGCAGAACGCCAGCCGGGACGCCTGGGACTTCGAGACCACCGCGGCGCGGCTGGAGCAGATCATGTACGACATCCACGATCACTGCCTGGCCACCGCCGAGGAGTTCGGCAGCCCCGGCGACTACGTGGTCGGCGCCAACCTGGCCGGCTACATCAAGGTCGCCGACGCCATGGTCGCGATGGGCGTGATCTGAGCAGCCCGGCTCTGAATTGTCGGCGGATCTCGGCACCAACAGCTGTGCCGAGATCCGCCGGCTGATCGGCCTCGCCAGTAGGGTGCAGCCATGACGCGGGCCAGCACGGGCATCCCCGGCCTGGACGACACCATCGACCATCTGCGGATCGGCGACAACGTCGTCTGGCAGGTGGATTCGGTGGCCGACTTCCAGGCCGTCGTGGCCCCGTTCGTGGCCCGGGCAAGGGCGGACGGACGCCGCCTGGTCTATCTGAGCTTCGGTGCCCGGACGCCGCTGCTGGACGATCTGGACAGCGTCGAGGTGCACACCCTCGACCCGAGCGTCGGCTTCGAACGGTTCGCCATCGCCACCCACGAGCTGCTGGCCGAGATCGGCCCGCTCGGCTTCTACGTGGTGGATCCGCTGACCGATCTGCACCGGGCCTGGCACTCCGACCTGATGGTGCTCAACTTCTTCAAGGCCACCTGCCCGTACCTGTTCGAGCTGGACACCATCGCCTACTTTCCGCTGCTGCGGAACCGGCACAGCTACGCCACCGTCGCGGGCATCCGAGAGACCACCCAGGTGCTGCTCGACCTGCACCGGATCGACGACGCGTTGTACGTCCATCCGCTGAAGGTGTGGCAGCGGCACTCCCCCACCATGTTCTTCCCGCACCGCCTCGACGGCGGGCAGGCGCTGTCGATCACCTCGTCCACGGCCACCACCCAGCTGTTCGCCTCGCTGGCTCGCCGGATCGACCCGCCGGACGTCTGGCAGCGGATGGTCGAGGACGCCTGGACCGCCCTGGCCGGCGACGCGGCTGCGCAGGAGACGGCCCGGCAGACCCTGCTCGGCGTGCTGGTCGGCGGCCAGGGCCGGATGGCCGAGTTGAGCCGGCGCCGGTTGCGGCTGGTCGACCTGCTGGCGGTGGCGTCCCGGCTGGTCGGGACGGGCCGGATCGGCGGCAAGGCGCTGGGCGTGCTGCTGGCCCGGGCGATCCTGGAGCAGTCCGGGCCGGAACTGGCTCCCGACCTGGGCGCTGACGGCCTGGCCGGACGCCTGGAGCCGCACGACTCGTTCTTCGTCGGCAGCGACGTGTTCGTCAGCTTCCTGGTCTCCAACGGCTGGTGGCGGGACTGGGCAGCGCACAAGGCGGACGGCGCCGACGGGGCGTCCGCAGCCAGGCTGCACGAGCGGATTCCGGGCGGCGAGTTCCCGCGCGGCGTGCGCGAGGACTTCCTGCAGGTGCTGGAGCACTTCGGGCAGGCGCCGATCATCGTCCGGTCCAGTTCGCTGCTCGAGGACGACTACGGCAACGCCTTCGCCGGCAAGTACGACAGCGTGTTCTGCGCCAACCAGGGCACCCCGCAGCAGCGGCTGGCCGCGTTCGAGGACGCCGTCCGCACCGTCTACGCCAGCGCGGTCGGCCCGCAGGCGTTGCGGTACCGCGCCGACCGCGGGCTGCTCGACCTGGACGAGCAGATGGCGATCCTGGTGCAGCGGGTCTCCGGCGACCTGCACGGCGAGCTGTTCTTCCCGCTGGCCGCCGGGGTGGCGAACTCGTCCAGCCTGTACGTGTGGGACGCCTCGCTGCCCGACGCCGGAATGGCCCGGCTGGTGCTCGGCCTGGGTACCCGGGCGGTGGACCGCACCGGCGGCGACTACGCCCGGATCGTCAGCCTGGCCGATCCGGCGGCCAACCCGGCCCCCGCGGACGAGCTCGGACGCTGGAGCCAGCGCCGGGTCGACGTCCTCGACCTGGCCGCCAACACCACCACAACCCTGCCGCTGGCCCGCATACAGGCCCAGCTGGCCGGCCCGGACTGGTCGCTGCTGGCCAGCCCGGACGCCGCGGCCGCCCGCCGGCTGCGGGAACTGGGTCGAACAGGGCGCGGCGTGCCTGAGGTGATCGACTTCGGACGCCTGCTGCGCGGCACCGACTTCCCGGCGCTGCTGCGGGCGGTGCTGGCCTGCCTGGCCGAGGCCTACGACCATCCGGTGGACATCGAGTTCACCGTGAACCCGGAGCGCGACGGCACCGTGTCGCTGAACCTGGTGCAGTGCCGTCCGTTGCAGACCCGCGGCGTGGGCGGCGCCGTCGGGGTGCCCGCGGTGGCACCGGAGCGTTGCCTGCTGGCCACCAGCGGCAACTTCATGGGCGGCAACGCCCGGTTGCCGATCGACTGGGTGGTGCTGGTCCGGCCGGACGCCTACCTGGCGCTGGGCGAACCCGACCGGTACGCGGTGGCCCGCAGGATCGGGGTGCTGAACCGGGCCCTGGACGGCGCCGCGCTGCTGATCGGACCGGGACGCTGGGGCACCTCCATGCCGTCGCTGGGCGTGCCGACCCATTTCACCGACCTGAACCGGTTCACCGCCCTGGTGGAGACCACCTACGCCGCCGGCGGGTTCCGTCCGGAGCTGTCCTACGGCAGCCACTTCTTCCAGGAGCTGGTGGAGACCGGCATCTGCTACGCGGCCCTGTTCGACGACCGCCCCGGCGTGCTGTTCCGGCCCGAGCTGGTGACGACGCCGCCGAACCGGTACGCCGCATTCTGCCCCGACGCGGCGGACGCGAAGCTGGCCGAGGTCATCCAGGTGGCCCGGACGCCGGGCCTGATGCTGCACGCCGACGTGACCGAGCAACGCCTGCTGGTGCAGTGGCCCGACGACGCCGCCGCCGGCCGGACCGGCGCGCTCGCGGAAGGCCCTGCCTAACTATCTGCGCCCTCCCGCATGTGGGAGGGCGCAGATAGTTAGGCAGGGCCCAGCCGCGTCCGCTTTGCTCAGCGGGAGCGCGCTTTGATAGTGTGAGTGGTCGCGCCCGCCGCGGGCGCATTACCGTGAGCACCCAGTATCGAAGAGGCATGCCCTGTGGCGAACATCAAGTCCCAGATGAAGCGCATCAAGACGAACGAGAAGGCTCGTCAGCGCAACAAGGCCGTGAAGTCTGCGCTGCGCACTCACGTGCGCAAGTTCCGTGAGGCCGCCGACGCCGGCGACGCCGAGAAGGCGCAGACCCTGGCCAAGGCCGCGTGCCGCGCGCTCGACAAGGCGGCGTCCAAGGGCGTCATCCATCGCAACCAGGCCGCCAACCGCAAGTCGGCGATCGCCACCCAGGCCGCCGCTCTCTGAGCTTTTGCCAGGCGCCGCCCGGATGTCCGGGCGGCGCTTCCGCGTCCCCTGAGACACCGCACCGGGGGCTCGCCCGGCATCGATCCATACCTGCCGACGACGGACGCCAACCGCGCCGATCCCAGCGTTCCAAGCCTGGGAGCCCGCGGAGGCTGAGTGAAATTGCATCGAACCTGAGACTGTGATTAAGTTTCTCAGGGAGCTGGGGTCAACGTCCGACCCCGCCCGGGAGCCGCACCGACGCGACGGGGGAACATCGATGCACATCGGACAACGCTTGGCAGTCTCCGGAATCTCAGCCGCCGCGACGCTGGCACTGGGAACCGGCCTGTTCATCACCGCCGCACCGGCCAGTGCCGAATCCGTCGGCGAGCCAGTACCGACCGCGACCGCCACCCCCACCGCAGAGCCAACGCCCGCCCCGACCGCGGAGCCGACGCCCACTCCGACGCCGACCACCCCCGCACCGGAGCCGACGCCCACCCCGGCCCCGCCGAAGGAGAAGGCCAGCGGACCCAAGGCGAAGGTGACCAACTACAGCCGGCTCACCAAGAAGGCCAAGAAGGTCGCCAACAAGGTTCGCGACGACTGGCGCAAGGTGAAGTCGATCGGCGGCTGGCGCGCCGGCAGCAAGTACTCCGGCGATCATCCGGCCGGTCGGGCCATCGACGTGATGATCCCGAGCTGGAAGAAGAACGCCGATCTCGGCTGGTCGATCGCCAAGTACTTCGCCAACAAGAGCAACGCCAAGAAGTACCACATCCACTACGTGATCTTCCGGCAGCAGATCTGGACCGTGCAGACCCCGCGCTGGCGCAAGATGGCGAACCGCGGCGGCGCCACCGCGAACCACTTCGACCACGTGCACATCTCAGTCAAGCGCTGAGTTCACCAGCCCGGGGGACGCGCCAATCTCCCCCGCTGCGAGACCCGTCCGTGCGACAGTCCCCCCGTCGCCGGACGGGTTTCGCCTTTCCGGCCGGAAGCGACCGGGTCGGCGTTCAGGAACGGCTGGACGCCCTGCGGCGGGCCTGGTCGCGACACCCGATCACGCCCAGCACCAGCATCTCCAACGCGAATCCGGGATCGCCGGAGGCGCCCTTGACCTGGGCGTCCGCCCTTGCCGCCAACGGAATCGCGGCCGCAACCGCCGGTGCCGTCCAGCCCCGCGCCTGACGAGCCAGATCCTTCAGCTTCCACGGCGGGACACCGATCCGCCGAGCCAGTTCCGCGTCCCGCAGTCGCTCGTCGCGGGCGCCGAGATACTTGCCGAGGTTGCGCAGTGCGGACGCCACCGCACTGGTCAGCAGCACCGGCGCGACACCGGTCTCCAATGCCCAACGCAGGCTGCCCAACGCCGCCTCCCGGTTGCCGTCGAGGCAATGATCGGCGACCGCGAAACCGCTGATCTCGGCCCGGCCGGCGAAATAGCGGTGCACGTCGGCCTGGGTGATCGTCGCCTCCTCGGTGTCGGCCAGCAGCTGCGCGACAGCCGCGGCCACACTGCGCAGGTCACTGCCGACGGCGCCGACCAGCGCCTCCGCACTCCCGCGGTCGATCCGTCCGCCGTGCCTGCGCACCTCGGCGGAGACGAACTGGGGCAATTCCCAGGCCTTCACCGCCGGGGCGTCGAGCTGGCTGACCTTCGCCTTCCGCAGCCGGTCCAACAGCCCCCTGCCCTTGGCTCCGCCCTCGTGCACCAGGATCAACGCCAGGTCGTCTCCGGGGTCGACGGCGAGAGCGACCAGGTCGTCGGCAAGGTCGGCAGGCAGGTCGGCGAGCTGTTCGATGACCACCACCGTCGCCGCCGAGAACAGCGAGCCGGTGGCCAGCTCGGCGAGCCGTCCCCGATCCAGGCCGGACGCCGCCACCCGGGTGACGGTGGCGTCCGGGCGGGCTGCGGTGGCTTGACGCACCAGGTCCTGCACGGCGCGCTCGGCAAGGAGACTCTCCGGCCCCTGAATCAGGGTCACGGTGGCGAACGGTGCGCTCATGGGCTCAGCATGCCAGCCGCCCACGACATCGGACGTCCGTATCCTGCCGCCGACGCCCGCGACGCCGGGACCCGCAGCGGTGCGGTTCACCGCTGGGTGGTGACCAGCAGCGACTCCCCCGCGCGACTGATCGCGATCGAACCCTGCTGGTCGGTGCGGGCCACCCGCAGCCCGAGCTGCTGCACCGCCCGCTGGGTGCGGACGGCGGGGTGGCCGTAGTCGTTGTCCGCGCCGACGCTGAACACGGCCACCGAGGAGTGCGCCGCCGCCAGGAACTCCGGCAACTGGTGGCCGGAGCCGTGGTGCGGCACCAGCAGCACGTCGGCGGCAAGGTCGGCTCCGGACGCCAGCGCGTTGCGCTGCCCGTCCTCCTGAACGTCGCCGGCCAACAGGACCCGAACGCCTCCCACGGCAGCCAGCAGCACCAGCGAGCCGTCGTTCTCAGCGGCAGACTCGCCCTCGTCCGCGCCCGGCACCGTCGTGGACGGCCGGGTCGCGACCACCTGGACGGCCAGCTCTCCCGCGCTCAGACTGCTGCCGGGCCCGATGGTGTTCAGTCCGATCCCGCTCGCGGCTCGTTCCACCAGGGCCCGCCCGGACGCCGGGCTGCCGGCCGCCGACACCGCGACGGTGCCGGTGTTGCGGCCGTCGACCGCCGCGGTGATTCCGCTGATGTGATCGGCGTGGAAGTGGGTGAGGATCACCAGGGGCACGGTGTCGATGCCGAGCCCGTCGATGCAGCCGCGCAGCTTCGCCGGATCGGGTCCCGCGTCCACCAGTGCGGCCGCCCGCGGACCGACCCGGAGCAGCGTCGCGTCCCCCTGGCCGACATCGCAGAACACCACCGCCCAGTCGGCGGGTGGCCAGCCCGGCGGGCTCGGCGGGCGCAGCAGCGCCACCACCAGCAGCAGCGCGGCCACCGCGGCCGGCCACCGGCTGCGCAACAGCCAGGGCATCACCAGGACCAGGCCGGCACAACCCGCCAGCACCAGGCCGACGCCGACGGCCGTGGCGGGCCAGACCACCGCGGCGGCGGGAAACAGCTCCCCCAGCCTGGCGATCCAGCACAGCCCCTGCGCGCACCAGCCGGCACCGGTGGCGAAAGCGGCGGCCACGGGCAGCAGCGGAACGGCGATCGCGGCCGCCAGGAATCCCAGCACCGTCGCCGGTCCGACCAGCGGCCCGGCGACCAGGTTCGCCGCCAGCCCGACCAGGCTGATCTGCCCCGACAACAGGGTGACCAGTGGTTGGGTGGCCAGCTGGGCGGCCAGCGGCGTGGCCAGTCCTTCGGCCAGCGCCCGCGGCATCCGGGACGCCAGGGCGTCGGTCCATGGCCGCGACCAGGCCACGATGCCGCCGCTGGCCAGCACCGACAGCGCGAACCCGGCCGAACGGGCCATCGTCGGATCGACGAAGACGATCACCACCACCGCCACGCACAGCGCCCGCACCGCCTGACCACCGCTGCCTCCGGCGCCCAGGGCCACCAGCCCGACCAATCCCATGGCCGCGGCCCGCACCACGCTCGGCTCGGCATGGCACAGCAGCACGAACCCGGCCACCCCCAGCCCGAGCAGGCCACGCAGCCACCAGCCGGTCACGCCGCACGATCGGGCGATGGTTCCCAGGAAGGCCAGCAGAAGGGTCAGGTTCGCACCTGAAACCGCGGTCAGATGGGTCAGCCCGGTGACCTTGAACCGGTCGACGAGATCGGTGGGCATGCCGGCGGTGTCGCCGACCACCAAAGCCGGGACCAACGCCCGCGGCTCCGGGTCGAGATGGCCGGCGCTGGCTCGCAGGCCGGCCCGGACCCGCTCGATGGCGCCGTCCAGCGGCCCCGGCCCGGCCACCGCAACCGGCGGCTCCCGGGCACGCACCAGGACGGCGACGCTCTCTCCCGGGTCCGCGGCAGCCAGCCGGACGGTTGCCCGGACCCGGGTGCCGGGCGCGACCTGGGACCAGCCGGCCATCGCGTCCCCGCTGGCGCTCACCCGCACCATGGCCGCGCTGAGCAATCGTTCGCCGCGCGCGTCCATCTGCTCGAGCCGGGCGGCGCTCGACCACCAGGCCGGCCGGACGCCCTGGCGCTCGGCACTGCGCGGCGTACCGACCACGGTGAGTTCCGCGACCCCTACGGCCTGCTGCCGAGCCAGCTCGGCGAGCGGATCGTGCGCCCGCCACCACCACCGCGCCCACCCGGCGGCGAGGCAGCCCACCAGCACCAGACCGACCGCGCCCAGCACCCACGAGCGCCGCTGCCGGGCGGCCAGGGCCACTCCGCCGGCGGTCAGGGCCAGATAGCCGAGCCAGGCCGGCTCGTCCGCCGTCGCGACCCACATGCCCAGCCAGGCGGCGACGGCCAGCGGCACCAACCGCAGGTCGGGCCGCGCCGATGCGAAACGGTCAGACTCGGGCATGGGGTGCGATCTCGGCGTAGCTCTTCGGCCCGATGCCGTCGACCTCCTGCAGTTCGGACACGGCCCGGAACCGGCCATGCGCCGCGCGCCAGGCCAGGATCTTCTGGGCCGTCACCGGCCCGACCCCGGGCAGGGCGTCCAGCTGTTCGGCGGTGGCGGTGTTGAGGTCCACCTTCGCCGCGGCGGACGGGGCACCGGCCGCACCCGATCCGGAGCTCAGCCGGCTGCCGGTGCGCCCGATCACCAGCTGGGTGCCGTCGGCGACCGGAGCGGCCAGGTTCAGGTCGCCCGGTTTGGCCCGGGCGGTCAGCCCGCCGGCTGCCGCCAGCGCGTCCTGCACCCGGGCACCGTCCGGCAGGGTGACCACGCCGGGCCGGCGAACCTCACCGAGCACGTGGACCAGCAGCCGAACCGACGGTGTCGGCGCCGGTGCCGCCGAACCGGTACTGACCTGCACCGAGGGCGCCGCGGCGGCCGCCGCGACCGGCGTGGTGCGCGCCTGCAGCATGCTGTAGCCGCCCCACAGCACCCCGGTGAGCACGATGATGCCGACCACCACCAGGTGCTCCCGGACGAACTGCCGCGCCCGGGACATCATCGCCGTGCTCAGCCGGGCCGCGCGGGTCGCCGGCCGGGGTGGATCGTCGCTCTCCCCGCCGGGATCGTCGGCGGGTGCGGAAGCGGGCCTTTCCGCCGCGGGCTCGGGGTCGAGGACGCGACGCGCCGGGATCTCGGCCAGCAGCCCGTCCAGGCGCCGGCGCACGATCTCGGAGAGATCGTCGGCATTGCGGTTTCGGCTCTCCATGCCTTCAGCATGTGCACCTGCCCGCCAACTCGTTCAGATTCGCGGGCGCCCTGTGGACAACTCGTGCCCAGCCCCCGCCGGTCACCCTCTCGGCGTCTGGATTCGAACATCGAATCGCCTCGGCGGGACCCTCGTACTACCTTGTCACAACGCTATAGAGCGATGGTTCCGAGCAGGCCAGGGCAGCCTTTCCTTGCTTGCGCGCGGCTCGGCGAGGGGTCACAGTGGGCGAATGAGCACCACCACCGCTGCCCGGCCGGACGCCGCACTGGCGTCCCGGCTGAACTGGCTGCGGGCCGGGGTGCTGGGCGCGAACGACGGCATCGTGTCCACCGCCAGCCTGGTCTTCGGGGTGGCCGGCGCCACCAGCGACTCCTTCGCGCTGCTGATCGCCGGCATCGCGGGCATGGTCGCCGGCGCACTGTCGATGGGCGGCGGCGAGTACGTCTCGGTGAGCACCCAGCGGGACACCGAGAAGGCTGCCGTGGAGCGGGTACGGCAGCAGCTGTCCACCACCCCGCAGGCCAAGCTCGACGAGCTCGCGGCGCACTACGCCGCGGGCGGGCTCTCCCCCGAACTGGCCGGACGGGTGGCGTCCGAGCTGTCCGCACACGACGCCCTCGGCGTCCATGCCCGGGAGCTGCTCGGCATCGACGCCGACGAGCAGACCAACCCGTGGCATGCCGCGATCGCCTCCACGACTGCTTTCACCCTCGGCGCGCTGGTGCCGCTGCTGGCCATCGTGGCCTCACCGGTCCCGGTGCGCCTGGTCGTCACCGTCGTGGCGGTGCTGGTCGCCCTGGCCGGAACCGGCTACACCAGCGCCCGGCTCAGCGGCGCCGGGACGCTCCGCCCCGTACTGCGCAATGTGATCGTCGGCGGCCTGGCGATGGGCCTCACCTACGCCGCCGGCAGCCTGGTCGGCGGGTACCTCTAGCCGGCGTCCGCTTCCTCCAGCAGGTCGCGGAACCGGACCCTCAGGTCGTCCCACTCGCTGGGCGGAATGATGCCCTCGTTCAAGTCCTCCAGCATGTCTTGCAGGCCGGGTCGGACACCCTGAGCCTCCAACTCCTCCAGGCAGACCGTCTGTAAGGCCCCGTTGCCGTTCACCCAGGCCGCCAGGGCGAGCACGGCCAGCGGCTGGCTCTGCGTGCCGTGCGGACAGGCCCGGACCACCCGGCTCCACAGCTCGACCCAGGAATCCGCGGCCGCCGGTTCCAGGGAGAGCACCGCCTGGTCCCGCGCCTGCGGGTGGTTGATCAGCAGCCCCAGCCAGGCCAACTCGTCCGGCCCCAGCCCGGCCGGATCGCGCAGCGCCGACGCCAGGGCACCCAGCAGTTCCCGCACCCAGGCCGACGAGTCCAGCGGCATCGCGCGCTGCAACGCGCGGAACCAGCACGCCTCGACCGTCGCCGCCTGCCCGGGGTCGGCACGCAACTGCTCGGCGAGCATGCCGCGGCGAGGCCGCGCCTGCAAACCATGCAGGGTCGCCGATGCCGCGGCGGCGCTGGACCTGGGGTCGTGGTCGAACTGCGGCCCCCAACAGTCGCCGACCCGGTAGCGGCCCCCGCTGACGCAGGCCGGGTCGCCGATCATCGCGTCGCCCAGGTGCTTGCGACCGCGCCGGAGCAGCGCCCAGCCGGCTCGCTCCTCCGCGGCGTACGCCACCAGCCACATCCCCGCCGCCGGCCAGCGCAGCAGCATCCGATCGATCATCAGTTCCAGGTGGTTGGCGGGCTGCAGGTCACCCAGGTCGGCACGGGCGGTCAACTCGATGCGCCCGTTGTCGATGACGATCAGCACCATCGACTCCTCCGGGTGAAAGCCGAGCAGGTGCGGGATCACACCGAGCAGATCGGGCAGGTCGCGGACGCGGGCCACGGGAACCGAGGTGTCAGAAGTCATGCCATCAGTGACCGCCCGGGCCGGGAAAAGTGTTCAAAACTCTCGACGCCCGGCCTGCGGCTGTGGACAGCACCGGTGCGAGTAGCCTGAGTTGCGATGACCAGCACACCAGGCAACGGCTGGCCCGGCTCGACTCCCCCGGGCTCCGGCTCGACTCCCCCGGGCTCCGGCTCGACTCCCCCGTGGGGAGCCCAGCCGCCGAACCCGGGCGCCCAACAGCCCCGCCCGGGAACCGGCCCCGGACCGCAGCAGTACCCCGGCCAGAGCCCGTACCCTCCGCCCCATCCGGGTGCCCAACCGCCGTACCCCGGCCAACCGCCCTACCCGAGCCAGTCTTCCTACCCGAGCCAGCCGCCCTACGGAGCGCCGGATTCAGCTCAGCCACAGAACGCCCCTCAGGGCTTCCCACAGCAGCCGGGCTTCGATCCCCGGCAGGCCCTCGGCGCCCAGCGTCCGGCGTCAGTGTCGATCGGCCAGTTCGCCCCGCCGCCCAACCGCACCCCGATGCTGATCACCGTCGTCGCGCTGGTCGTGCTGGTGCTGGTGATCGTCGGCGGCAGCTACGTCCGCTCGCTGCCGGAGAGCACCCCGAGCAGCAGCCCGACCCCCAGCCAGACCGCCTCGGCCGGCCCCGGCCTGCCGTTCAACACCCCGGACGAGCGGCAGAAGGGCCGCTGGGAGATCCTGGACTCGGAGTGGACCGACGAGGGCCTGCAGCTGCAGCTCCGGATCTACTCCGACGGCGGGCCGATCACCTTCGGCTTCATGGCCTTCGCCAACGCCACCACCGAGGTGATCCGGCCGACCAGCAGCCCGCGGTCCCCCGACATCCGCACCGGGACGGCGTCACCGGCCCGCGCGGCCACCGGTTACGTGTTCTTCCCGATGTCGCGCGGGGACGCCACCATCATCCTGACCACCGGCACCGGACGCCAGATGTCCGCGCTGCCGGTCAAGGGCTGAGCGAACCGCCCAGACCCGACACGCAGCACGCAACGCGGCCCGCAGCAACCCAAGAACTACGGTGCCACCGGTTGCTCGGCACCGGCCACCGGAAGCACCGGAACCGAGCGGGCGGCGTCCGGGTGATGCTTGGACAGCAGCACCACGCCCCACACCGCGAAGACCCCGGCCAGCGCCATCCCGACGCCCGCCAACGGGCTGATCCGGACGCCCTCGCCGAGCACGATCAGCCCGAAGCTGACCGCCACGATCGGATCGGTGGTGGTCATCGAACCGACGGTGATCTCGGCCGGTCCGTTGGCCAGGCCCTGCTGCACCATGAACCCGCCGATGCCGTAGGAGAGCACCAGGAAGGGCGCCACCACCCAGAAGATCGGCATGCCGTGGAAGCCGTCGTGCTTGACCACCTCCGAGGTGGTCTTCACCATGCCGGCCGACAGGCCGTAGAAGAAGGAGCCGCCGGAAGCCCACATCAGGCAGCGCAGCCGCGCCGGGCCCTTCCAGCCCAGCAGGCCGAGGGTGGCGCCGATCACGCTGACCACGACGCAACCGATGCCGATCGCCGTCGGGTTGAGCACGGTGTGGTCGGACGCCGCACTGGCCGACAGCAGGGTGAACAGCACGATGCCGGACACGGTGATCGCCACCGAGAGCCACATCGTCCGGGTCACCGTGTGCCGGTGGATCCGGGCCGCCATCAGCACCGCCCACGGCACGGCCAGGATGCCGACCGGCTGCACCACGGTGACCGGCGCCAGCATCAGCGCCACGATGTGCGCCGACGCCCCGATGAAAATAGTGAACAGGCCGAGCAGCCACAGCGGGGTGCGGATCAGCCGCCACAACTGGCGCAGGCCCATCGCCCGGTTCTCGGCGTCGGGGTCGACCAGGCGCCCGACAGCGAGGTGTTGCATCGTCGAGCCGCCCGCGTAGGCGACCGATGAGCACACCACGATGGCGATGGCGAGCGGGATGTTCTGCTCGAACAGGGAGAACCCTGGTCCGGACAACGGCAGCATCGGCGTCCAATCTGACGGAGCGTCGGGGTCAGCCTACTCGCCTCGCACAGCGGGGCCATAGGAACCGGATTTCCCGGCGCAGCCGGGCCCCCGCGACGCTGATCACCCGGCTTGTCGGGAGCTCATCCGGAGTAGGGTCTTCCCCATGTCCACCCCGTTCCGCCCGATCGGCTCCGGCCGGGCCGGCTCCACCCCCCGGGCGCTCCTGGCCAGAACCGGCCTGGTCGCCGTCGGCGCGCTGCTGGCCCTGACCGGGTGCACCGCCGACGACCCCGATCCCGGTCCCTCGCTGATCGGCACCCGCGGCCAGCTCTGCGATGGCCGGGTGGACGCCGCGAAGGCCGAGTCGGTGATCGATCAGCCGGTCTCGGGGCTGCGCGAACTGTCCACCTTCGAGGCCGGACGCCGCGTCGGCGAATGCGCCCTGCAGAGCGAGGACGGTGGCGCGCTGCTCTCGGTGCAGGTGGTCCACGACCCCAAGGGCACGGTGCTGTTGTCCGAGCTGGAGAAGCTCAGCCAGACCGACAACTACAGCGGCGACCAGCGCTCCGGCGTGACCGGCGAAAGCCGTTCCACCACGGCCCTGCTGGCCGTCGACAACCACTACTACGTGCGGGTGCTCGGCCTCGGCGGCACCTCCGAGCAGCAGCGGCAGGCGGCGCTCGAACTGGCCGAGGACGTCGCCACCCACACCGCGCCGCTCAAGTAGCACTACCAGCAGCATGCACGACGGGCGCTCTCCGGGACAGATCCCGGGAGCGCCCGTCGCACTGTGTCAGAAGAACCGAGGGGTCAGAACCCGAGGGCCTTCAGCGACTCCTTCAGGGTGGCCGCCGAGCGGCGCAGCATGGTGATCTCCTGCGCGTCCAGCGGCACGTCCAGGACCCGCTCGATGCCCTTGCTGGACACCAGGCTGGGCACCGACAGCGCCACGTCGTAGAGGTCGTGCCAGCCGTTCAGCACGCTGGACAGCGGGAAGACCGCGCGCTTGCTGCTGAGCAGGGCCTCGGTCAGCCGGGCACCGGTCAGGCCGATCGCGTAGTTGGTGGCGCCCTTGCCCTCGATCACCGTGTAGGCGGCGTGCATGGCCTCGTCCGACAGCTGGGCGAGCAGGGTCTCGTCGAACATCCGCTTGCCGGTCGAGTCGACCCAGTCGCGGATCGGGATGCTGGTGATCTTGGCGCTGGACCAGACCGGGAACTCGCTGTCGCCGTGCTCGCCCATGATGGTGGCGTGCACGTGCGCCGGCGACAGCCGCGCCACCTGGGCGATGGCGAACCGGAGCCGGGAGGTGTCCAGCATGGTGCCGGTGGAGAACACCCGGCTGGTCGGCAGGCCGCTGATCTTCTGCGCCACCACGGTGAGCACGTCACAGGGGTTGGTGACCAGGACGTAGAGCGCGTCCGGAGCCTGCTCGAGCAGTTGCGGCATCAGCGACTTGAGGATGTTGACGTTGGTCGCGGCCAGGTCGAGCCGGGTCTGCCCGGGGCGCTGCTTGGCTCCGGCGGTGATGATCACCACGTCGGAGTCCTTGACCACCTCGATGTTGCCGCCGCCGATCACGCCGGACGACGGGGTGAACTGGGTGCCATGGCACAGGTCGCGGACCTCGGCATCCGCCTTCTTGCCATCCAGGTCGTACAGCGCGATCTCCTCCGCGGAACCGCGGATCAACGATGCGTAGGCAAGGGACGAGCCGACGGCGCCGGCGCCGATCACGGAAAGCTTGGACGGGGTGCTGGTGGTAGTCGCCATGAAGCCAACGTTAGCGAGCGGTCCCGCTCCCCGCGGCTGAAACGAAGGTTTACCTAATCCCCGTCACCGCCCCGGTCGCCGCCGTGCGCCGCGGCCCGCTACGGCGTGCTGCCGGCGCTCGGCGCGGGAACCTTGGACGGCTGCTCGTGCGCCGGTTCCCGGGTGCCGCTCGGCGTCGGAGCGCTGCGGGACGAGTGGGACGGGGTTGGATCCGAGGTGGCCTTGGATTCGCTCGGCTTGGGATCCGGCGCGTCCTTCGACTCGCTCGGCTTGGGATCCGGCGTCTCCTTCGACTCACTGGGCGTCGGAGTGGGCGTCGGCGAGGTGCTCGGTTCCGGTGTCTCGGACGGCTCCGGAGAGGGCGTCTTCGACGGTCCCGGCGTCGGGGTCTTCGACGGGGACGGGGTCTTCGACGGGGCCGGCGTCTTGGACGGGGCCGGGGTCTTGGACGCCGTCGGCGAGGGCGATGCGCTCGGCTTGCCGGAGTTGCTCGGCGACGGGCTGGGCGACGCGGTCGGCCCGAGATCCTTGATCGGACCGCTCGGACGCGGCGAGGACTTGCCGGTCAGGTACGGCGCGGGATCGACGTAGCCGCCGTTCTCCTTGATCTCGAAGTGCAGATGGCAGCCGGTCGACAGCCCGGTGGTGCCGGAGAGCGCGATGCCCTGCCCGGTGTCCACCCGATCGCCGACCCGGACGCCGATCCGGGACAGGTGCGCGTACTTGCTGATCACCTGCTTGCCCTTGTAGCGGCCGTGATCGACGACCACCAGGTTGCCGTAGCCGCCGTTGGGCCCGGCCTGGATCACCGTGCCGCGGTAGGCGGCCACCACCACCGTGCCGCAGGCGGCATGCATGTCGACGCCGTTGTGCATCCGCCAGTAGTGCAGGATCGGGTGGAACCGCTGGCCGAAGCCTCCGGTGATCGCCCCGGGCACCGGCGAGACGAAGTCGGTGCCGTTGGCGGCCACCGCCTTCCCCGGTGGAGGCGGCGGCGCGAGCGTGTCGTCGTGGTCGAGATCGTCGCGCGCGGCGTTCCGGCCGGGCGCCGGCTGCGTCGATTCGGTGGCGAACCGTTCGTGCTGCTCCGGAGCCACGCCGGCCGGCGCCACACTCGCCGGAACGGCCTGCACCGGCCGCGGCACGGCGACGGACGCCGACGACCTGGTCAGCACCGGCGCCAGGAGCACCGCGACGACGATGGCGGCCGCATTCAGCAGATAGGAACGCAGCGGCAGCCGCTCCCCCGCCGGCCTTCGCGGACGTCGGTGATGCACCTTTCCGGCACCGACGCGTCGCGGCGTGGAATCCGGATTCGTGCGAGAGTTATTGCGTGGCAGCGTGACCATTCCCCCCAGACCTTTCTCGCGACCAACGTGCGGAGCCTAGCAAGAAAGTGCCTGCCCAACGGGCGCCCAATACGTTCCCTGAGGGTTTCTCAAGGATAATTACAGCATTTCCCAGGTGTGCACGGGGGTATTGCCGTGCATCTGGTCGGCATACGCCGCCACCATGCGTCGCAATGCCTCCACCCGGGGAATTCCGGACGCCTCCAGCGCGCGAACGGCCTCGATCTGCCATTGCGCCCCGTTCATGCCGGTCTTGCAGCGTCCCTCCACGATGCCGAGCAGCCGGTCCCGCACCGCCGGATCGACGCCCCAGGCGTCCAGGCCGCGGTAGGCCAGCGGGAGCAGGTGCCGCAGGATCAACTCCGAGGCGGGCAGCTCGCCGACCCCGGGCCAGAACAGGTCGGCGTCGATCCCCTGCCGGGCGCCGGCCAGGAAATTGGCCCCGGCCGTGGAGAACGCCATCCGGCTCCACAGCGGTCGGTCCTCGGCCGCCAGGGTGCGCAACGTTCCGTAGTAGAAAGCGGCATTGGCAAGGATGTCCACCACCGTCGGGCCGGCCGGCAGCACCCGGTTCTCCAGCCGCAGGTGCGGCGTCCCGCCGGCCAGGTCGTAAATCGGCCGGTTCCAGCGGTAGATGGTGCCGTTGTGCAGTCGCATCTCGGCCAGTTGCGGGGCGCCGCCCGCGTCGAAGACGGCCTGCGGGTCCTCCGGGTCCAGCTCCGGCAGCAGGGCCGGGAACCAGCGGGAGTTCTCCTCGAAGAGGTCGAAGATCGAGGTGATCCACCGCTCCCCGAACCACACCCGGGGCCGGACCCCCTGGTTGGCGTACTCGATGGGCCGGGTGTCAGTGGCCTGCTCGAACAGCACGATCCGGGTCTCCGCCCACAGCTGCCGGCCCATCAGGAACGGCGAATTGGCGGCCAGCGCCAATTGCGGTCCGGCCAGCACCTGCGCGGCGTTCCAGTGATCGGCGAATTCCTCCGGACGGATCTGCAGATGCAATTGCATCGAGGTGCAGGCCGATTCCGGCGCCACCGAATCGACATAACGGGTGAGGAACTCCCCGCCGGGCCCCTCGATGTCGATGTGGATGTCCTCGCCCCGCGCGGCCAGCACCGCGTCGTTGATCGCGGCGTAGCGGAGGTTGTCGCTCATCCAGTCGCCCTCGAACGTCTCCGCCGTCACCGTGGGCAGGATGCCGGTCATGATGATGTGCGTGCCCAGCGCCGAGGAGCGCCGTTCGGCCTCGTTAATGGATTCCCGCAGCGTGGCCTCCAGCCGGGCCAGGGCGTCTCCGGCCAGCGGCGCCGGCGGGACGTTGAATTCGATGTTGAACCGGCCGAGCTCGGTCTGATACTCCGGGTCGGCGATCGCCGCCAGCACGTCGGCGTTGTCCAGCTTCGGCCGGTAGTCGCCACCGACCAGATTCAACTCGATCTCCATGCCGCTCATCGGCTCGTCGAAGTCGAAGCTGTCGGCGGCGAGCATCTGCTCGAAGACGTCCAGGCAGTGCCGCACCTTTTCGCGGTACCGCTGCCGCTGTTCCCTGGTGTACGTCGTCGACTCGATGTCACGCCCCATGGCGGGGAGTATGACTCACCCCAGCCGGAGACGCACCACCCCAACCGCGAGAATCTGCCCGAAGAAGCGGCCCGGAGCCGGATCGGCCCCGGCGTCCGCGGTTCATCGCGAGCTGCGCACTCTGGCGCTCCGGGTGGAGGCCCGCTAGCATCGACGTTCAGTAAGTTGAACGCCGTTCTCTAGAATGAATGGAGTCACCACATGGACGTGGGTTTCATCGGCCTCGGACGCATGGGCCTTCCGATGGCCGGGCACATCCAGAAGCATGCCACGGGCGGACGCCTGATCCTGCTCGACCGCTTTCCCGACCGGCTCGCCGACCTGGTGTCCGGCGGCGCCGAACTGGCTGCGAACCCACGGGAGGTCGCCGCCGACAGCGACCTGATCATCCTGATGGTGCCCGCCATCGGTGACATCGAGGCGCTGCTGGACGGCCCGGACGGGTTGCTCGCCGGGCTGCGGAAGCCGCTCATCCTGGTGGTCTCGTCGACCACGTCGGCCAAGGACGTCCGCGATCTGCAGGCCCGGCTGGACGACCAGCCGCATCCGGTCACCGTCGTCGACGCCCCGGTCAGCGGCGGCGTCGAGGGCGCCGAGGCCGGCGCGCTGTCGATCATGATCGGCGGGCCGGACGAGGCCGCCGCGACCGCGGTGGCGGTGATGTCGGCGACCGGCACGGCCGTGCACCTGGGGCCGCTCGGCGCGGGCCAGGTCGCCAAGGCCTGCAATCAGCTGATCGTCGCGGCCGAGGTGGTCGCGGTGGCCGAGGCGTCCCTGCTCGCCGAACGCGCCGGGCTGGACGTCGGACGGCTGTTCGACCTGCTCTCCACCGGCTACGCGGGCTCGCGGATCATGGAGGTCAAGGGACCCAAGTTCGTCAACCACGACCACACCGCCGCCGGCCCGGCGAAGTTCCTGATCAAGGACCTCAAGGCGGTCATCGAGGAGGCGGACGTCTCCGGGTTGCGCCTGGTCACCGCCGAACCGCTGCTCGCGGCCTACACCGCACTGACCGAGGCCGGCCTGGGCGACGAGGACGCCTCGGTGGTGCAGCAGTGGATCGAGGACGCCTCGGCGTCCGAGACAGCGAACGGCTGACCGATCATGTTCGACCCTCTGAACGGCTAGGGGGCCCGGCATGCCCGTACGCGGCGGAACCGACGTCACGCCCCCCGGCGCCGCACCGGCGGTGAGCCGGGCGGTGGCGGTGCTGGACGCCCTGGCGTCCAGCGAGTCGGGGATCATGACGCTGTCCGACCTGAGCCGGGATCTGGGGGTTCCGAAGTCGTCCACCAGCACGATCTGCACCGCCCTGGAACTGGGCGGGCTGATCCGGCGCGACGACCTCGGGTATTCGCTGGGCCGCAAGCTGGTCGAGTTGGGCGGGGCCTACCTGTCCCGGCTCGACCAGGTCAGCGAATTCCACCGGGCCTGCCTGGAGTCGGACGTGCTGCGCGGCGAGACGCTGCGGCTCTCCACCGCCGCCGGCATCGACACGCTGTGCCTGGCCCGCTACGAGGGCCACCCGGCGGTCCGGCTGACCACCAACATCGGCGACCGGCTGCCGGCGTCCTCGTGCGCACAGGGCAAGGCGCTGCTGGCCAGGCTGGACGATTCCGAGATCGAGCGGCTCTACTACGGCATCGACGAGCTGCCGCAGCTGACCAGCCGTTCCCGGCGCACGGTCCCCCGGCTGCTCAAGGACGTCCGGCTGGCCCGGGCCCGCGGCTACGCGATCGACGACGAGGAGTCGGCCGACAGCGTGGTCGGACTCGCCGTGGTGGTACCGACCCGCGGCGTCCGGGCGCCGATCCTGGCGATCAGCGTGACCAAGCACAAGTCCGACTGGAACGACGAGGTCCGCGACGTGCTGGTGAAAGAACTCACCCGGGTGGCCACCCTGCTGGGCAACCCGATGGCCACCGGCTGACGCTCCCCACTCCGATCGTGGACGCACTCTGACCAAGATTGTTCGATCTATTGCCCACCGTTCGATCTATAGGGCATGATGGAGCTACCGCATAGAGAACAAAGGAGCTCTCATGTCTGAGCAACACACACGGCCACCTTCCCAAGAGCCAGCTGTCGACCCCGTCCAACTCCGTCGCGCGACCCTGGCCTCATCGGTCGGCTCCGCCCTGGAGTACTACGACTTCTACATCTACAGCCTCGCCAGCGCACTGATCTTCGGCGAACTCTTCTTCAAGCCGCTCGGTCCGACCGGTGCCACCATCGCCTCTCTCGGCACCCTGGCGGTCGGCTTCGCCGCCCGCCCGATCGGCGGACTGGTCTTCGGCGCCATGGGCGACCGGCTCGGCCGCAAGGTCGTGCTGATCATCACCATCGCCCTGATGGGCGGCTCGTCGATGCTGATCGGCATGCTGCCCACCTACGACATGGCCGGCATCTGGGGCGCGATCCTGCTGGTCGCGCTGCGCATCGCCCAGGGCCTCGGCGCCGGCGCGGAGCAGGCCGGCGCGACCGTGCTGATCTCGGAGTTCGCGCCACCTCAGCGGCGCGGCTTCTTCGCCTCACTGCCGTTCGTCGGCATCCAGATCGGCACCCTGTTGGGCGCCGGCACCTTTGCCCTGCTCGGTCTCGCTCACCGCGAGGTGCTCTTCGGCTGGCTGTGGCGGGTGCCCTTCCTGCTCGGCGCCGTGCTGATCATCGTCGCCGTCGTGATCCGGATGCGGCTCAAGGAGTCCCCGGCCTTCGAGGCCCTCGAGGAGGCCGAGGCGCACCGTGAGGCGCCCGTCAAGCAGTCCGTCGGTCAGGCGATCTCCACCTCGCGGCGCAACATCCTGATCGGCATCGGGCTGCGGATGGGTGAGAACGGCAACTCCTCGATCTACTCGGCACTGCTGCTGGCCTACGTGGCGAGCCTTGAGGTTTACAAGGGCCAGCAGTTGATCGGGACCTGGGGTGCAGTGGTGGCGGCTGCCATCTCGATCTTCACCGTGGTGTTCTTCGGAGCCCTCTCCGACCGCTTCGGCCGGGTTCAGGTGTACCGCTGGGGAGCCTTCTTCAGCGCAGCGTTCGCCTTCCCCGGCATCTGGCTGCTCACCCTGGGCCAGGTCTGGCTGGTGCTGCTGGTGATGGGCGTCGGTATCGGCATCGGTGTTCAAGCCATGCTCGGCCCGCAGTGCGCGATGCTGCCGGAGCTCTTCGGCAATCAGCACCGGTTCACCGGTGTGGCCACGGCTCGAGAGTTCTCCGCGGTGATCGCCGGCGGCATCGCCCCGCTGGTCGGAGCCTCGATCCTGGCCGTCACCGGCAACGCCTGGTGGGTCATCGCCAGCTACTCGGCGCTGCTGTCCCTGATCTCGTTCCTTACGACCTTCGTCACCCCGGAGACCAAGGGTCGTAGTCTGACCGACCTCAACGACGCCGGACAGGAGACTGTGCATGTCTGAGCAGGACAAGGTGCGGGTGGTCGTCGCCACCCCGCTGGCCCCGGAACTGTGCGACCGCGTCGCGGCCGTCGACCCTCGGGTCGAGGTGGTCGTCGACCAGGAGCTGCTGCCCCCGATGCGCCATCCGGCGGACTTCGCCGGCGACCCGTCGTTCCACCGGACGCCGGAGCAGCAGGCCCGCTTCGACGCCCTGGTGGACAGCGCCGAGGTGCTCTACGGCATCCCGGACGTCCAGCCGCCCGCGCTGGCCCGTACCGTCGCGGCGAACCCGAAGCTGCGCTGGGTGATGACCATGGCGGCCGGCGGCGGCAGCCAGGTGCTCGCCGCGAATCTGCCGGACGAGGCTCTGCAGCGGATCGTGTTCACCACCTCGGCGGGCGCCCATGGCATCCCGCTGGCCGAGTGGGCGATCTTCGGGCTGTTCTGCGGCCGCAAGGAGCTCCCCCGGCTGCAGCGGCAGCAGCGCGCCCACGACTGGCCGACCCGGGTGGTCGGACATCCCATCGAGGGCAGCACGGTGCTGATCGCCGGCCTGGGCGGCATCGGCCAGCAGGTGGCCAAACGGTGCAAGGCGCTGGGCATGACGGTGCTCGGCCTGAAGCGCCGGGTCAGCGAGGTCGAGAACGTCGACGAAGTGCATGCGCTGGACGATCTGGAGAGCATCGTCGGCCGCGCCGACCACATCGTGCTCACCCTGCCCGGCACTCCGCAGACCGAGAAGCTGATCAACGGCCGCATCCTGTCTCTGGCCAAGCCGGGCGTCACCGTGGTCAACGTGGGACGCGGCACCGTGATCGACGAGGACGCGCTGGTCGACGCGCTGCGCTCCGGACAGGTCGGTTTCGCCGCCCTCGACGTCTTCGCCGTCGAGCCGCTGCCCGCCGATTCCCCGCTGTGGGATCTGGAGAACGTGCTGGTCAGCCCGCATTCCGGCGGCCTGGACAGCAAGGAGGACGAGCGCATCTGTGCGATCTTCTGCGACAACCTGCGGGCCTACCTGGCCGGTCGTCCGCTGGCCAACGTGGTCGATCCGTCCTCGGGTTACTGAGGTGGAGCTCTTCGTCAGTGCCAATGACGCCAAGCTGGTCCGCGACGCCGGCCGGGACCTGTTCCCGGCCGGCGTCGGCGCTGACACGCTCAGCCTGATCGATCTGGACGCCGAACCGCCCGCCGTGCTGGCCACGGTCGACGTCCGCACCTCGATCGTCGGGCCACCGCAGGCGGTCGCGCTCGCCCCCGCCGGACAGCTGGCGGCGGTCGCCGCGCCCACCTCCTACGACGCCGCTGCCGGGACGCTGGTCTTCCACGAGGTACTGCAGCTGGTCCGGTTCGACGGATCCTCGGCGAGCGTCGAGGTGATCGAGCTGGGCAGCCATCCGCAGGCGGTGGCCTTCACCCCGGACGGACGGCGACTGCTGGTCACCACGGTCGGCGGCGAGGTGGTCGTCTTCGACATCGCCGACGGCCGGGCGGAGCAGCGGCAGCGGGTCCCGGTGTCGTCGGGACGGCTCGCCGGCATCGGCGTACTGCCGGACGGCAGCGCGGCGATCGTCTCGCTGCGCGACGAGCAGGGTGCGGCCGTCCTCGACCTCACCGGCCCGGATGTCGTGGCCCGACCGCAGCGGCTGGCCACCGGCGTCAGCCCCTACGTGGTGGACGTCGACGCCGCGGGCCGCTGGGCGGTGATCGGCAGCGTCGGCTGGGCCGGCAAGGACGTCCGGGGCGGACAGAGCGTGGCGGACGCCGACCTGGTCACCCTGGTGGACGCCTCGTCCACACCGTTGACATCGGTCGATCACGCCGCGGTGCCGTCGGTGCCGGAAGGGGTGGCGATCTCCCCCGACGGTCGTTGGGTGGTGGCGTTGTGCATGGCGGGCAGCCAGATCCCGCCGGAGCAGCCCGGCCACAGCGACACCGGACGCCTGGTGCTGCTCGCCAACGACGACGGACGACTGCGCCGGGTCGCCGAGCTGCCCACCGGTGCCGCCGCGCAAGGGGTGGTGTTCAGCAGGGATTCCGAGCGGATCGTCGCCCAGCTGTACGCGGACCGCTGCCTGGCCGTCTACCGGATCTCCGGCGAGGGGTTGACCGACACCGGCGTCCACATCGACCTGCCGGGTGGTCCGGCTTCCCTGCGCCGGGGCTGACCCACCGCACGCCGACCCCTTGGAGGTTCCCCCGGTAGGCACGATCGGTCGGCCGCCCTACCGGCGGAACCCCTTGGGGTGAGACCGGCGCCACGGCCGGCGGGGCTAGCCTGAACCCTCGTGGGTGAGGCCGTTGCGATCGCGATGCTGGTGGTCGTGCTGGGCTTCGCCGTGGTGCGTCCGCGGGGTCTGCCCGAGGCGGTCGCCGCGGTCCCGGCAGCCGCCGTCGTGCTGCTCACCGGCGCACTGAGCTGGGACCGGGCCTGGGCCGAGATCGCCCAGCTCTTCCCGGTGGTGGCCTTCCTGGCCGCGGTGCTGGTGATCAGCGAACTCTGCGACGCCGACGGGCTGTTCCGCTACGCCGGCGCGCTGATGGCGGCGCGCAGCCGGGGCGACCCGCACCGGCTGCTGGTCTTCGTCTTCCTGCTGGCCGCCGGCGTCACCGCGGTGTTGTCGCTGGACGCCACCGTGGTGCTGGTCACCCCGGTGGTGTTCGCGACGGCGTCCCGGATGGGGGTGCGGCCGCGGCCGCACGCCTACGCCTGCACCCATTTGGCCAATGCCGGCTCACTGCTGCTGCCGGTGTCCAATCTGACCAACCTACTGGCGATGTCGGCCGCCGGGCTCGGGTTCCTGTCCTTCGCCGGGCTGATGGCGCTGCCTTGGCTGGCGGTGCTGACGGTCGAATACCTGGCGTTCCGGCAATTCTTCGGCTCCGACCTGTCCATCCCGGCGACGGATCCGGAG
>NZ_JASGDE010000071.1:0-8081 GCF_047607385.1 Micropruina sp.
ACGGCTGCGCCGCCGGTTGCCGCCGGCACGGGCGGCGGCGGTGGGTGCCCAGGCCGGGCTGCGCCGCCGGGCCCGCACCAAATTCGGAGACCGGGCCGCGGAGCTGTTCTTCACCGCCGACGGGCTGGAGCAGGCCAGCCGTCCCCGGGTGGCGTCCTGGCGGGCGGAGCGGCTGCGCTCGTCCGGCGTGCGCCGGGTGCTCGACCTGGGCTGCGGCATCGGGGCCGACGCGCTGGCCTTCCTGGACGCCGGACTGGAGGTGACCGCGGTGGAGGCCGACGAGCTGACCGCCGTGCTGGCCGGTGCCAACCTGGGCCGGCCGGTGCTGGTCGGCGACGCGGTGGCCCTGCTCGACGAACTCGCCGACCCCGGCACCGCGGTGTTCTGCGACCCGGCCCGGCGGACCTCGTCCGGACGCAGCTGGCGGGTGGAGGATCTCAGCCCGCCCTGGTCGTTCGTCGAATCGCTGTTGGCCGACCGGGTCGCCTGCGTGAAGCTCGGCCCGGGGCTGCCGCACGCGCTGATCCCGGACGGCGTGCTGGCCAGCTGGGTCAGCGACGCCGGCGACCTGGTGGAGCTGTCGTTGTGGTCGGGGACGGGTACGCCGGGCCGGAGCGCGGTGCTGCTGCCGGCGGGGGAGCAGCTGGACGACTCGGGGCCGTCCGCTGCGCCGGCGGCGTTCACCCGTCCGGAGCCGGGAGCCGTGCTGTACGAACCGGATCCGGCGGTGATCCGGGCCGGCCTGGTGGACGTGCTGGCCACCCAGCTGGACGCGGCGCGGCTGCGTCCGCAGCTGGCCTACCTGCTCGCCGCCGAGCGTCGTCCGACGCCGTTCGCCACCGCCTTCGAGGTGCTCGAGGTGATGGACGCCGGCGAGAAGGCGCTGCGGGCCTGGGTGCGCCGGGAGGGCATCGGCACCCTGGAGATCAAGAAGCGCGGGGTGGACGTCGACCCGGCGGTGCTGCGCCGCCGGCTCAAGCCGTCCGGACCCCGCTCCGCCACCCTGGTGCTCACCCCGACCCTGGACGGCGTCCGGGCCCTGGTCGTCCGCCGCCTCCCACCGCTCGCCTAACTATTTAGCGCTCGCCGAATTCGGCGAGCCCCAAATAGTTAGGCGAGCGGTTGCCGGGGGAGCCGGGCTCAGCCAGCCGCGTTCGTCGATCCAGGCCCGGAAGGTGTTGCACGGGATCCGCGGGGTGGTGACCTGCAGTTCGACGGCGTCCGGTCCGGTGCCGATCCGCCAGCGTTCGCCGACCAGGGCGCCGGTGACGTCCACCCCGAGCGTGGTCAGGTTCTCGCCGAAGCTGCCGTCCGCGAACTCCCGTCCGACCAGGCCGCCGAGCTGGTCGAGGTCTTCCCGGGCGCAGGCGTAGACGGCCTGGAGGTCGCCGCCGTGATGCTTGCCGTCGCCGATGAAGTCGCCGGCCAGCCCGATGCGGGACTCGGGCCCGAGGGTGCGGGTCAGGTCGCGCGGACCAGGGGCCGCGACCACGGCAGAGGGCACCGGCCGCTTGTCGATCCCGGTCCTGTTGACCGGCTTGCCGCGATCCACCGCGGACCGGCCCAGGTTGACCGACAGCACCGAGCTCATGCCGCGGCCCGGGACAGGAACGGCGCGTCCTCATCGGTGCGCGGCCGGACGCCGATCGCCCAGCCGTGCGGCGGCACCGTCTCGCCGCAGCTCTCGCTGGCCAGCAGCAGCTCACCCTCCGGCATCGGCCCGACGCCCTCGGAGATGTTCAGCGCCAGCTCGATGACCTCCTCCGGGCCGGCCACCAGCACCACCACCGACTCGTTGGTGAGGTCGCGGGTGGTCACCACGCCGTCCACGATCCAGGGGTGCCGCCGGCGCAGGCCGATCAGCGTCCGGTACAGCTCGAAGGTGTCGGCGCCGAACGGCAGCAGGCCGTCCGGGGTGGCCGGGAAGGGCGGCCGGACGGCGTCGTCCCCGCCGGCCCGGTCGAGCTTGACGCCCTCGAAACGCTGCTCGTCGCCGGCGTAGATGGACGGCACGCCGGGCAGCATGGTGAGCAGCACGGCCGCGTGCGGAACGTGTCGCCGGTCGTCCAGCTTGGACGAGATCCGGGTGACGTCGTGGTTGGAGATGAAGATCTGCGGACGGAACAGGGTGCAGAACCGGCGATGCCGCTGCAGCGCCCAGTCCAGGTTCCACAGGTTCGTGTCGTTCATCGACTGCCAGATCGCGTGCCACAGTTCGTACTGGGTGACCGAATCGAGCCCGGATTCGGCCACGAAGGCGTCCTTGTCGCCGTGGATCACCTCACCCAGCAGCCAGCACTCCGGGTAGGCGGCCTTCACCCGTTCGACGATCGGACGCCAGGCCGCCGCGCCCGGCGCGTAGGCGGCGTCCAACCGCCAGCCGTCGATGCCCCGTCCCAGCCAATGGCACATCACGTCCACGACGAAGTCCTGCACGCCCGGGTTGCCGAAGTCGAGCTCGACCAGGGGCTCGTGGCCCTCGAACACCCGCGGGTAGCCGTCCACCCAGCGCAGCCAGTCGCCGTCCGGGGTGCCCGGACCGGCGGCCAGCGCCCGCTGCACGATCGGGTGCTCCCGGGCCAGATGGTTGAACACGCCGTCCAGCAGCACCCGGATGCCGCGCTCCTTGGCCTTCCACATCAGTTCGCCGAAGTCGCCGTCGTCGCCCAGCCGCGGGTCGATGGCGTAGTGGTCGAGGGTGTCGTAGCCGTGGCTGGCGGAGGCGAAGATCGGGTTCAGCAGCATCCCGTTGCAGCCCAGGTCGATCAGGTAGTCGAGCCAGTTGGTCAGCTGCCCCAGCCGGTGCCTGACCTCGTGCACGGCGGTGTCCTCAGCGTTGACGAACCCGAGCGGGTAGCAGTGCCACCAGATGACGTGCGCGGTCCAGTCCATCGGTCCCCCTAGGTCGGGACGGATTCTAGTGCGCCGGCCAACCGGGCCGGTCGCGGCGCGAATGCCGCCAGGCCGGACGTCGATCGCTGTCAGCATGGAGCCATGCAACCTCCAGTGACCGCCCGCCAGGCCGACGCGATCAGCGGATCGTCCGGCTCGGTTGTGGCCGGCACGATCAGCGGACCGGCGGAGGTGGCACCGGCGGCACTGCCGTCCCGACCGATCCGCGATGAGCCTTCCGCGACGATCCTGCTCTACGACGCCGACTGCGGCTTCTGCACCGCCAGCGCGACCTGGCTGGGACGCCGCCGGCTGGGTGCGGGGATCGAGCCGCTGCAGCGCGCCGACCTGGTCGGGCTCGGTGTCGACCCGGCCCGGGCCGAGCGGGAGATCCCGTTCGTCGAACGCACCGCCGCCGGCACCCGGGTCAGCTACGGCCACCGCGCCATCGGACGCGCCCTGGCCACCGGTCCGATGCCGTGGCGGCTGGCCGGATGGCTGCTGTCGCATCCGCCGGTGTCCTGGCTGGCCGGGCCGGTCTACGCCCTGGTCGCCCGCAACCGGCATCGGCTACCGGGCTCCACCGCCGCCTGCCGGATCGAGGCTTAGCAGAGCGGCCGGCGATAGCCTGCGGCCATGTCGATGCCCGGCCGCGAGGCGGTCCTGCTGCTCTGCGCGGGGGAGACCCTGCTCGGCGCGCTGCCGCCGCTGCCCACCGAGTTGCCCTGGTGGCCGGAGGCCTGGGACGTCTGCGCTGCCGCCAAGGCCCGCTACGGCCTGGACGTGGTGGTGCTCCGGCTGCTGACCACGTCGGTGGAGCGGATGCCGGGCGGCACCGTCACCTACCTGGCTGAAGTCGATCCCGCTGCCTGCGCCGGCCTGCCGCTGACGCCCTGGGACGGTGCCGACCCGCTGGCGCCGCACCCGCTGCGGCAGGCCTGGGCCCGTCCCGGGGGTCCCCAGGAACAGCTGCGCTGGGCGCGGGAGCGGCTGGCCGCGTCCGGAATCGCGGTGACCGGGCCGGCGACGCAGGTGAAGACCTGGAACCTGTCGGCGGTGTGGCGGATGCCGACCGACGCCGGCGAACTGTGGTTCAAGGTGGTGCCCGACTTCTTCGCCCACGAGGGCGCGATCATGAGCGCCCTCGGTCCGCCGGCGGTGCCCGCCGTGTACGCGGCCGAGCCGGGCCGGACGATCATGGCCAACGTGTCCGGGTCGAACTTCGACGCCGCCGGGGCGGCGCTGCCGCCGATGATCGAGAAGCTGGTCGAGCTGCAGGCCGACTGGATCGGACGGGCCGACGAGCTGCTCACGCTCGGCCTGCCGGACCGGCGGTTGACGGCGGAGCTGCCCCGCATCGAGGTTGTTGTCTCCGGCCACCTCGGCGAGGTTCCGCCCGATCGCCGGGACGCGTTGCTCGGCCTGGTCGACGACCTGCCACGACGGTTCGCCGCGATCGAGGCCTGCGGCGTCCCGGACACCCTCACCCACGGCGACTTCCACCCCGGCAACGTGCTGGGCCGTCCGGGCGGCCACGCGATCATGGACTGGGGCGACTCCTGCCTCTCCCACCCGCTCACCGACGAGCTCGCGTTCGCCCGTCCGCTGTCGGAGCCCGACCGTGCCCTCGCCGGGCAGGTGTTCGGCACGGCCTGGCGGCGGGTGGTGCCCGGCTGCGACCCGGAGCGGGCGGCCACCCTGCTCCGTCCGGTGCTGCCGTTGCTGGCCGCCGTCACCTATGCCACGTTCTGTGCCCGGATCGAGCCGGACGAACGGATCTACCATGCCGCCGACGTCGGGGACTACCTGCGGCTGGCCGCGACCGAGGCTCCTGAGCTGCGTCGATCTCGCCATCGGTGACGAGTTTCATCTTCGGTGACGGATTTCGGGTAATAACACGAAAGCGGTCACGGAGCCCGAAACCGGTCACCGATGGCGAGATCGATTGGCGGCCGGGGCACTACATTGACGCCCATGACCGCCGAGCCCGACGACGCCGTCCCCGCCGACCATGACGAGGTCCTGGAACTGACCTTCGACGCCCAGCGCTACCCGGCCCGTCCGGCCAAACTGCGGCCCGCGGCCCGGCGGCGCAAGGACATGCTGAAGGCGATGGGCCCGCCCCCGTTCGAGCCGGACGGCCGCAACAAGGCCTACCTGGAATGGCTGGTCAACCAGTCGATGCTGGGCGACTCGATCACGCTGGCCCGGCAGCTGGCCGGCCTGCACACCATGTGGAGCAACTCCTACGCCGCGCCCGACCCGCGCGCCGCCGTCGATCGGACGGCGGTCTGGTTCACCGCCTACCCGCTGTCCCTGGTCACCGCGCCCGGGCAGTCCTTCCTGGGCTCGCTCGGCGACGAGGAGCTGTGGCGCACCTTCCAGCAGATCGGCATCGAGGGCGTCCACACCGGCCCGGTGAAGCTGGCCGGCGGCATCTCCGGCTGGAAGCTGACCCCCAGCGTGGACGGTCACTTCGACCGGATCAGCATGGCCATCGACCCGCTGTTCGGCACCGAGGAGGAGTTCCGGACGATGTGCGAGGTGGCCGCCCGGCACGGCGGCACCATCATCGACGACATCGTCCCCGGGCACACCGGCAAGGGCGCCGACTTCCGGCTGGCCGAGCTGAACTACCGCGACTACCCGGGCATCTACCACATGGTCGACATCCCCGAGGAGGCCTGGCACCTGCTGCCCGACGTCCCCAAGGGCAAGGACTCGGTGAACCTGGACCCGTCCCACGAGCGGGCGCTGGCCGAGGCCGGCTACATCATCGGCGAGCTGCAGCGGGTGATCTTCTACGAGCCCGGCGTCAAGGAGACCAACTGGTCGGTGACCCCGCCGATCCACGACCACAATGGCGTGCTGCGGCGCTGGGTCTACCTGCACTACTTCAAGGACGGCCAGCCGTCGATCAACTGGCTGGACCCCACCTTCGCCGGCATGCGGCTGGTGATGGGCGACGCGCTGCACTCGCTGCTCGACCTGGGCTCCGGCGGGTTGCGGCTGGACGCCAACGGCTTCCTCGGCGTCGAGAAGAACATCGGCGGTCCGGCCTGGTCGGAGGGGCATCCGCTGTCCCAGGCGGCCAACCAGCTGATCGGCTCGATGGTCCGCAAGGTCGGCGGCTTCACCTTCCAGGAGCTCAACCTGAGCGTGGACGACATCGCCGAGACGTCCAAGGTCGGGCCCGACCTGTCCTACGACTTCGTCACCCGTCCGGCCTATCATCTGGCACTGGCTACCGGTGACACCGAGTTCCTGCGGCTCACCCTGCGCGAGGCGATCGCCGCCGGGATCGACCAGGCGTCCCTGGTGCACGCGCTGCAGAACCACGACGAGCTCACCTACGAACTGGTCCACTTCGCCGCCCGGCACGCCACCGACCTCTACACCCTGGGTGGGGTGGAGTACACCGGCGTCGACCTGGCCGAGCACATCCGTGAAACGCTGCGGCAGAAGATCACCGGGGAGGCCGGGCCCTACAACGCGGTGTTCACCCAGAACGGCATCGCCTCCACCACCGCCTCGGTGATCACCGCCAGCCTCGGCATCACCGACCTGGACGCGATTACCCCTGCCCAGGTGGAGCAGATCAAGGACGCCCACCTGCTGCTGTGCATGTACAACGCCTGGCAGCCCGGCGTGTTCGCGCTGTCCGGCTGGGACCTGGTGGGCGCGCTGCCGCTGCCCCGCGACCAGGTCTCCGGGCTGATCGCCACCGGGGACACCCGCTGGATCGAGCGCGGCGCCTACGACCTGACCGGTGCGGCGCCCGGGGTGGAGGGTTCGGCGTCCGGGATGCCGCTGGCCAAGGCGCTGTACGGACCGCTGCCCGCGCAGCTGGAGGACCCCAAGTCGTTCGCCGCCCGGCTGGCGCCGATCCTCGCGGTGCGTAAGCAGCACGGGCTGTCCACCGGAAGCCTGCTGGACGTGCCGGAGGTGCCGACCAAGGAGATGCTGGTGCTGGTCAACCGGCTCTACATCGGCGCGGTGCAGGTGACCGTGCTCAACTTCGGCACCGAGTGGATCAGCGGGCGGGTGCAGTCCGAGCAGATCCCGGCCGGACGGGTGTTCGACCTGACCACCCGGCGGAAGCTGGCCGACGTGGACGACCTGGGCGGCTTCACGGTGACCCTGCCCCCGTTCGGCGGCGTCGCCACCCTGGTCAAGGAGGACTGACCCCAGCGCTCGCCTAACTATTTCCCGCTCGCCGAACTCGGCGAGCGGGAAATAGTTAGGCGAGCGTGAGGGAAGTGCTGATCGGACGGGCCCGGACCGTGTCCGCGGCGGTAGGCTCCCGGGATGGCGTCCAGCCTCGTGGGGTGCCGATGATCGAGGTGCCGTTCCCCGGCAGCGATCTGGTGCACGGGTTCTGGGTCGGCCTCGGAGTAGTGGCCGGCCTGGTCTGGTACGCCCTGGAGAAGCGTCGGCTGCGGCTGCACGACGACCGGTTGTGGGTGCTGGCCGGCATGGCCGTCGCGTTCGGCGCGATCGGCGCCCGACTGCTGACCTGGCCGGCGACGCTCGATCCGAGCCGAACGGCGTCCCTGCTGGACTGGTGGACGCTGGGCAACCGCAGCATCCTGGCCGGTCTGGTCGGTGCCTGGATCGGGGTGTGGTTCGGCAAGCGGCTGACCGGCTACCGCGAGGACACCGGCGAGCTGTTCGCGCCCGCCGTCGCCCTGGCGATGATGATCGGACGGGTCGGCTGCCTGCTGACCGAGAACCCGGGCACGCCCACCGGTGCCGGCTGGGGTATGACCCTCACTGCCGAGCAGGCCGCGCGGCTGGGCGGTGCTCCCGGGGTGGGGCTGCACCCGTCGTTCCTCTACGAGATCGTCTTCCACGCCGTCGCGCTGGTGCTGTTGCTGCGCTGGCGGGGACGCCTGGCGCCGGGTGGACTGTTCCGGCTGTACGTCGCCGGCTACGCCCTTTTCCGGTTCCTGGTCGAGTTCGTCCGAGGCAATGAAGAGGTGTGGTTCGGGCTGACCAGGCCGCAGTGGTTCCTGCTGGCGATGCTGCCGTTGCTGATCCGTTCCGTGCTGCGGGTGCTTCGGACGCCCCGGACGCCGTCCCTCCCGAACCCAGCGCTCGCCTAACTATTTGCCGCTCGCCGAGTTCGGCGAGCGCCAAATAGTTAGGCGAGCGCTGGGTTCGGGAGGGACGGCGTCCGGGGCGTCCGA
>NZ_JASGDE010000072.1:0-22293 GCF_047607385.1 Micropruina sp.
CTCCCGCAAGCCGCGCAGGATGGCGATGGTGTCCTCCACCGACGGCTCGCCGACGAAGACCTGCTGGACCCGGCGTTGGAGCGCCGCTTCCAGCAGGTCTTCGTCGGCGAGCCGTCGGTGGAGGACACCATCGCCATCCTGCGCGGCTTGCGGGAGCGCTACGAGGCGCACCACAAGGTGCGGATCACCGACGGCGCGCTGGTCGCGGCGGCGTCTCTGTCGAACCGGTACATCACCAGCCGGCAGTTGCCGGACAAGGCGATCGACCTGATCGACGAGTCGGCGTCCCGGCTGCGGATGGAGATCGACTCCTCCCCGGAGGAGATCGACCAGCTGCGCCGCACCATCGACCGGATGACCATGCAGAGCTTCGCGCTGGAGAAGGAGACCGACCCGGCCTCCGTCGAGCGCTACCAGCGGCTGCAGGCCGACCTGGCCGACGCCCGCGAGGAGCTGCGCGGGCTGGAGGGCCGCTGGGAGGCGGAGAAGTCGGGGCTGAACAGGGTCGGCGAACTGAAGGCCAAGGTCGACGAGCTGCGGATCGCGGCCGACCGGGCCCAGCGCGAGGGTGACCTGACCAAGGCCTCGGAGATCCTGTACGGCGAGATCCCCGCCCTGCAGGCCGAGATGGACGCCGCACAGCAGGCCGAATCCGACCTGACCCCGATGGTCAGCGACGAGGTGTCGGCCACCGACATCGCCGAGGTGGTGGCGTCCTGGACCGGCATCCCGGTCGGCAAGCTGCTGCAGGGCGAGAGCGAGAAGCTGCTCACTATGGAGGAGCGGCTGGGCGAGCGGCTGATCGGCCAGCGCCAGGCCGTTGTCGCCGTCTCGGACGCGGTGCGCCGCTCCCGGGCCGGCATCTCCGACCCGAACCGGCCCACCGGATCGTTCCTGTTCCTCGGCCCGACCGGCGTCGGCAAGACCGAGCTGGCCAAATCGCTGGCCGAGTTCCTGTTCGACGACGAGCACTCGATGGTGCGGATCGACATGAGCGAGTACGGCGAGAAGCACTCGGTCTCCCGGCTGGTCGGTGCCCCTCCCGGCTACATCGGCTACGAGGAGGGCGGCCAGCTGACCGAGGCGGTGCGCCGGCGTCCGTATTCGGTGATCCTGCTCGACGAGGTCGAGAAGGCGCACCCCGAGGTGTTCAACATCCTGCTGCAGGTCTTCGACGACGGACGCCTCACCGACGGCCAGGGCCGCACGGTCGACTTCCGCAACGTCATCCTGATCATGACCAGCAACCTGGGCTCGCAGTACCTGGCCGACCCCAGCCTGGAGCCGGAGCTGAAGGAGCAGGCGGTGATGGGTGTGGTGCGGCAGGCGTTCAAGCCCGAGTTCCTGAACCGGCTGGACGAGGTGGTCATGTTCACCCCGCTCGGCACCGAGGACCTGAGCCGGATCGTCGACATCCAGCTGCGCCGGCTGAACGACCGGCTGGCCGATCGCCGGATCCACGTCGAGGTCACCCAGGCCGGCAAGGGCTGGCTGGCGCTGACCGGTTTCGACCCGGTCTACGGCGCGCGTCCGCTGAAGCGGCTGGTGCAGACCACCATCGAGGACGCCATGGCCCGGCGGATGCTGGCCGGCGACATCGTCGACGGCGACACCGTCCGCTTCGACGTGGACGCCGACAGCAGCGGCCTGGTGGTGGTCGAGGGCTGACCGTCCAGGGTTGGCGCGCCAGTCCGTGAACCACCGAGAACCGTCCCCGCCCGTCGGGGACGGTTCTCGACGGTTGGGGACGGTTCTCGAGGTGCGAGTTTCGTCGGTCGGGGACGGTTCTCGACGGTTGGGGACGGTTCTCGAGGTGCGAGTTTCGTCGGTTGGGGACGGTTCTCGTCGGTCGGGGACGGTTCTCGAGGTGCGAGTTTCGTCGGTCGGGGACGGTTCTCCCTGGTCCACGAGCCCTTCTCCGGTCCTCGCCGCGCTGCTCCCGGAAAAGTATGTCTAGTCTGTGGGAGAACCAGGAGAACTGTGCCGCGCGCGGTTAGGCTGACCCGGATCGTCCGGGCCGGAACCGCGTGTGACCCGGACGGCACGCCGATCGGCTCCGGCGTCGCCGGCCCGGCCGACGGCGTCCGAATCGAATGGGGAGCACCGTGGACGTCGGAATCGCTCTGGCCGGGCTGCTGGTCGGCATCGTCGTCGGCCTGACCGGCATGGGTGGCGGTGCCCTGATGACGCCGGTGCTGGTGCTGTTCTTCAAGGTGGACGCGTTGACCGCGATCTCCAGCGACGTGGTCAGCAGCCTGTTCATGAAGCCCGCGGGCGCGGTCGTCCACATCGTGCGAAAGACCGCGAACCTCCAGTTGGTGCTCTGGCTGTGCCTCGGCTCGGTCCCCGCCGCCTTCCTCGGCGCGATGACCGTCGATCACCTCAAAGGCATCGCCGGATTCGAGCAGACCCTGCTGGCGCTGCTGGGGGCGGCGCTGCTGCTCGCGTCGGGCGGCCTGATCATCCGGGCGTGGTTCCAGATGACCCGCAAACGAACGCTCTGGGGTGAGGGCGCGGCGCCGGCCTCGTCACCGGATATCGAAGTCCGCAAGCTGCCGACGGTGTTGCTGGGCGCCCTCGGCGGCTTGATGGTGGGCCTCACCTCGGTCGGTGCCGGCTCGCTGATCCTGACCTTGCTGCTGGTGCTCTACCCGCGGCTCAAGCCGTCCCAGTTGGTCGGCACCGACCTGGTGCAGGCGATTCCGCTGGTGGCCGCCGCGTCCGTGGGCCACCTGATCTATGGGCAGGTGTCGCTGGGCCTGACCGGCTCGATGCTGCTCGGAGCCATTCCGGGCGCGTTCCTCGGCGCTCAGATCTCCTCCCGCGCGCCTGGTGGCGTGATCCGGCGGGCACTGGCGATCCTGCTGATGGCGTCCGGCCTGAAGCTGGTCGGCGTCCCCACGGTCGGGGTGCTGGTGATCACCGGCGCGGCGGTCGCGCTGGGCCCGGTGGCCTGGGCGCTGCTGCGCCGGCGCTACAGCGGGTCCGGCGGCACCCGGTCGCGTGGGCGTGACGTGGACCAGGATCGACCCACAGCCGAGGTCAACGGCCCCTGATTCCGTTCAGTGCCCGTGCCGGGAGCGGAACCTGATCCAGCGTCGCTTCACTGCGCGCATCTCGTGCCAGATCCAGCCGCCGCCGCCCTCGCGTCCGGTGCGGACGTAGTGCAGCACGTTGAGGTTGTTCAGCAGCAGCTGCATCTTGTGCGCGGCCTCCGGTGAACTGGCGATCAGCAGCTGGTCGCCGATCTCCAGCTGGTAGCCGATATTGGGCAGCAGCTGCCCGCCGTCGCCGCGGGAGACCATCAGCACCAGGGCGTCCGCCGGCTTGTCGTGGTCGTAGGGATCGACCAGCAGGTGCCCGACGTTCACCCAGTGATGGTGGGTGATCGCCTCGACCACCGCGGCGGCATGTTCGGAATCGATGGTCACCCCCCACAGTTCCGGGGTGCGGCCGCCGTGCAGCAGCGACATCGCCTCGGCCAGCTCCCAGCACCACATCTCGGACGCGCCGCGGATCTCGTAGCGGAACCGGGCCAGCAGCGGCGTGGTGATCAGGGCCAGGAACTCGCGTGCCACGATCCGGCTGGGCTGCATGCACAGGTCGTCGTGGAAGGCCTCGAAGAGCGTCGAATTGCTGATCTGGTTCTGCCGGGTGACCACGAAGATGTCCGGCTTGAGGTCGCGGGCGACCAGCGCGATCGCCAGGTTCTTCAGGTCGCTGGCGTTGCCGGCCACGATGCCGACGGCGTTCTCGATGCCGGCCTTCTTCAGGCTGGTGGAGTCGGTGCCGGTGCCCTCGACGTCCACGCCCTCCTCGCCGTAGTGCATCCGGTCGATCACGGTGACGCCGTTGCCGGCCTTGGTCAGGGCCTCCCGGACGCCGTGGCCGAAACGTCCGTAGCCGCACATGATCCAGTGCCCGCGGGGCGGATGATGCCGCTCGGGCAGTTCGTCGCCGGGGAAGCCGGTCAGGATCTGGCCGAGCCGGTAGCGCTCGGGACGGGCCACCGCCAGCGCCAGGTAGGACGAGAACCGCTCGAACGGATTGGTCACCATGTCGCCGCCGAATGCGCCCATGGTGTGCTCGGTGTTGGGGTCGCCGACCCGGGCCATCACCGGCAGGCCGGGGCGCAGCAGCCGGGCGGTGACCGCGATGGCTCGGTTGGTGACGTCGTCGACGGCCAGCGCCATCACGCCGCGGCAGTGCGGTGACATCAGCCCGGCGCCGATCAGGTTGGCCGGCTGCGAGGCGTCCGCGACCACCGCGGGCGGATCGGCGCGGAACTCTTCCAGCTTGATCTGCTCGACCCGGGTGCTGTCGGAGTCCACCACGACGAACCGCATGCCCAGCCGGTCCAGGCCGTGGCAGACCAGGGTGCCGGTCTCGCCGACGCCGCAGACGATGTAGAACGGCTCCCGCAGCCGCCGGATCCGGCGGGCGTAGCGGCCGTGCCGGAGCGCGTTCTGGAAGGCCGGCTCCTGGAGCAGTCCGACCACGGTCGCCACCGCATACGACCAGCCGGCCACGGTCAGGTAGATGGCCACCGTCATCCACATCCGCTGCACCGGCGAGTAGGGGTGCGGCAGTTCGCCGAAGCCGATCGTGGTGGCGGTGTAGCTGATCACGTAGAAGGCGTTGAACAACCCCATGCCTTCGGTGGGGTGTCCGGCGTCGTCGATGCCCGGCATGATCGCCAGTCCGAAGACGCTGATCGTGTAGAGGATGATCACCAGAACCAGCGGCAGCCGCATCCGCCGCAGGAACAGGTACGTGACATTGTTCATGAAATGCCCGCCCGGGCCCGCCCTAGCGGCGGGCGGTGATGATCTCGGAGATCATCAGCACCACCGAGATCAGGTTCGCCAGCAGCGCGCCCGCCGACATGGACACGATCAGCGCCATATCGCCCGGGGTGACGCCGGACGGCGACGTGGACGCCCAGGTCCAGATGATGGCCCCGGCGATCAGCTGCACGTCGGCCACCAGCGAGGTGGACAGGTGGACGGCGCCCAACTGGGTCCGGTCACCGAATTTGAGCACGGTCGCGATCAGGCTGACCACGATGGCCGCGGCCAACTCCCAGACGTTGTGCTGTTCGACCCGGTCCATCTCGCCGGTCCAGAAACCGAAGTTCAATGCGGCCGCCAGCGTGATGAAGAAGCCGAAGATGACCTTCTCGGAGTTCATGCATTCCTCCCTGAATCTGGTCATACGCTAGCGGGTTTTCCCTGGCTTGCCGACGCCGCCGCCGGGCGATAGCCGTCGCAAGTCCGGGGACGCCGGATAGTCCGCCGGCGCGGCCTGTCGGAGAACCGAACGCGGCCGGCCCGGACCGGAGCCCGATCGTCACGCGGGTCGTGTCGAGGGCGATCCCCGCCACGCCAGGACGAGGACGGTGGGCGGCCGCCCGGGTGGCCCCGCGGGTCAGGGCCTGCGAGTCAGGGCCTGCGGGCGATCCAGAGGCTTCGGGTGCCGCGGATGTGCACCCGCGGCAGCACCGCCGCGTCGAGACCGCCGTGCAGAAGGCGCGACAGCGCGGCGTTCTCGTCCGCGTCCAGGCCGGCGGCGGCGTGCAGCGCGAGACGGTGCAGCTCCGCCCGGGCATAGGCCCCGCCCGGGCCGTCCGCGGGAAGGTCCTGATCGCTGCCGAGCCGGTGCTCGGCGAGCAGTTCGAATCCGGCCTCCCGGAGCTGGTCGGTCCACTCCGGCGGCGGGACGTCGGCCTGCGCGAGCCGGCGCAGCCGCGATTCCAGATCCCGGTAGCCGGTGGGCAGGACGTGCGGCGGTGCGTCCATCTCCAGGATCGCCAGCACCCCGCCGGGGCGGATCAACTCCGACAGCACGGCGAGCTCCCGGGCCGGCTGGTCGAACTCGTGGAACACCGACGCCGCCCAGACCAGGTCGACGGACGCCGGGTCCGAAGCGGTGGCCAGCAACGGCTGGTTGACCGCCCGCACCCGGCGGTTCCCGGCTCGTTCGGCGTGGGCCGCGATCCGCCGGGTCATCGCCCGGCTGGCGTCGAGAGCGATGACCTCCGCCTCCGGGTAGCGGTCGGACAGCCGGAACGTCGCCGCACCGGTCCCGGCGCCCACGTCGAGCACTCGGCGAACCGCATCGGTGGGGGCGGCCTGCGCCACCGCGTCCAGGGCGTCGTCGAGCAGGCCCTGGTGAACCACGGAGTCCAGTTCGAGAAGGGTCTCCAACAGCGAGGGTGCGGCGTGCGAGTGCTGGTGCGGATGCTGGGATCGGTGGTCGTTCGGCGACATGTTCCCAGCCTAGGCAGGCCTTGCGCTGCAAGCATACGATCATGCTTGTGAAGCAAGATCTGGACGTCGACCGGCTGGTCCGGCAGCGCATCCGGGCGCTGCGGCTGGCGCGAGGGTGGTCGCTGGAGACCCTGGCCGAGCGCACCTACCTGAGCCCCTCGAACCTCAGCCGGATCGAAACCGGAGCCCGGCGCATCGCGCTCGACCAGCTGGTGCCGATCGCGCGTGCCCTCGACACGACCATCGACCAGCTCACCGAGTCACCCGACGACGAGGACGTGGTGATCCGGCCGCACCGGGACGAGCGGCGCGGCATGACCACCTGGACGTTGGCCTCGTCCCGCACCCCCGGCGGGCTCACCGTGGCGAAGATGCGCATCACGACCCCGCCGCCGCCGCTCGACGAGGCCGGCGTCCACCCCGGCCGGGACTGGTTCACCGTGCTCGCCGGCACCGCGCTGCTCCGCCTCGGCGAGCGACTCGTCACCGTCGAGCAGGGCAATGCGGCCGAGTTCTCCACGATGATTCCGCACGCCATCGGCACCCGCGGCCCCGGCCCCGTGGAGGTGCTGACGATCCTCACCGCCGAAGGGCGGCACACGCACTCGTAGCGCGCCCGGCGAACCCGCCCACCTCGCCGCGGCTCGGTGGCATTGCTCGATGACGGCTTCGGGGCGGACTCGGCGGATTGCGGCCGCAGGCAGCACACTGGTCCCGTGGATCTGCTGCTCACCCTGCTCGTCGGTGTTCCGGCGCAGATCGGGGTGTTCTCGCTGGTCCCGCTGGCCTGGTGGTTGCAGGCCGGACGCCCGGAGGGCTCGCTGCTGCGCTGGCTCGGATTCCGCGAACTGCGTGGCGACGGCCGCACCGCGCTCGTGCTGGCCGCCGCCGGCGGGCTGGGCTTCCTGGGCAGCGCGGTGGTCGGCGGGCCGGCCTGGTGGGCGACATCGGCGTCCGGCGTCGGCCTGGTGCTGGCGGTGATCCTGACCGCCGTGCTGCAGACCGCCCTCGCCGAGGAGATCTTCTTCCGCGGCTTCCTGCTGCGCTGGCTGGACGAACGCCGGGCCGGCCCGATGGCGGCCAACCTGCTGCAGGCCGCGCTCTACGGCCTGTTGCGGGCGGCGGGGCAGTGGCTGTTCGTGGACCGGGCGCCGGCGTCCTGCCTGGCGGCGCTGGCGCTGGCCGGCGGATCGGCGTTCCTGGTCGGCTGGGTGCGACAGTACACCGGCTCGATTCTGCTGCCCTGGGCCGCGCACGGCGCCGGCAACCTGGTCGGCGGGCTGATCGTGGCATTCCGATGACGTCGCGGGTCGAGGCCGACCGCGAGGTGCGCGGCGCCTTCCTGGTGCGGACCGGTTCGTCACAGCAGTCCTGGGTCGATCCGGACGACCCGTTGCGGCTCGAGTTCGAGTACGTCCAGCGGATCGCCGAGGCCTTGCGGGTCACGGTGCTGCGCCGCGCCGCGGACGTCCGGTTGCGCGTGGTGCATCTGGGCGGCGGCGGAATGACGCTGCCGCGCTGGCTGGCCGCGGTCCGTCCGGGCACCGCGCAACTGGTCTGCGAGCCGGACGCGGAGTTGCTCGACGAGGTGCGCCGCAAGCTTCCGCTGGGCCGGCATTCGGGAATCAAGGTGCGTCCGGTGGACGGCCGCAGCGGAATCGCGGCGATGCCCGCCGACTATGCCGACGCCCTGATCGTGGACGCCTTCGACGGGTTCCAGGTGCCCGGCTCGCTGGCCACCACCGAGTTCTTCGGCGACGTCGTGCGGGTGCTGCGGCCCGGTGGCGTGCTGCTGATGAACCTGGCCGACGAGCGGCCGTTCGGCTGGTCGCGTCCGTGCGTGGCGGGCATCGCCGGCCGGTTCCGACAGGTGGTGGTGACCGCCGAGACCGCGGTCTGGAAGGGCCGACGGTACGGCAACTTCGTTGTCGTGGCTGCCCATGGGCAGCTGCCGGTGCCGGAGTTGGAGGCCGCCGCCCGGCAGGCGTTGTTCGGCTACCGGGCCTGCTCCGGACCGGAGCTGCGGCGCTGGCTGGGGGCCGCGACGGCGTTCACCGACGACGCGCCCCGGAACTCCTACGGCCCCACCTCGGGTCACACCTGGTTCGGCTAGGGAACCTCTGAGCCCTCTCAGGTGGTCCGGTCGGCGTCCCGGGTCCGTTGCAGCTGCATCCAGACCTCGGTCTCCTGGGATTGGATGCCGTTCATCACCTCGACGAGCCGCTGGTCGCGCAGGGCTGGGTCGTCGTAGGGGCTCTGCCCGATGTCGTATTTGCGGCGTTCCTGCTCCAGCGCCTGACCCGCGGCGATGAACCGGAGGTAATTCTCGTTCCAGTGGAACAGTTGCCGCAGCCCGGTCAGCACCACCACGACGCTGCCGAGCGCCGCGGCGGGGACGCCGTTGCCGGGCAGGGCGAGCGCGGCCACCGACACCGACGCCCCCACCAGAAGCAGCAGCACCTCCAGCAGGTAGTGCGAGATGCGGGCCCGGCGAGCCGCCTTGGCATACCAGGACGTGAGCCTGTCGAAGTGGGCGAGGGTCACCATCGCCGGGTCGGGATTCGTCGGAACAACGGTCGGATTGCTTGTCATGGGCGCGATCCCCTTTGCCTGCGGTGGGCGTCATTATCACGGCGTCCCGGCGGTAAAGTCGATAGCGCGGCCCGACCGATTTCGCGCACCGCAAATCCGCCGGTTTGCCGAGCCCGGCGACGGTGCTCACAATGGGCGGGTGGGAGCCGGCACCGAGACATTGCCGCCGACCGAGGCGACACCGACGCCCCGGCCGGCGTCCCGCGGACGTCGCGCGCTCACCCTGATCGGCGTGCTGCTCGTGGTCACCGGGCTCTCCTTCCTCGGCGTCTACGTCTGGGACGCCTATTTCAACCCGGTGATGGACACCAAGGCCGCCCAACAGCAGGTCGAGGTGGTCAAGAAGGAATGGGCGCAGGGCCGGACGCCGTCGTCGAAGATCCCCGGCAACGCGGTGGCACTGCTGCGCGTCCCCGACTTCGGACCCGACTTCGAGGTTCCGGTGGTGACCGGCACCACCCCGTACGCGCTCAGCGTCGGAGTGGGCTGGTTCGAGGGCAGCGCGGCGCCCGGCCAGGTCGGGAACTTCGCGCTCGCCGGGCATCGGGGCGCGTCCGGACCGTTCGTGCCGCTGCTCGACCTCAAGCCCGGCGCCCGGATCGTGGTGGAGACCCGGAAAGCCACCTTCGTCTACGCGCTGACCAGTTCGGCCGCCGACCTGACCGTGGACAAGACGGAGACCTGGGTGGTCGACCCGGTTCCGGAGCGCCCCGGACGCCAGCAGCGCACCCACGTCGCGCCGACCAAACGGCTGATCACCCTGATCACCTGCCGCAATTTCTTCCACTCCCCGGAGCGGTCGGTGGCCTTCGGGGAACTCCTGGAGACCATCCGGAAATGACGCCCACCGGGAGGGTCCGGCGGGAACCTCTAGGGTGTGGCCCATGTCGGATCGTTCGGAACTCATCGAGCACATCAAGAACCTGGCCGTCGTGCACGGCAAGGTCACCCTCACCTCGGGCAAGGAGGCCGACTACTACGTCGACATGCGCCGGGTGACCCTGGACGGCGTGGCCGCGCCGCTGGTCGGGCGGGTGATGAACGACCTGGTCGCCGACTGGGGCTTCGACGTGGTGGGCGGGATGACCATGGGCGCGGACCCGGTCGCCACCGCGATGCTGCACGCCAAGGCCGCCGCCGGTGGGCGGCTGGACGCGATCGTCGTCCGCAAGCAGGCCAAGGCGCACGGCATGCAGCGCCGGATCGAGGGTGCCGCCGTCGCCGGACGCCGGGTGCTGGTGGTCGAGGACACCTCCACCACCGGTGGGTCCCCGCTGCAGGCCATCGAGGCGGTCCGCGCCGAGGGCGGCGAGGTGGTCGGCGTGGCGGTGATCGTCGACCGCGCCACCGGGGCGGCCGAGGTGATCGAAGCGGCCGGCGTCCCCTACCGCTACGCGGTCGGCCTGGCCGACCTGGGCCTGTCCTGAGCCACCCGCCGGGGCGGCCGATTCGTTGAGCCGGACGACGGACGGGATCAGGCGTCCCGACGGACGAACCGGGCCGCGGCGAAGCCGCCGATCAGCAGGATCCAACCCAGCGCGACCAGCGTCCCGCCGGCCGGGGTGAGCACGCCGTCGGCGGCCGCGTAGAGCCGTTGGGCGGCCCGGTCGGGCAGCCAGCGGGCATGCTCGCTCTGCGCCGCGAGCAGCGGCGACACGATCAGCACCAGGGTCAGCGTGCCGGCCAACGCCGGCATCAGGCCCCGCACCAGCAGTGCCGCCCCGGACGCCAGCAGCGCGATCAGCACCAGGTAGCCGGCGGCGCCGGCCACCGGCCCCAGCCCGGCCGCCGGGTCGAACCGGTGCAGCGTGATCGCCGCCGCGGTCCAGGCGGCGACCATGGTCAGCGCCGCGGTCGGGGTCACGACGAGCAGGGCGGCGACCGTCTTGGCCAGCAGCACCCGCGACCGGTCCGGCACCGCGGTCAGGGTGCTGCGGATCTGGCTGCCGGCGTATTCGTGGGCGAACGGCAACGCACCCAGCACCAGCATCCCGGCCTGCACGAAGGGGACGCCGGCGAGGACCGCGTCCGTGGCGGCGACGTCCACCCCGCGGGCCACCGCGGACGCCGCCAGCGCGGCGCCGAGCACCGCCCCGGCCAGCACCGTCCCGACCGCGGCCAGCACGGCCGCCGGCAGGGTGCGCAGCTTGATCAGTTCCGCGGCGACCGCGTCCGCGGTGCCCGGCGTCCTCACGCGTTCCTCCGGTGCAGCACGACCGCGGCGACCACCAGCAGCGCTGCCGTCCAACCGCCCATCACCCAGGCTCCCGGCACGGCGTCCAGGCCGCCCTCGACGGTGTCGATGCCGGCGAACAGCCGGCGTCCGGCCAGATCGGGCAACCAGTGCGCCAGCGGGGTCAGGTTGGTCAGCAGCAGCGAGACCGACACCAGCGAGCTGTTCATGATCAGCACGATCAGCGGCACCGTGGAACTCCGGGTCAGCGTGGTGATGGCCAGCGCCATCAGCCCGGTCAGCGTCCAGTACAGCGTGCCGCCCAGGCAGCGCACCACCGCATCGCGCGGCGTGACGGTCTCCACGGCGAACTCGCCGATGATCAGCCGGGCGATCCCGACCGTGACCGGCAGGGTCGCCGCCGCGATGCCCACCACCAGCAGCACCACCGCGAACGCCTTGGCGGCCAGCAGCTCGACCCGGTGCGGCAGCGCGGTCAGGGTGACGCCGATCTGCCGGCCGCCGCCGGCGTCCGGGCTGTTCGGGGCGTACTCGCTGCCGATCGCGAGCACCCCGAGCACCACCGCGCCGACGGTGCCCAGCGGCATCGCCGCGAACGCGGTCTCGAACGGGGACGCGTCCGCGATCGACTCGGGGCGACCGGACGCCAGCGCGTTGTGCACCACCTGGGCGTTGAGGACGGTGAGCGCCACCGAACCCAGCCCCGCCACCGCCGCACCGGCCCAGCAGCCCGGCAGGGTGAGGCACTTGGACAACTCCGCCGCCACCGCCCGGAGGAACCTCATCGGGTCGCCTGCTCGGCGGTCAGCGCGAAGAAGGCGTCCTCCAGGTCGGCATAACCCCTGGTCACCTCGGCGAGCGGGCCGGTCGCGATGATCCGACCGCCGGCGATCATCACGATGTCGTCGGCGAGACCGGCCACCTCGCTGATCAGGTGACTGGACAGCAGCACCGTGCCACCGGCGTCCGCATGCCCGCGCAGCAGGCCGCGAATCCAGCGGATGCCGTCGGGGTCGAGGCCGTTCACCGGCTCGTCCAGCACCAGGATCGCGGGTTCGCCGAGCAGCGCGGTCGCCAGTCCGAGCCGTTGCCCCATGCCCAGCGAGTAGCGGCCGACCCGCACCCGGGCGTGCTCGGTCAGCCCGACCCGGTCCAGCACCGCGTCGATGCGGTGCCGTCCGATCCCGTTGCTGCGGGCCACCCAGGCCAGATGCGCCCGGGCGGTGCGGGAGCGATGCGCGCCGGAGCCGTCCAGCATCGACCCGACGGTGCGCAGCGGGCTGGCGAGCTCCCGGTAGCGGTGTCCGTCGAGGGTCGCGCGTCCGCCGTCCGGACGGTCCAGGCCGAGCAGGATGCGCAACGTGGACGACTTGCCGGCGCCGTTGGGCCCCAGGAAGGCGGTCACCCGGCCCGGGACGGCCCGGAAGCCGACCCGGTCGAGGACGGTGCGGGTGCCGTGCCGCTTGACGAGTTGCTCGATGAGGATCATGCCGACCACCCCATCGGACGCCGCCCGGCGGGTCATCGACCCAGAGCCGGGTTCGCCGGCCCGCGCTCCGACCCCGGTCCCTCGGTCTCCGGGTGGGTGGCCCGTGGGACGTTGGGGACGGTTCCTTTCGTCCCACCGATCGCCGCCCCGTGGGACGTTGGGGACGGTTCCTTTCGTCCCACCGCGGCCCGGCTACCTGGCCCGGGACGTGGACCGAACCGTGCCTCGCAACCGGCCCCAGGTCCGATGCGTCCCCGGCAGCGTGTTCCTAGACTCACGGTGGTGAGTTCATCGACCACGGGGCTGCAGAGCGCCGAGCGCCCCGTGCTGCGATCCCGCGGCTGGCTGATCGCCGGCGCCACGCTCGCGGTGCTGATCCTGGTGCTGGCGACCGTCGGCATCGACCAGCCGGTGCTGACCGCGACGGTGGCGGCACTGGCCGTCGGCACCGCCGGGCTGGTGCTGGTCTGGGCGGTGCTGCACCAGCGACGGCAGCGCCGCAGGTACGAGGACGAGTTGACCGCCTGGGCCGCCGAGCGGGCGATCCAGTCCGAACGGTTGCGGATCGCCCGCGACCTGCACGACCTCGCCTCGCACGGGCTCGGCCTGATCACGCTGCGTGCCGCTGCCGCGCAACGAACCCACGGCCCGGGTTCGGACGCCGAGCGCAGCACCGCGCTCGCCGACATCGAACGGGCCGGTCGGGCCGCCACCACCGAGCTGCGGCGGATGCTCGCGGTGCTTCGCGAGCCCGGCGAACTCGACGTCCCGCTGCGGCCGGCGGAGACCTTGGCGGAGCTGCCGGAGATCGTTGCCGCCACGGCCCGGGTCGGGGTCTCCGCCACCCTGGACGCCGCGGCGACCGGACCGGTCTCGGCCGGCGTCCAGCTCACCGTCTGCGCCGTCGTCCGGGAATGCCTGGCCAACATCGCGCGGCACGCCGGTCCGGTCCCGGCCCGGGTGAGCGTCCGGCGTGACGGCGACGGCATCGTGGTGGTGGTCGCCGACGACGGGCCCGACCCGGACTGGCGACCGCATCCGGGCGCCGGTCACGGCCTGGCCGGGCTGCGGGAGCGGGTCGGCGCACTCGGCGGCACGCTGGTCACCCGGGCCGCCGGCCGCGGCTTCGCCGTCGAGGCGCGGATCCCGGATCGGACGCCGTCATGAGCCCGGCGGCCGGTCATCGCGGCGAACGCCAGGATCTCGATGCCGGTGCCGAGATCCCGCCGGTGACGGTGCTGATCGCCGACGACCAGCCGCTGATCCGGCACAGCCTGCGGACCATCCTGCAGGCGACACCGGGCCTGACCGTGGTCGCCGAGGCGGCGTCCGGGGCGGACGCGGTCGCCGAGGCGCTGCGCACCCGTCCGGACGTGGTGCTGATGGACATCCGGATGCCCGGCGGCGACGGGCTGGACGCCACCCGGCGGATCGCCGCCGAGCCGACCCTGGCCGGCACCCGCGTCCTGGTGCTCAGCATGTTCGACCTGGACGGCTATCTGCTCACCGCGCTGCGCAATGGAGCCAGCGGCTTCCTGCTCAAGGACGCCGAACCGGAGCGCCTGGTGGACGCGGTGTTACGCACCCACGCCGGGGAGTCGCTGTTCGCGCCGGCCATCCTGACCCGGCTGGTCGGTCACTATCTCGACCGTCCGGCGACCGGGCCGCGGCCACCGGCGGTGCTCACCGAGCGGGAGACCGAGGTGCTCACCCTGGTCGGTCGCGGCCTGTCCAATCAGGAGATCGCGGAGACCCTGGTGATCTCGATGGGCACAGTCAAGACCCACATCGGCAATCTGCTGGCGAAACTCGCCGCCCGGGACCGGGCGCAGCTGGTGATCGCGGCCTACGAGCATGCCCTGGTCACGGTGCCTCGGGACAGCCCGGCGTAGGGGAGGGGGCAGCGCGCCCGCCACCGGTTAGGCTGGCCAACGGACCCATCCACGACAAGGAGTTGCCCAATGGACGGCATTTTGTGGTTCCTGGTGATCCTGGTGGTCATCGTTGTGCTGGTCGGCCTCTACGCCGTCTCCCTGTACAACGGCTTCCAGCGTGACCGGAACATGATCCAGGAATCCTGGCGTCAGATCGACGTCGAGCTGAACCGGCGCTATGACCTCATCCCGCGGCTGGTGGAGACGGTCCGGGCCTACGCGGCACATGAGCGGAACACCCTCGAGGGCGTCACCCGGATGCGCAACCAGGCCGCCGCGCTCGCCCAGCAGGGGGGCACCGCCGCGCAGCGGGCACAGGCCGAGGACGCGCTTTCCGCGGCCGTGCACAACCTGATCGTCAGCGTCGAGGCGTACCCGCAGTTGCAGAGCAACCAGAACTTCCTGGAGCTGCAGCGCGAACTGGTCGACACCGAGGACCGGATCGCCGCCGGACGCCGGTTCTACAACGCCAACGTCCGCAACTACAACACCAAGGTGGACTCGTTCCCGTCGAACGTGCTGGCCGGCATGTTCAAATTCGAAAAGGCCACCTACTTCGAGGTCAACGACGCCGAGGTGCGCCGCGCGCCGGACGTGAACTTCGGCGAGATCAGCTACCGCGGCGAGTCCCCGCAGCTGCCGTCCGAGCCGAGCAACGCGCAGCTGGACGCCGCCCCGCGCTCGTCCAGCGACCTGCCGAACCCGCAGGCGTACCAGGGCCAGAACTACTCCGCGCCCTCGCCGGGCCAGTTCGGCGGGCAGGCCCCGCAGTACCAGCAGCAGCCTCCGCAGTACGGTCAGCCGCCCCAGTACGGCCAGCAGCCCCCGTATGGCCAGCAGCCTCCGTATGGCCAGCAGCCTCCGTACCCCACGCAGGGGGAGCAGTACCCCCAACAGGGCCAACAGTTCCCGCAGGGCCAGCAGCCTCAGGGCCAGCAGTTCCCGCAGGATCAGCAGCCGCCCTACCAGCCGCCGCAGTACGGCCAACCCCAGCAGCAGCCGCCCTACCAGCCGCCGCAGCAGGGTGGGACGTCCCAGGGCGGGACCTCCCAGGGCGGTTACACCCCACCCCAGACCTGAATTTCACAGCAGAACTTGAGCCTCACACCAGAGCTTGGGCCCCGCACCAGAACCTGAGCTTCACCAGAGCTTGGGCACCGCACCAGAACCTGAGCTTCACACCAGAACATGGGCCTCAAGCGCAGCGGCTCCCGGTTGGTCACCGGGAGCCGCTGCGCTTTGTTGTGGATGGCCGCCTTGTTGTGGATCGCCTCGGATGTGGGTGGCCGATCTCGCCATCGGTGACCGCTGTCGGCTAGGGCCGACGGATTTCGGGTTATTTCACGAAAGTGGTCAGTCAACCGGCCATCGGACGCCGATGGCGAGATCGGTGGGTCACCGGGCACCGCGGCCAAGGAAGCTCTACCGCAGCTAGGAAGTCTCTGGAGAACCTGGGTCCTACTGGACGCCGATAGCGAGGATCCCGAACCGCAGTACGTTCCTGTGCCGGCCGGGTGTGGTGGACCGGCGCGGACCAGGGACGCGGAATCACTCCGTGGCGGAGGCTTCCGCCTTGAGCTTGCGGCGCTCGCGCAGGTACTCGAACACCATCGGCAGCACGGAGATCAGCACGATGATGATCAGCACCATCTCCAGGTTGGTGTGGATGAACGGCAGGTTGCCCATGAAGTAGCCGAGCACGGTCAGGCCGGCCGCCCAGAACACCGCGCCGACGCCGGTCCAGGTGATGAACCGGCGGAAGTCCATCCGTCCGATCCCGGCGATCAGGGTGATGAAGGTGCGGGCGAAGGGGACGAACCGGGCCAGCACCAGGGCGCGCGGGCCGTAGCGTTCCATCAGCTCGTGGGTCTGCTCGACCCGCTTGGGGTCGAAGATCCGGCCCCAGAATCCTTCGCGCTGCTTGAAGATCGCCGGTCCGATCCACTTGCCGACGAAGTAGCCCGCGACGTTGCCGAGCACCGCGGCAACCATCAGCACCAGGCAGGAGACCACCAGCACCATCGGCTGGCTCAGCCCGGTGAAGGTGATCGAGGGCGGGTCCATCGCGACGAACATGCCGACGGTGAACAGCAGCGAGTCGCCGGGCAGCACCGGAAAGATCGAACACTCGATGACGAGAACCAGGGCCACCCCCCACAGCGCCCAGTTGCCCAGGGCGTGAATCAGGTATTCGGGGTCCATCCAGTCGGGTAGCAGCAGTGGCGCGAGCAAAGGAAGCAGGGTCACGTTGTACGAGGCTACCTTGAGTGCGTGGAGGCGAAAAATGAGCTACCGGTAGATTTCATGAAGGCCGAGGTCGCCGGTTCGGAGGGCCGAGAGGCCGCGCCGGGCGGCCCCGGTGCGGCGTCCGATGCCCCGGAGCTGCCCGAGAATGTCGATCCGACAACGCCTGTCGTCGGCGTCGGTGCGCATCCGCTGCCCTGGCCGGACGATCCCCGCCTCGATCCCGAACTGCTCGCCGAGGGCGATCGGCGCAATGTCGTGGACCGCTATCGCTACTGGCGGCTGGACGCCATCGTGGCCGACCTGGACCGTCGCCGGCATCCCCTGCAAGTGGCCATCCAGAACTGGGAACACGACTTCAACATCGGATCCATCGTCCGCACCGCCAACGCGTTCAACGTGTCCGCCGTGCACATTCTCGGACGACGCCGCTGGAACCGGCGCGGCGCCATGGTCACCGACCGCTATCTCCAGGTGCGGCATCACCCCGACGTGCCCAGCTTCCTCGCCGAACTGGCCGCCCAGGACGTCGTCCCGGTCGGCGTCGACAACCTGCCCGGCTCGGTGCCCCTGGAGCGCACCGAACTGCCCGAACGGTGCTGCCTGGTCTTCGGATCGGAAGGCCCGGGGCTGACCGACGAGGTGGTCGCCGGCTGCGCGTCCCTGGTGTCGATCACCCAGCACGGCTCCACCCGGTCGCTGAACGCCGGCGCCGCCGCCGCGATCGCCATGTACCACTGGGCGGTGCGCTGGGCCGCCCCGACCCCCGCCGGACAAACCCCCGCCAGATAGACCCTTGCCTGACTATCTGCGCCCTCCCACCTGCGGGTAGTTAGGCAGGGCCTTGTGCCGACCCGCTGATCCGCCCGCGGTGCGGCCCGGGCGGACGGGCCCCGCGACCCGGTTACCATGGCCGCTGTGAACGGTGCCGGCGAGTACGTGGTGTTCTATGCGCCCGAGGCCGTCCGGGCCAAGACGGGACGCTGGCGCTCGATGCTGATCCAGCGGCTGGTCTCCACCGCCATCTCGGTGGCCATCGGCGGGGCCGTCTGGTACTTCTTCGCCGCCCAGGTCGGCTCCTTCGGCCCCTGGCTGGTCGGCTCCGCCCTGGTGGTCGGGCTGATCTGGGTGATCGTCACGGTGACCGGGCTGCTGCGGGTCCGGGCGGACGCCAAGCTGGTCGTCCCCGGCCCGGCCTTCGCCACCACCCGGGACGGGGTCTGGACGGCGGGACTCTGGCTGCCCTGGCCCGAGGTGGGCTCGTTCCGGGCAGCCCCGGGGCGGCTCGGACGCTCCCCGCAGCTGCGCGTGGAGAGCCGGGACGGTCGCTCCGCGGCGGTGCCGATGGAGTACCTCAGCGCCTTGCCGGCCAATATCGACTCGGCCGTCCGGGCCCTCTCGGGCGGAAGATCCTGGATCGATCTGTCCCGGCTCGACGACTGATTTCGGGCTCGTTGTCCCCAGCTTGGGAAACGGGTCGCGCGGCTCCGCGTCTTTTGGAAGACTGGGGAGGTCATCGCAGGCGTCCACCGCGACTGGTGGGGCCACGACCACCCGTGAGGAGCGCAGTAATGCCCATCGCAACACCCGAGAAGTACGCCGAGATGCTGGACGCGGCGAAGGCTGGATCGTTCGCCTTCCCCGCGATCAACATCACCTCGTCGCAGTCCCTGAACGCGGCCATGCAGGGCTTCGCCGAGGCCGGCTCGGACGGCATCATCCAGGTGAGCACCGGCGGCGCCGAGTACGCCTCCGGCCCGACCATCAAGCACATGGTGACCGGTGCCGTGGCGCTGGCCGAGTACGCCCACGTGGTGGCCAAGAACTACCCGGTGAACATCGTGGTGCACACCGACCACTGCCAGAAGGAGAAGCTCGACACCTACGTCAAGCCGCTCATCGCGATCTCCCAGGAGCGGGTCGACCGTGGCCTGGAGCCGCTCTTCCAGTCCCACATGTGGGACGGCTCGGCGGTGCCGATGGAGGAGAACCTGCAGATCGCCGACGAGTTGCTGGCCCTGACCAGCAAGGCCCGGCAGATCCTGGAGATCGAGGTCGGCGTCGTCGGCGGCGAAGAGGACGGCGTCAAGGCCGAGATCAACGAGAAGCTGTACACCACCGTCGAGGACGGCCTGCGCACCATCGAGGTGCTCGGCCTGGGTGAGAAGGGCCGCTACATCACCGCCCTGACCTTCGGCAACGTGCACGGCGTCTACAAGCCGGGCTCGGTCAAGCTGCGTCCCGAGGTGCTCAAGGAGATCCAGGACGCCGTCGGCGCCAAGTACGGCCGCGAGAAGCCGTTCGACCTGGTGTTCCACGGCGGCTCGGGCTCCACCCCGCAGGAGATCAGCGACGCGGTCGACTACGGCGTCGTGAAGATGAACGTCGACACCGACACCCAGTACGCGTTCACCCGTCCGGTGGCCGGCTGGATGTTCGCCAACTACGACGGCGTGCTGAAGATCGACGGCGAGGTCGGCAACAAGAAGATGTACGACCCGCGCGCCTGGGGCAAGGCCGCCGAGGCCGGCATGGCCGCGCGCGTGATCGAGGCCTGCGAGAACCTGCGTTCGGCCGGCAAGACCATCGGCTGACCTCAGTTCACTCACCGGTGCCCGGGCGGATTCCGCCCGGGCACCGCTGTTTCTCCACCGAAGCGATCGCGATTCGCACCGTATCGGCGGACGCCCCTACGATCCGATCCGCTCCGGTCCGGCCCAGCCCAGTTCGACCCGATCCAGTTCAGCTCGACCCGACCCGAACCCGGCCCAGTCCAGTTCGACCCAGCCCAGCCCAGTTCGGCCCAGCCCAGCCCAGTTCGGCCCAGCCCAGCCCAGCGATGATCGATACCTGGCCGCATATCCTCCGGCCATTGGCAACGCCCGGTTCACCATCCGTCCGCCGTGTTGACAATCCGCGCGCTGGTGGGGAGCTGTTCGGTGACGCGCAACCGCGTCCGCAACGCCGCTCGTTGTGGGTTCGATTGGGATGGTGTTGTTTCCGAATTTACCGCGGTGCAACCTGGACGAAATGCAGGTGTGGGGCCTTAGCATGACCGCCATGAAACCCCTCGTGATACGAAGCGCGATCGTCGCCTCGCTGGGTGGCCTGGTGTTCGGGTTCGACACCGCGGTCATCTCCGGGACGACGGAGCAGCTGAAAGCCTATTTCAACCTCTCCGACGCCTACCTCGGCTGGGCCGTCGGCATGGCCCTGCTGGGCACCATCCTCGGCGCACTCATCGCCGGCAAGCCGGCCGACCGCTACGGCCGCAAGCCGGTCCTGTTCGTGATCGGCGTCCTCTACCTGATCGGCGCGCTCGGCTCGGCCCTGGCCCAGGACATCATCACCCTGGAGATCTTCCGCTTCCTCGGCGGTATCGGCGTCGGCGGCGCCTCGGTGTGTGCCCCCATCTACACCGCTGAGATCGCACCGGCGAAGGTGCGTGGCCGGCTGGTCGGCCTGGTCCAGTTCAACATCGTGCTCGGCATCCTGCTGGCCTACCTGTCCAACACCATCGTTCGCGCGGTGGTGCACAATCCGCAGGTCGACTGGCGCTGGATGTTCGGCGTGATGGCCGTACCGGCGGCGGTCTTCCTGCTGCTGCTGTTCAGCGTGCCGGAGACGCCACGCTGGCTGATGGCCAACGGACGCGAGCAGCAGGGCCGCGACATCATCGGCAAGCTGACCACCAGCCCGCAGGAGGCGCAGTTCCAGATCGACGAGATCGACGCCTCGCTGAAGGCCGCGGAGAACGCACCCAAGGTGCCGTTCTTCACCAAGGGTCACACCAAGGTCATTCTGCTGGCCTTCGCGATCGCCATGTTCAACCAGATGTCCGGCATCAACGCCATCCTCTACTACGCCCCCGTCGTGATGGAGAAGGCGGGTGCCAGCACCGACGCCGCATTCCAGATGAGCATCGCGGTCGGCTTCATGAACCTGGTCGCCACCATGGCCGCGCTGACCGTGATCGACAAGATCGGCCGCCGCACCCTGATGATCTACGGCTCGATCGGCTACCTGGTCAGCCTCGGCTTCCTGTCCGGCCTGATGTTCTACTACGAGAACGCGCTCAAGGGCGCCTTCGACGGCACCTCCAGCGTGCTGGTGCTGGTCGGCCTGCTGGTCTTCATCGCCGCGCATGCCTTCGGTCAGGGCTCGGTGATCTGGGTGTTCATCTCCGAGATCTTCCCGAACCGGATCCGCGGACGCGGCCAGTCCTTCGGCTCGCTGACCCACTGGGTGTTCGCCTGGCTGACCTCGACCTTCTTCCCGCCGGTGATCGGTGGCCTCGGTGGCGGCGTCGCGTTCGCCGTGTTCGCGATCTTCATGCTCGGCCAGCTGATCTGGGTGCTCAGGGTCATGCCTGAGACGAAGGGTGTACCGCTGGAGGAGATGGAGGCCAAGCTTGGCCTGACCCATGACCCGAACGACAGCGGCGACCCGCTCGCCGCGAAAGGACACTGATGTCTGACCGTGAAGTGTTGTGCCTGGGCGAGGCGTTGATCGACGTCGTCATCCGGGAGGATTCCACCAAGGAGCATGTCGGCGGCAGCCTGCTGAACGTGGCGGCCGGGATCGCCACCCTCGGCGAGCCGGCCAGCATCTGTGCCTGGTGGGGCAAGGACGAGCGTGGTGACCGGCTCGCCGAGTGGGCCACCAACTCGGGGGTGTCGATCGTGCCGGGCACCGACTCGGCCGAGAAGACCGCCGTCGCCTTCGCCCACCTGGACGCCGATGGCCGGGCCACCTACGAATTCGACCTGGAGTGGAACGTCCCGCAGATCGACGACCTGTCGCAGTACGGGCACCTGCACACCGGCAGCATCGCGGCCACGCTCGAACCCGGCGGCACCGCTGTCGTCGAGAACGTGCGGGCGATCCGTGACCACGCCACCGTCTCCTATGACCCGAACATCCGTCCGGCGCTGATGATCGCGCCGGAGCAGGTGGTGGGCCGGGTGGAGGACCTGGTCGGGCTCTCCGACCTGGTCAAGGTCAGCGACGAGGACCTGGAGTGGCTCTACCCGGGCGAGCCGGTCGAGGACATCATGCGGCGCTGGATCAAGGCGGGGCCGGCCATGGTGGTCGTCACCCGCGGCCCGTGGGGCGCCTACGCCCTGCTCGCCGACAACCGCGACATGCTGCACATCGACCAGATGAACGTGGTGGTCGGCGACACCGTCGGCGCCGGTGATTCGTTCATGGCCGGACTGATCGCGGGCCTGCTGAAGAGCGGCCTGCTGGGTTCGGTCGAGGCGCGGCAGCGGCTGGCCGACGCGGGCTGGTCCGACGTCCAGTCGGCGCTGCACAACGCGGTGGTCACCTCGGGCATCACGGTCAGCAAGAACGGCGCCTACGCCCCGACCCCGGACGAGGTGGAGGCGGTCAAGCAGGCCGATCCGACCCTGTACTGAACCGTTCATCAGATCCGCCGGAGTCCTGTGGGCTCCGGCGGATCTGTGCGTTCCCGCGTGTTCTGTCGGTTCTGTGTGTTCCGCGGCTCTCCCGTCCACCCACCGCTCGCCTAACTATTTGGGGCTCGCTGAACTCAGCGAGCCCCAAATA
>NZ_JASGDE010000073.1:0-9130 GCF_047607385.1 Micropruina sp.
CGTCGAGACCGGCGCCGGAGTCGGCGGCGGGGTCGGCTCGGCCCACGCTGTCGCCGAACCACCCACCCAACTGCAGGACATCACCGCCGCCATCACGCTGGAAACGCAAACCCGCACCATTGATGACCGCATGGCAATTCTCCTTTGAGAGGCGGTCGGCCTGGGAACAAAGTGTCCGAGGCCTCGGCGTCCCGACGACAGTGTCGGATGCCTGATGCCAACGCTAGTACGACCAAAACGCCGGCGGTAGAGCCCAACGGTCATTGCTTCGCTGTCGACAACCGCGAAGGCGGCATCGCGTCGGGCCGGGTGCTGATCCGGGCACAGGCCGAACAAAGTTCAACCTGGGCCTCGAATGGGTCACGCTGGTCGTGTCGGAATTCGCCGACGCCGGACGGGTGCTGAGGTCGCCGAAGGTCGGCTGACTCAGCCCGTCATGGGTTGATGGTGTTGCCGGACACGTCCAGCGGTCCGGCGTCCTTCTCGTCGATCAGGGTGACCACTTGGACAGTTCCGGACCTGGTCAGCGTGTTCCCGGTGATCGTTGTCGCTCCGGAGCCGGTCCGCATCACGAAGATGCCGCCGTCGCCGTCTCCAACACCGTCGAAGTCGAGGTCGCGACCGGGGGCATTGTCGACCAGCAGCGAGTTGGTGACGCGCAGCGTGGTGGCTTCGCCAGGCGCGGAGGCGATGCCTTTGCCGTAGCGCACAGTCAGCGCGTTGGCCGTCATCGACGCCGGGCCGTATCCGCCGCCTGCTCGCCCGGCATAGAAGAACCCGCTGACCTCGACCCCACCCCAGTCGCCGGCCCTGGGACTGGTGGCATCACCGTCACCGTTGGTGTCGCCGCCCACCGAGTCGTCGCGAATGCTGGTCAAGATCGCGGGCTTGTCGGCCGTGCCGTTCACCACCAGCGAACCCTGGAAGCCGACCTCCAAGACTCCTCCGATGTCGAATTTGAGGACGGCGCCGGCCGGAACGGTGAGGGTGCCGACTATCGACATTTGGCCCATGACGAAGGGCGATCCGCTGGTGGGGACCGTCCAACTGCCGATTCGGCCGCCGATGAGGATGGCGTTCACCTTATTGCCGCTGGCGGTGTTGCTGAGTAGGTTGTCGGGCTTAAAATCCCACTCATAGTAGGTGTAGGCAGGTATGTCGGTGGTGTTTCCGGTGACGTTGTTTCCGGTGACCTGAGTCGCCGTGCTTTCCGGGTTGGCTCCGCGACTCGGAAATTCTGATTCGACAGAGATTCCGCCGGATGAGGTGAGGGTGTTGTCGATGATGGCGATTGAGCCCGGGGTGAATTCGAGGAATTGGTGACGAGCGGCGGTGATGCCTCGGCTGTTGTTGCGCAAAATGGAATTGGTCAGCCGGAACTGATCCGCCTCGAAGGAGTTGATCCCGGCCCCGTAGCGTTGGTCGAGTTCGTTCGCCATGAGTGTGCCGTGGGTATAGCGGCGATCCCCGGACCACCCGCTGCTCACGCTGACGCCACCCCAGCTTCCCGGCTTGGGCTTGGTCTGGTTGCCGTTGCCGTTGGTGTCGCCGCCGACAGTATCGTCATGAATGCTGGTGAAGATCGCCGGCTTCGCGTCGGTGCCGTTCACGATGAGGGAGCCGTTGATCACGTTGAGGGTTCCGGCATCGTCAAACTTGACGATCGCACCCGCCGGAATGGTGAGTGTCACCCGCGGCGTCAGTGGAGATCCGGGGATATCGCTGAGTCGGAAACTGCCCATGATGTAGGGAAGGCCGGTGGTGGGTAGCGTCCAGTCTTCGAAAAGGGCACCGCAGAGCCGGATGGCGTTGACTTTGTTGTCGCTGCCGCTGTTGGCGGTGAGCAGCGACGGTTGCAGGTTTCCGTCGCAGATCGAATAGGCCGGTTGCGCGCTGGTGGAGCCGCTCACCGAGTTCCCGGAGACTCGGACCGGAACCGCGGGATCGGAAGGGTCACCGGTGTTGTAGGCGCCGAGACTCGAGACGGCGATGGTGCCCGAATCGGTGAGTGTGGTGCCGGTGATCGTGATCAGACGCTCCGGGTCCGTCCTCTTGTCGCCGCGGAAGGCGACGACTCCCGCGGTGTTGTGCGCCAGTGTGGAATTGGTCAGCCCGAACAGCGACAGGTCCGACTTCTGGCCGGCTTTGTTGCTGCCGTCGATGCCGCTGCCGTAGCGCACGGTGAGGGCGTTCGCCCGCAGGATCGAGTCGTCGTTGAGCCGGATGCTGCCCCAATCGCCCGCCCGCGGGCTGGTCTGCTTCCCGTCCCCGTTGGTGTCGCCGCCGGCCGAGTCGTCGCGGATGCTGGTGAAGATCGCCGGGTTGGCGGTGGCGCCATCGACGATCAGTTCGCCGTCCACCGACATCGACGCCAGTCGATCGAATTTGACGATGGTGCCCGCAGCCACGGTCAGGGCGGCGCCCTTGGCGATGGTCACCGTGCCGGCGACTCGATAGACCGTCCCGCAACCCGCCGGTTGCCAGACGGTGTTGCTGGCGATGGTGCCGCTGACCGGGATCACCGTCGGCGTGCAGGTCGAGGTGTAGCCGTAGCGGGCTGCCGGTCGGGGCTTGCTGGTGCCGTACTTGCCGGTGACCAGCACGTCGACGGTGCCGCCGGCGTTGCCGGCCGGCGCGGTGACGGTGAGCTTCCGGTCGCTGAGCAGCCGCAGGTTCTTGGCGGGCGTGCCGCCGAAGGTGACCCGAGCGGCACTCTTGAACCCGGAGCCGGCGATGGTGACCGTGGTGCCGCCCTTTGCCGGCCCGCTGGTGGGATTGACCGAGGAAACCTGAGGAGGAGCGACGAAGGTGAACCGCGTTGCCCGGCCATTCTTGGACATGCCGTAGGCGGTGACCACCCGGACGTTGGTCGAGCCGGCCCGGTGGGCCGGGGCCGTCACCGAGAGCTTCTTCTCGGAAAGCACCCGGATGTCGCTGCCCGGAACATCGCCGAATAGGACCGCGGAGACATCGATGAAGTCGGCGCCGGTGATGGTGATCGTGGGCCTGTTGTCGGTGCCAGCCGTGTCGGGACGCAGCGCGACGATCCGCGGCACCTCGACGTAGCGGTACTTGTTGGGTGCGGAGGCTCGTGACGTGCCGGTCTTGGTGACCACCCGGACGTTCACTTTGCCCCGCCCGGGAGGGGCCAGCACGGTCAGCCTGGTGTCGGAAAGCACCCGCAACTGCCGCCCGGCCTTGTCGCCGAACCAGACCTTGGTGGCCTTGCTGAAGCCGGTTCCGGTCACGGTGACCAGCGTCTTCCCGGACGCCGGCCCGCGTGTCGGCGCCAACCCGGTCACCGTCGGTGCGGCGGCCCTGCTGGGCATTGAGACCGGTGCCGGAGTGGGCGCCGGCGTCGGCTCAGCCCACGCCGTCGCTGAACCGCCCACCCAGCTGCAGGACATCACCGCCGCCGCCACGCCGGAAATCCACGCCCGCATCACTGATGACCCCATTGCACTTCTCCTCCGAGGGGGCGGCAGGCCTGGGAACAAACCGTCCGAAGCCCCGGCGTCCCGACGACGGCTGTGTCGGATGCCTGATGTCAAACTAGTACGACTAAAACTCGTGCGGTAGTGGAAATCGTGATTCCCTGGGCACCGCAGGCGTGCCGCCCTACTCGAAAGACTCCGTGAGGTCGGTGGCGAACCGTTCCCATCCCACATGGGGGTTGGGCTCGTAGAAGTCGATCGGATCGCTGGTGGCCGCGATCGCCCAGGTCAGGTCGTAGAGCCCGAAGTCCCTGATCCGTTCGCAGATGATTCCCATGCGGTCGAGGTAGCTGGTCCCGTCGAACACGGGGTCGGGCGCACCGAAGATGCCGCGGGTGCCAACTCGTCGACCACGAGCGTGTTGAAGCCGTCCAGGTGCTTCCCGCTGACCACTGTGTCGCGCAGGCCGCCCTGGCCTCGACCCGCGGTCAGCACGCGCGTCAACTGGTCCGCCTTGGCGTGGAACCAGTACTCGACCGCGGCGAGGATCCGTTCCCGGTCTTCCGCGGAGACCTCCAGCGGATCGTCCCCCGCTCGCGTGCGCCGTCGCGGATTCATCAGCGTGGAACCGAATCCAACGTGAATGCACGCAAGGCGGCACGCGTTGCCCGATCCCGATCACGGGACGGAAGGCGGTCGCCAGGTCGGCCAGAACCGACGAGTCAATGTCATGGATGTGGGGAATTCGAACTTTCCTCAGCACCTGCGCTTGAAAGCGCAACGTGCCCCCGCGCATCTTCACGCAGTACGCTTCCACCTGCTTCTCGACGACCTTCGACAGCAACAGGCCGCCCAGAGCATCGAGATCCCAGGTGTTCGACACGATCCAGTAGAGATTGTGGTGGGGCACGTACCCCGCCGGTACCCGCACCGGGGTGGCCTCCGCCTTCATGTCCTGCATGACCAGCATCTCTCGTTGCAGCAGGGAGAAGTTCTGTCGATCGATGGTTCGGTACCAGTGTGGGCCGGAGCGTTTCGCGACACTGCGGGAGCGGAGTTGGTGTGCCTCTCGCTCGTAGTATCTGGCCAGCTTCGGATAGTCGCTCAACTGAACCAGGCCATCGGCCGTCCACGGCGAAATGAGGTGCTCGCCGGTGAACCGGAACTCACCGTGACGGATCGCGTCCGGAGTCACCATCGGCATCAACCGATCCGGTTCCACGTCGACGGGCCCGGACCGGATATAGATCCGGTCAGCCCCGGTGGCGATGCCGATGCCCAGGCGGGTGCCCGTGCTGGCGTCTTCCAGCAGCGGCATCGTCTCTTCCAGGCGCTCCAGCCAGGCGATCACCGCCGGTGAGCCATCCGGCCACACGTCGGACGTCTCATGCCATGACGGAAGCACGGTCGCCTCCAGGTCGGCGGTCGTCAATCGGGGCTCGGCGCTATCTCGCCACCGCAGGTATGCCGACGTCTGGCTCGCCCGGAATCCTTCACCCGCCTTCGCGATCGTCGCCGTCCCCTGAGACCTCTTGCTGATCACCGTGATCGCCGGATAGGCCGATACCTCGGACTCGAACGCATCGGCATCGTGCATCACGATCACGTCATCGACGCTGAAGCCCGCCACGACCTTGGCGCGCAAGGCCCGCCCATAGGCGTTGCGCATCCAGCCGCCACCAGGTGCTCAACAGTCAGAGCGCGACAGCCGTTGATATTGGCCCGCTCGATGTCGTAGCCGCGCAGCGCATTGGCCAGCTCGTCCCACCGGGGGTTCACGGGCAGGGACGCGGTCAACCGTTCCAGCAGCACACGCCAGAACGCCCCCGAGCCAACAGCCGGCTCGACGACCGTCAGGAGAGTGAGATCGCGGGCCGAGACGTAGTCCGCGAGATCGAGCATCAACTCCACCACCCAGCGACGGGTGAACACCTCGCCGCGCCTCTTGGCAGCGGGACTGAGTACTGAGGTGATGGTCACCCGCCTAACCGCCGGCTGTGACAGCGTGTGGCGCGGCTCTCCACCGACGCCGGCACTCAGGGTTTGATGACGATCTTTCCGTCCAGGGTGCCCTCGGCCATGGCGCGGAAGCCTTCGGCGGCGTCCGGAAGATCCAGCACCCGATCGATGCCGGGCCGGACGCCGGTGCGCTCCATCAACTCCAGCAGACCGTGGAATTCCGCGACGGTGCCCATCGTCGAGCCGATCACCCGCAGCTGCTGGAAGAACACCCGGTTCAACTCGGCCGGCGGATTCGGCCCGCTGGTGGCGCCGGCGCAGACGATGGTTCCGCCGGGACGCAGTGAGCGTAGCGAGTGCGCCCAGGTGGCCTCGCCGACGGTCTCGATGACGGCGTCCACCCGTTCGGGCAGTCGGGCGCCGGGCTCGAACGCGGCGTCGGCACCTCGGCCCAGCGCCGCCGTCCGCTTCGCCTCGGTGCGTCCGGTCACCCAGACCCGGAACCCCAGCGCGGAGCCCAGGGTGGTGGCCGCGGACGCCACCCCGCCGGAGGCGCCCTGGATCAGCACCGTGTCGCCGGCACTGAGCCCGGAGTCCCTGGTCAGCATCCGGTAGGCGGTCAGCCACGCGGTGGGCAGGCAGGCGGCCTGTTCGGCGCTCAGCCAGCCGGGCCGGTCGATCAGGTTCGCGCGGGGCACCGCCACGAACTCGGCCATGGTGCCCTGATGCAGTTCCGACAGCAGGGTGCGCTTCGGGTCGAGGGTCGCATCGCCCGACCAGCCGGGGGAGGCGATCACGGCGTGCACGATCACCGGCCGGCCGTCCACGGTGCCCGCGGCGTCGGTGCCCAGGATCATCGGCATCCGCTCCGCCGGCAGCCCCACGCCGGCCAGCGACCACAGGTCGTGCCGGTTCAGTGTGGCCGCCTCGACCCGGACCACCGCCCAGCCGTCGGCGGCGTCCGGTTCGGGACGTTCCCCGATCCGCAGCGCGGTCAGCGGGTGGTGGGGATCGGCAGCGGTGACGTGGGCGGCGAGCACGTTGTCAGGCTATGCCGAACCGGCCCGGCTCACTCGGCGTCGTGGTAGGTCAGGTCGGATTCGGGAAGGTCCTCGGGGAAGACGTGCGCCGGGTAGCTGACCGGACGGGCCGGAACCCCGGCCACCGTGGTGAACGGCGCGACGTCCTCGAGCACCACCGAACCGGCGCCGATCTTGGCGCCCTCGCCGACCTCGATGTTGCCCAGCACCTTGGCGCCGGCGCCGATCATCACGCCGCGGCGGATCTTCGGGTGCCGGTCGCCGCCGACCTTGCCGGTGCCGCCCAGGGTCACCTCGTGCAGCATCGAGAAGTCGTCCTCCACCACGGCCGTCTCGCCGATCACGATCGAGGTGGCATGGTCGAACAGGATGCCCTTGCCGATCCGGGCGCCGGGGTGGATGTCGACCGCGAAGACCTCGGAGATCCGGCTCTGCAGGTAGAGCGCCAGCGACTGGCGTCCGGCCAGCCAGTAGTAGTGCGCAACCCGGTACGACTGCAGCGCGTGGAAGCCCTTGAAGTGCAGCAGCGGGATGGAGTAGCCGCGGCAGGCCGGGTCGCGGCTGAGCACCGCCCGCAGGTCTTCGCGGAAGGCCAGCCCGATGGTCGGATCGTTGGCGAAGGCCTCGTCGATCAGCGAACGCAGGCTGAGCGAGGTGATGGTCGGGCTGCCCAGCTTGGACGCCAGCAGGTAGCTGAGCACGTCGTCCAGCTTGTCGTGGGCCAGCACGACGGTGTGCAGGTAGCTGGCCAGCGCGGGCTCGCTCTCGGCGGCGGCGGTGGCTTCGGAACGGATGCGGCGCCAGATTTCGTCGGTCGGCATGACATGCCTTTCACAGGTGAGGGTTGCGGTCGGATGGTGGCGAACAGGGTGGGACGGGGTTGTTCAGCCGAGTCGACAACAGCAACACATGCACATCAGCGCGCCGGTGGCGTGCGCGGTGATCATCGTCACGGTGGTGTGCATGGGCGCCAATCTAGCAGTCGGGGCCGGTCCGGGCCGAGGGTCGGACGACCCTCGCCTTTCGTTAACACAGCCGGTGCCCGGAGTATTTCTACCGGGTGATCTGCTCGGTGCCCTCCAGGTAGAGCCGGCCCCGGCGCGCGGACGCCTGGGCGAGCCAGGCGTCCTCGATCACCTCGGCCAGCTCTGCCCGGGTCAGTTCGGCCAGCCGGCTCAGCCGGAGCAGGACCGAGGGATGCCCGTCGAAGTGCGGGGTGGTGAAGAACGGCGTGGACGGGTCCCGCACCAGGGCCTCCTTGGCCGCCAGGTCGGCCACCCAGAACACCACCACGTCGTGGTAGCGCTGCCCGGTGTCGGGGTCGACGGCGTCCGGGCGGGGCGTCCGGAAGAAGACGAAGGACTTCCCGCCCACCTGGTAGACGGGCGTGGCCGACTCGGCGTCGTAGACGGTGACGTGCGGCAGCGCGGCGGCGAAGGCGTGAATGTCGGCGACCTTGGCCGGGGCGTTTCCCCTTCTCATCGGACGCCGCTCATCGGACGCCCACCGGGTCGCGGTCGGCCAGCGCCGCCAGCGCGGCACCGACCCGGTCGGTGTCGCCGGCGACGAAGACGTATTCGGTGTTGCGGGTGTGCGAGACCCGTCCGACCTTCTCGCCGAGATGGTTGTAGATCCCGATCCGGGCGCCGATGTAGCGCCGCGAGTCGAAGGCCAGCAGTTCCACCGCGGGGTGCCCGGCGTCGCGCAGCCAGCCGACGATCTGCTCCGGGGTGACCCAGGCCTCGTCGTTGTAGGAGACCATCACCACCTCGGCGTCGACCGCGCCGATCACCGCGGCCAGCGCGTCCGGCATCCGGCGCCGGGAGTTGAACGGGCTGGCGTTCGCCTCGGCCCGGGCGTCGGCACGCTTGCAGGCGATCCCGTAGTGGTCGGGGGCGTCCCAGCGGACCAGGGTCTCCCAGATGTGGTAGTAGCTGAAGTAGCGGTGCTGGTTGTACGGCGGGTCGAGGTAGGCCAGGTCGGCTGGCGGCATCGTCCGGGCCACCTCCAGCGCGTCGCCGCGACGCACCGTCCCGGTGCCCGGCAGCAGCGCCGGTGTCCGCAGCCGAAGCTGATTGGCCGATCGCGGCGCCCAGGTCTTCAGGTAGGCCATGTGCTGGCCGGTGGTGTTGTCCACCCGGTCGGCGGCCTCCATCAAAGCGGTCAGCAGCACCGGGTACAGCGGGTGCCCGGCCAGTCCGACCAGGTGTTCCCGGATCGCGTCGATCCGCTGCCCGTTGTGCGGCTGGAAGAACCGGGCGTTCTCGCAGAAGGTCTCGGTGACGTAGCCGCGGCGTCCGGGCAGCGCGTTCAGCGCGGCGATCAGCTCGTCCAGTTCGGCGCCGTCCACGGCGGCACCGTCGGTGGCGATGTAACAGCGGGCCAGCACCTCGCTGTAGCTGGCCAGGTCGACCGCGGTGACCAGCAGCCCGCGCCGTTTGAACTCCTGCGCGACCCGGGTGGTGCCGGTGAACAGGTCCACCGCGGTGCGGGCCTCGGCGCCCTGTGCCAGCGTGCCCAGTACCCCGGCGAGCGCCCGCTTGGAGCCCAGGTACTTGATCACAGTCGAACCCTAGATGAGTAAGTCCTGGGGCGGTGTGGCGTCTGGGGGTGTGGGTGAGGGTGTCGCAGAGTCGGTGTTGCGAACCAACCAAGCTCTGGAGGCTTTGATGGACACCGATCTGGACACCCTCGCGA
>NZ_JASGDE010000074.1:0-19086 GCF_047607385.1 Micropruina sp.
CCCGGACGCCGGCTGGCTGCTGGGCGCGCCGCGTCGCGGACCGCCGGCCCGGCCGCGTCCCGCCTGCTGAGTCGTCGTCCGGGCCTGGTGCCGGCGCGGTGACCGGGGCGGGAGCCTGCCCACCGATCACCTCGTCCCGAGAGGCATCCCCACCCATGAACATTCGACAGGCGAGCGCGCGTGCGCTCGCCGTGCCGGCGCTCGCCGGCGTCCTGCTCACCGCGACCGCGGCGGCAGCCAGCGCTCACGTGACCATGTCACCGTCCACCGGGCAGGCCGGCGCCTACACCGTGCTGACCTTCTCGGTGCCGCACGGCTGCGACGGCTCGGCCACCACCAAGGTGGCGATCCGGATTCCGGAGAGCGTCACCACCGTCACCCCGACCCGCAACCCGTTCTGGAAGGTCGAGGTGGCCACCGAGAAGCTGGCCCAGCCGGTCACCGACAGCCACGGCAACTCGATCACCGAGCGGGACGGCACGGTCACCTACACCGCCATCACACCGCTGCCCGACAAGCAGCGGGACACCTTCGAACTGTCCCTGAAGCTGCCCGACACCGCCGGGGCCACCCTGGCCTTTCCCGTCGTGCAGACCTGCCAGAAGGGCCGTACCGGCTGGACCGAGGTCGCCGTCAACGGTCAGGACGCCGACAGTCTGGAACACCCGGCGCCGACCCTGACCCTGACCAAGTCCGAGGCGGGCGATCCCGGCGGCCATGGATCGGCCGCGCCGAGTGTGGCTCCGGCCCAGCCGGCGGCCGCCTCGGGACCGGACCTGGGGGTCTACGGCCTGGCCGCCGGCGTCCTCGGCCTGGCGGCCGGGGTGGCGGCGCTGGTGCGGCAGCGGCACACCTCCTGACCATGCCGGACAGCAACGGGCGGACGCCGTGGCCGTGGATCCGCCGGGTCCTGGCCGCGGTGCTCGCCGGCCTGGCCTGCGCGGTGGGGGCGGCGGTGCCGGCCCACGCCCACGCGTCCCTGGTCGGAACCGATCCGGCCGAGGGGGCGGTGCTGGCCACCGCGCCCGCCCGGGTGCTGCTGCGCTTCGACGAGCCGGTCAGGTTGGCCGACCGGGGCGTCCAGGTCTTCGACGCGGCCGGCTCGCCGCTGGCCGCCGAGGCCGGCGCCGCCGACTCCGTGGTCGGCGTCACGCTGCCCGGCGGCCTGTCCGGCACTTACGTCGTCGCCTGGCGGGTGATCTCCGCGGACGGCCACCCGGTGGCCGGTGCGCTGACCTTCTCGGTGGGCGCGCCCAGCCCCCGTCGCGTCCAGCCGGCGGCCACCGATGCCGGAACCTGGGCGGTGCCGCCCCTGGCCGTGGCGCAGACGACGACCTATCTCGGGCTCTTCCTGGCGGTCGGCCTGGCCGTCTTCAGCGCCTTCCTGCTGCCGGCCGGGGCGTCCGCCGACCGGTTGCGGGACCGGCTGGTGCCGGTCACCCGGGCGGGTGCGGTGACCGCGGCCGTCGCAGCCGGCGGGACGATCGGGCTGACCGTCGCCGACCAGCAGGGCCTCGGTCCGGACGCCCTGGTCAGCGGCGTGGCCTGGGCCGGTGCCACTCTCGATCAGCTGATCGGCCTGGGCCTGCTGCTGACCGGCCTGCTGGCGGTCGGTGCCGCGCCGGCGTTGCGAAGCCCGGCGGCCCGGGCTGGAGCGGTGGCGGCCGGTGCCGCGCTGGCGGTCGGTGCGCCGGCGATCACCGGGCACTCCCGGGCGTTCGGCCCGTCCTGGCTGGTGATCGCCACCGACGTCCTGCACGTGCTGGCCGGCAGCATCTGGCTGGGCGGGCTGGTCGGCCTGGTGATCGTGCTGGCCGCGACCCGGACGCGTCCGAAGCTCGGCGTGGTGGCGCTGACCCGGTTCTCCACCGCGGCGGCGGGGGTGCTGGCGGCGCTGCTGCTGACCGGCACGATCCTGTCCTGGCGGATCCTGGCCAGCTGGGACAGCCTGGTCGGCACCTCGTACGGACGGCTGCTGCTGGCCAAGATCGCCCTGGTCGCGGTGGCTGCCGGGGTGGCCGGCTGGAACCGGTTCGTGCTGCTGCCCACGGTGCGGGGCCGTCCCGATCCGGAAGGCCCGGGCAAGCGCCGGGGCCGGCAGGAATGGGAGACGGCTCGCGGGCGGAACCTGACCGGGATCGGACGCCTGGCGGTGGTGGAGGCGAGCCTGCTGGTGGCGGTGCTGGGGATCACCGGCGTCCTGGTCGACCAGTCGCCGCGTCCCGAAGCGACGGTGGCGAGCACCGCTGCGGTGACCACCGCCACGGCGCCGCTGGGCGGGGCGATGACCGCGCGGGCCACCCTCGACCCGGGAGCGGTGGGGCAGAACCGGATCCTGATCGAACTCCGGGACGCCGCCGGCCGCGGCATCGAGCCGGGCGAGGTGCCCACGGTGCGGATCCGGTCCGACGCCCTCGACCTCGGCCCGGTCCCGGTCACCCGCCAGGGCGGCGGCCGCTACCAGGGCACGGTCCTGCTGCCCGCCGCGGGGCGCTGGCGCGTCCAGGTCGGCGTCCGGCTCAGCGAGTTCGACAACCCGGTCACCGAACTGACGCTTCAGATCGGCTGACCCCCACGCACCGCTCGCCTAACTATTTAGCGCTCGCTGAACTCAGCGAGCGCCAAATAGTTAGGCGAGCGGTTGGGTCGGTCGGTTGGGTCGGGCGGGCGGGCCGGCTCAGCCCTGCTGTGCGGAGGCCTGAGCGGACGCCTCGTCGGTCGGCAGATCGGTGGCCACCCGTCGCGCCGCGCGCCGGGCGTCCCGCTTGGTGCGTCCGTTCTGCCGCCAGTTCTCCAGCAGGTCGTACAGCACCGGCACCAGGATCAGGGTGAGCAGGGTGGACGACACCAGGCCGCCGATCACCACCACCGCCAGCGGCTTGGAGATGAACACGCCGCCGCCGGTCAGGCCCAGCGACATCGGCACCAGCGCGAAGATGGTGGCCAGTGCGGTCATCACGATGGGCCGCACCCGCAACCGGGCACCGGCCGCGATCGACTGCTCGATGCTCGCCCCCGCCTTGCGTTTCTGGTTGATCAGGTCGATCAGCACGATGGCGTTGGTGACCACGATGCCGATCAGCATCAGCAGGCCGATCATGCTGGGGATACCGAGCGCGGTGTCGGTGATCAGCGACAGTCCGAGGGCGCCGGTCGCCGCGAACGGGATCGACACCAGCAGGATCATCGGCTGCAGCAGCGAGCCGAAGGTGGCCACCATGATCAGGTACACCACGGCCACGGCGACCACCATGGCCAGTCCGAGCTGGGCGAACGACTCCTGCTGCTGCTCGGAGACGCCGCCGATCCGGACGCTGACCCCGGCCGGCAGGTCCAGCGACGCGATGCCCTGGTTGATCTGCGCGGTGGTCGCACCCAGGTCGGACGACTCCGAGCTGCCGGTGATGGTGGCGGCCCGGACCGCGTTCACCCGGGTGATGGTGGACGGCGCCTTGACCACCTTGACCGCCGCCACGCTGCCCAGCCGCACCGGATCGGCGGTGGCGTCGGCGGCCGCCTTGCTGGCGTCCTGGATGGCCTGCTGCTTGTCCTGCGCCTCCAGCGACTTGGTGCGCTGCTCGCGCAGCGCGTCCAGCTGCTTGTCGACCTGGGTCACCCCGGACTTGGCCTGGGCCTGCGCGGCACCCAGCTGGGCGACCTGCGCCGCGGCCCCGGAGAGCTGTTGGCTGAGTCCGTAGATGGTGGCCGGCAGCGGCGCGCAGATCGGGTTGGTCGGGTCGACCGGGCAGACCGTCTGCAGCTGCTTCTGGGCGGTCGCCAGCTGCTTCTGCACCGCGGCCAGGTTCTTCTTCGCGCTGCTCAGCTGCTTGTCCAGCTTGGCCTGTGCCTTCTTGGCCTCGGACCGGCTCTTCTTCAGCGCGCTCACCTGGTCGTTGTAGGCCTTGGTGGCGTCCCGCTTGGAGTCGGACGACAGCTTGTCGGAGCGGGCCTGCACCTTGTCGGCGGCGTCCGACTTGGCGTTGCCGTTCATCACCTGGGTGACCGGCAGCTTGATGTCGCGCAACTCCTCGATGCTGCGCACCGGCGTGCGCGAGCGCAGGTAGACGTTGAGAGTGGTGTCGCCCTCGGCCAGGGTGCCGATCAGCTGGCCGCGCACCGCACGGGAGACCGCCTGCCCGATCGACGCCTGGGTCATGCCCAGATCGGCCGCCTTGGACTCGTTGACGTCCACCGACAGCATGTCGCGGGCGTCGGCCAGATCGCTGGTCACGTTGGTCAGGCCGGTGATGCCCTCCATCATCGCCAGCACCTTGTCGTTGGCGGCGGACAGCTGGTCGGGATCGGAGCTCTCCACGTAGACCACCATGCTGGACGCGGAGTTGCCGGCCCCGATCGAGACCTCGACCTCACCGACGTCCGGCCCGAGCTCGGCGATCTGCTTGCGCAGCCGGTCGGCGGTGTCGGTGCCGTTGGCGCCGGCCTTCAGCGGGACGGTGAAGGTGGCCTTGTTGGTGTCGCTGGGAGCGGCCAGGAACACCGTCGAGGAGGTGCCGCCGATGGTCGTCGAGTAGGTCTGCACCGCCGGATCCTGCGCCAGCAGCCCCTCGATCCGGGACGCCGCCTTGTCGGTCTGGCTCAGCCCGGTGCCGGACGGCAGGGTCTGGGTGATGGCCAGGCTCTCGGTGCCCATGCTGCCGATGAAGTCGGTCTTCAGCCGGGGCACCAGGGCCAGCGTGCCGGCGAAGATCCCGACCGCGATCAGCAGGGTGATCCAGCGGTGCACCAGCGTCCAGTTCAGCACCGGCAGGTAGCTCTTCTGCAGCCAGGTGTCGGTCTCCTCGGAGTCCTCCGCCTCGCCGGCCGCCAGCCGGGCGTCGGTGGCCGCCTGCTGCTTGGCGGTGGGCCGCATGAACCAGGACGCGAACACCGGGATCACCGTCAGCGAGACCAGCAGCGAGGCCAGCAGGGCGACCACCGCCGCCACCGCGAAGGGCCGGAAGATCTCGCCCGCCTGCCCGCCGACCAGGCCGATCGGCAGGAACACCGCGACCGTGGTCAGGGTGGACGAGGTGACCGCGCCGGCCACCTCCTTGACCGCGTTGGTGATCGACCTGCGGCCGAACTCGCCGTAGCTCTGATGGCGCTTGATGTTCTCGATCACCACGATCGAGTCGTCGACCACCCGGCCGATCGCCACGGTCAGGGCGGCCAGGGTGAGGATGTTCAAGGTGTAGCCGCCGACCCACAACCCGATCAGGGCGATCAGCAGCGACAGCGGGATCGAGATCGCGGTGATCAGGGTGGGCCGCAGCGACCGCAGGAAGAGCAGGATGACGAACACCGCCATGGCCAGGCCGATGCCGCCCTCCACGGTCAGGTCGTGCACCGACTGCTCGATGTAGGGGGCCTGGTCGAAGACCACCACGAAGCGGGAGTCGCTGCCCAGGGACTGCTCCAACTGGGGCAGCTTGTCGTTCACGGCGTGCGAGACGGCGACCGTGTTGGCGTCCGGGGTCTTGGTCAGCGACAGGGTGAGCGAGGTGCGGCCGTCCACCCGGGAGATGCTGGTGGTCTCCACCGGCTGCTCCTTCACGGTGGCCAGGTCGCCGAGGCGCACCGGGCCGTCGGTGCCCTGCACCATCAGGTCGGCCAACTGCTTGGCGCTGGAATAGCTGGTGCCGGTCTGCACGTCGAGGTTCGCGGTGTCGGTGTGCATCGTCCCGGACGGGATCGCGGTGGCGTTGGCGGCGAAGAGCTGGCCGATGCTGGCCGGGTCGACGCCGTACTTCTCCAGCTGAGACTGCCTATAGGTGACCACGATCTCGTGCTCTTCCTTGCCGGAGACCGCCACGTCGCGGACGCCGGGGATCGCTTTGAGTTCCGGGGCGACCGTGTCGGTGACCTTCTGGGAGAGGCTGTTCAGGTCCTGGCCGGAGGACAGCGCCAGCAGCGCCACCGGGATGTCGTCGGTGCCGCCGGTCATCACCCGGGGGTCCACATTGCTCGGCAGGGTGGCCGCGATCGAGTCGACGGCGCTGCGCAGCTTATTGGCCATGTCGTCCGCGGACAGCCCGTAGTCCCACTGCACCGACACTTGCGAGACGCCGCTGGAGCTGGTGGACGTCACGTCCGTGACGCCGTCGACGGCCTTGACCGCGCTCTCGATCGGCTTGGAGACCTGGGCCTCGACGACGTCCGGAGCGGCCCCGGCGTAGACGCTGACCACGGCGCCACGCGGCACGTCGATGGACGGGATCAGCTCCTGCTTGAGTGCGGTGGTGGAGTAGACGCCTAGTCCGATGATCAGCAGGCTGAGCAGCAGCACCACCGTGCGGTGGGCGAGGCTGAGCTTGGTCAAGCGAAGCACGGTTTCCCCTTCGTCGGCCCCCGGATGCCGAGGTAACGGGTGACCAGGACCGGCCACGTCGGTTAGCATAACTCGAACTATTCGGATCGACGAAAGCGATTGACGGTGCTGTCTCTGCAGGCGTTCGGGCTCGACGACACACGCGTGGCGCTGGTCGCGGAACTGGTCGAGCTCAACATGCAGGTGCACGACCGGGCGATCGGCATGGTCGGCCCGATGCCGGCTCCGCCCGACCTGACCATGCAGCAGTTCCGGGCGCTGGGCCACCTGGTGAAGCAGCCGGGCATCTCCGGCAACGAACTGGGCGGCCTGCTGGGGGTGAGCGCGCCGACCGCGAGCGGGCTGGTCGAGCGGCTGGTCGAGAAGGGCCTGGTGGAGCGCAGCGACGACGCGGACGACCGCCGGATCCGGCGGCTGCACCCTACCGAGGCCGGCCGGGACGTGATGCGCCAGATGGACTCGATGTTCGAGCGGGCGCTCGGCGTGCTGCTCGGCGTGCTCTCCGCCGACGACCTGGAGCAGCTGTGCCGCAGCGCCCGGACCATGCTGGCCGCCTTCGACCGGCTGCAGGCCGCCGGCCCGGACGTCTCCGGGTAGGGACGCGCTGATCAGCCACGTCCCGGACGCGGCGCACCCGGACGACCGACGGCCCCCGATCCTGCGCCGCCCGGAGGGCTCCTCGGCCCGCGGGCCTCGGGTCGGTCCGGTTCGGACGGCTACTCGGCGGCCCGGCGCTCCCGGGCGGCCAGCACGTCCTGGGCATGGGTGTGCGGCATCCGGGTCCACTGCGGGGTGGGGGAGATCCACGCCGGATCGGTGAGCATCCGGGCGATCACCAGCCCGGTGGCCAGGCCGAGCAGGACGCCCAGGCCGGTGGAGCCGTTGGCCAGCGCGCCGATCGGGTCGCCGTTGATCATCGCCACCAGCGCCCGGTAGGTGCTGGCTCCCGGAATCATGATCAGCACCGCGGGAACCGACAGGATGATCCGCGGCGAGGCCAGGTGCTGGCTGATCCAGGCCGCCAGCAGCCCCACCGCGAGGGTGCCCGCGGTGGCGCAGAGCAGCACGTTGGCGCCGGCGTCCAGCGCGAACAGCCGGGGCACGTTGGCAAGGGTCCCGATCGCGGCCGCCGCGGCCGCGATCTTCGGCGGGGTGTTGAAGGTGACGGCGAACCCGAAGACGCCGACGAAGCTGGCCAGCAGCCGGCAGCCGAGCAGCACGGCCGGCGGCAGCCCCAACGGCGGGATCTCGGCCGGGGTGAGCCCGAAGACGGACGCCACCACCCAGGCGCCCAGGGCGGCGGCCAGGGTGATCATGGTGGCGTAGAGCAGCCGGGAGATGCCGGCGCCGAAGTCGAAGCGGGCCAGGTCGAGGGCGGCGGTGAGCAGCGGGAAGCCCGGCACCAGGAACAGCACCGCCGAGGTGAAGGCCGCCTCGTGCAGCGGGCCTCCCGGAACCCACGGCACCAGCTGCAGCAGGCCGGCCCCCAGCAGATAGGCCAGGCTGGCGACGGCGGCGGCCAGCGCGATCACCGCCAGCTGGTTGAGCCGGAAGCGCCGGTGCACCGCCAGCTGGGTTCCCTTGCCGAGCGCGGCCGCGATCCCGGCGGCCAGCACCTCCGGCCAGCGGCCGTTGTTCAGGAAGGCGAAGGCGGCGCAGGCCGCGGCGGCGCCGGCGACCACCGCCAGCGGCGGGAACAGCGGCGGACGTGCCACCACCCGGTCCAGCTGGCGCTGCAGGTCGGCGGCCTCCAGACCCGGCCGGGCCCGCAGCGAGATCCGCAGCAGCGCACGGATCCGGTCGGCGTTCACCACCGGCGGCCCGATCTCGGTCACCTGGGTGCGGAAGGTGCCGTCGGCCCGGGTGGTGGCGACCACCTCGGTGAGGCTGACCTGCGCCTCCAACTGGTCGATGCCCAGCGCGGCGGCCACTCGGCCCATGGCGGCCTTCACCCGGAACGAGCCGGTGCCGGCGCCGAGCATCAGGGCACCCATCCGGCACACGGCGTCCGACTTCTCGGCCAGCACGGCGGACGCCTCGCGGGCGTGCGGATCGGCGGTCATGGGACTCCTGACGGATCGTTGGTCGGCACCACCGTGGCAGGTCCGGCGAGCCGGCGTGCGGCGTCCGGGCTGATCTCAACGGGTGAGCCGGTGGTGCTCATCCAGGGTGACCAACTTCTGCGGGTTGTTCACCATCAACACCTGGCTGATCCGTCCGTCGGCGATCACCACCTGGATGGCCGAGGTGACCCGGCGGTCGAGCCGGGTCAGCCAGCCGCGGTCGCCGTTCACCATCGCGTGCTCGATCCGCGAGTACATGTTCGGGCTCGCCGCGGCCGATTTGGCGACCACCCCGAGCAGGAACCGGGCGACCGGATCGGGTCCGTGGATCGGACGCCGCGCGGCACTCACCACTCCGCCGCCGTCGGACAACAGCACCACGTCCGGAGCCAGCACGTCCATCAGGCCCTGCAGATCGCCGGTCAGCACGCTGCGCTCGAACTCGGTCCGCACCCGGTCGGCGGTCGCGGCATCCGCGGTGAACCGGGGACGCCGGGCCTGCACCTGGCGGCGTGCCCGGTGCGCGACCTGCCGGACCGCGACCGCCGTGCTGCCCAGCGCGCCGGCGATCTCGTCATGGCCGTAGCCGAAGACCTCGCGGAGCACGAACACCGCCCGTTCCCGCGGGGTCAGCGACTCCAGCACGACCAGCAGCGCCAACGACACCGACTCGGCCAGCACGACATCGTCGGCGACGTCCGGGGTGGTCAGCAACGGCTCCGGCAACCATGGCCCGACGTAGTCCTCGCGACGCCGGGCCAGGGTGCGCAGCCGGTTCAGCGACAGCCGGGTGACCACCTGGGCGAGGTAGGCGCGGGGATTCTCGACCGGTTCGGCGGGACGGCCCGACCAGCGCAGATAGGCCTCCTGCACCACGTCCTCGGCGTCGGCCACCGAACCGAGCAGTTCGTAGCTGAGGGTGAACAGCAACGAGCGGTGCCGGTCGAACACCGCGGCGTCGTCGCTCATTCGTCGGAGGGTAGCTGACAGGACGCGGAGAACCCCTGGGAGACCAGGCCCAGCGCCGAGTTGAACCGGGATCGCTGGTTCTCGATGCCGACCATCATCGCGAGCTCCACCAGGCCGTCCTCGCCCAGCGCCGTCCGCAACGGCCCGACCAGCTCGTCGCTGACCGTCGGGGGAGTCGCGGTGGCCGCCACCGCGAACTCGACCACCCGCTTCTCCAACTCGGTCAGGGCGTCGCTGTCCCGCCACCGCGGCACCGCGGCCAGCTTGGCCAGGTCGAGGCCGTCGTGGTGCGCCTGGTGGTAGCCGAAGTCGATGCACCATCCGCAACCGATCTCGGCCGCGACCGCCATCACCGCCAGCGCCTTGAGGCCGGGATCCAACCGGTCGAATCTCGCCACCCGCCGCTCGAATCCGAAGGTGGCGAACAGCACCCGGCGGTTGGCCGCCATGGCGTGCGCATTGTCCAGGGTACGGCCGTAGAGGCGCCGGCACACCCAGCCGAGCAGCCTGCCGAAGAGGCCGGGCGGTGGCTCGATCGACACCCGGGCCAGCCGCCGTCTGGCCTGCCACTCGGTGCCGGCCCCGGGCAGCACCCGGACCGGTGGTGCGGTGGGCGAACGATGGTCCTGTGCGGTGTTCATATCCATGGGACACCGGCGCCGACCGGACTGTGACATGGTCCGGCGACTCGGTTTCCGCACGGGTGACCCGGGGGTCGGGGAGAGGTTCAGCGGGTCCGCGGCGGAGCCAGGATCGGCAGCCGCGGGACGACCGGCCACGGGTCGCCGGGCAGCCGGCTGTAGGCGACCACGTCCAACCGTTCGCCGTCGATCAGCAGCTTGCTGCGCTCCAGACCCTCCCGGACGAAGCCGGCGGCCCGGGCAACCGCGCCGGACGCCGGATTGTTCACCCGGTGGCCCAGCTCCAGCCGCTGGATGCCGCCCTCGCGCAGTGCCCAGTCGGCGACGCTGGCCGCCGCCCGCGACGTCCAGCCGCGTCCCCGGAAGTCGGCGTGCATCCAGTACCAGAACCAGCCGTTGCGGTTGCCGGTATCCACGGTGAGGCCGACCACGCCGACCACCCGTGCGGCATGGACGACGCCGAAGGCCAGATGCGGGCCGCGGACCTCGGTGAGCCGCTCCACATAGGCCAGCGCGCTGCGGGCGTCCGTCACGTCGCCCTGCCGGGCCATGTCGGACGCCGCCAGGAAGGCGGCCAGCACGTCCGGGGCGTCGGCAGCCCGCAGCGGCCGTAGCTCCGGATCGGTCATGTCCAGCCACGCTACGTGCCCCTGACAAGTGCGGCCGGACGCCCGCGGGGCCGGCCAGCCCACCCGTTCCGGCGCCGGCCCGGGCGGCGCGTTTAGGAACACCCCGGCCGGACCGCTACGCTGGTGCTCCTTGCGGATGTAGCTCAATGGCAGAGCCCCAGCCTTCCAAGCTGGTCATGCGGGTTCGATTCCCGTCATCCGCTCCATTGCGGAACGCCTAGTGAGGGCCAGGTAGCCGGCCACAAGCAGAGTTGCGGACGCTCCACAAACAGACCCCCCGTGGCCTCCCGTGGACTCGGTGCACCGCGACCATGACCCCTTGTCGCCGCCGAGACGGATCCGTAGGCGCCAGACCTTGACGGACGGGTGTCCTCGCGAGGCCTGCCGGCTGTGCCGGCGTCCCGTCCTAGACTCAGCGCATGAGTGTCGAGCGGAGCGAGTTGCACGAACTCGTCGACCAACTTCCGGACCACGAGGTGGCCGGGATGCTGGCCGATGCTCGGCGTCGCTTGGTCGACGTCACCGTGGGCGCGGACTGGCGCCCGGAGTTCTTCGGCATCGTCGACGGCACCGGTGTTCCCGCGGATGTCGCCGACAACGTCGACCTTTACCTTGCCGGCTACGGATTCGGGCACTCCCTGACCCTTCTGCCCGAGCGTCTCTGAGGGCGGAGCCGGGGAATGGCGATAGCTGGTGGTCTGGTGTCGACAGTGCCGCTCCGGCCGCTTCACCCGCCCGGAGTTGATCGGCGGCTGCCCACCGCCGAGATGCGTCTACCCATCGGCGCTGGTCCCCGATTGGTGCTATCGGGTGGTGCTGAGTGTAGGCTGAACGTTGGTCAGGGACCGAGTCAAGCGCACGGATTGGCCTGGCTGGTCTAGCCTCCAAGCTGGTCATGCGGGTTCGATTCCCGTCATCCGCTCCGGTTCATGACCGCACCTAAAGACCACCTACTACAGGAGCACCACGTTGCCCAGCACCGTCGAGCAACTCAGCCCGTCCCGGGCGAAGCTGACCGTCGAGATCCCGTTCAGCGACCTTCAGCCCCACCTGACCAAGGCCTACCGCGAGATCGCCCAGAGCGTCACCATCCCGGGCTTCCGCAAGGGCAAGGTGCCCGCCGCGGTGATCGATCAGCGTTTCGGCCGCGGCGCGGTCCTGCAGGAGGCGATCAACGCGGCCCTGCCCAGCGCCTACGGCCAGGCCGTCGAGGCCAACAAGCTGGTCCCGCTGGGCGATCCCGAGGTCGAGATCACCAAGCTGGAGGACGGTGACCTGGTCGAGTTCATCGCCGAGGTGGACGTCCGCCCCGAGCTGACCCTGCCCGGCTTCGACACCCTGTCGGCAACCGTGCCGGTGCTCGCCGAGACCGACCCGGAGGTCGACAACCGGATCGCGATGATCCGCGAGCGGTTCGCCACCAGCACCGAGGTCGATCGCCCGGCCGCCGCCGGCGACGTGGTCACCATCGACCTGGTCGGCACCCGCGACGGCGAGACGCTGCCGGACGCCACCGCCGAGGGCATCACCTACACCATCGGCTCCGGCGGCATGCTGGACGGCCTGGACGAGGCCGTCACCGGTCTGTCCGCCGGCGAGTCCGCCGACTTCAGCTCCACCCTGGTGGGCGGCCCGCTGTCCGGCGAGCCGGCCGACATCCACGTCACGGTGAGCAAGGTCGCCGAGCAGCAGCTGCCCGAGCTGGACGACGAGTTCGCCCAGCTGGTGTCGGAGTTCGACACCGTCGAGGAGATGCGTGCCGACCTGACCACCGCGGTCGAGCAGATGCTGCGCGCCGACCAGCTCAACGACGCCCGCGACAAGGTGCTGGAAGACCTGGTCGGCAAGGTCGACTTCGAGGTGCCGGCGAAGCTGCTGGCCTCCGAGATCGAGGCCCGGCACGCCCAGATCGACGACCAGCTGAAGCGCGCCGGTCTGACCCTGGAGCGCTACCTGGAGACCGCCGAGGAAGAAGCCGACACCGTCGAGGACTTCTGGGCCCTGGTCGACTCGCGGGCCGAGCAGAGCCTGCGGGCGCAGATCCTGCTGGACAGCATCGCCGACCAGCGTGAGGTCGGGGTCGAGCAGCATGAGCTGACCGACCTGATCGTGCGCAAGGCGCAGGCCTCCGGCTCGACCCCCGAGCAGGAACTGCAGCACATGATGGACCACGACCACATCGGTGCGTGGATGCAGGAGATCCGCCGCAGCAAGGCGCTCAGCCTGATCCTGTCCGAGGCTACGGTGACCGACGAGGCGGGCGCCACCGTCGACGTGTCGGCCCTGGTGCCGACCGCCGATGAGGACGCCGACGCGCAGGACGCCGCGACCGAGGAGCCGTCCGAGGACGCCGCCGAGGCCGAGGCGGACGCCAAGGCCTGACGAATCCGTTCCGTCCGACGGGGTCCCGCGCCGCTGCGCGGGGCCCCGTCGGCGTCTGCGCCGTCAGCGAACAGCAACCCGATGCCCTTAGTTTTGTCACCGCCGTTGGATAGGTTCGCAGCGTGAACGACATGCGACCACTGCCTCCCTCGGCCGCCGCACCGCTGCGGGCCGCAGCCGGCCTCAGCTCGGCCGGAATGAACGACTCGGTCTACCAGTCGCTGCTGGCCAACCGGATCATCTTCCTCGGCTCCGAGGTGCGCGACGAGAACGCCAACGCGATCTGTGCCCAGATGCTGCTGCTGAACGCCGAAGACCCGCGTTCCGACATCTACCTCTACATCAACTCCCCGGGCGGCTCGGTCGACTCCGGCATGGCGATCTTCGACACCATGCAGTGGATCAGCAATGACGTCGCCACCGTGGCGATGGGCCTGGCCGCGTCGATGGGGCAGTTCCTGCTCAGCGCCGGCACCAAGGGCAAGCGCTTCGCCCTGCCGCACAGCCGCATCATGATGCACCAGCCGTCCGGCGGCCTGGGCGGCACGGCGTCCGACATCCGGATCCAGGCCGAGCAGTCGCTGCACATCAAGAAGACCATGTCGAGGCTGATCGCCGAGCACACCGGGCAGAGCGTCGAGCAGATCGAGGCCGACTCCGACCGCGACCGCTGGTTCACCGCCGAGCAGGCGCTGGAGTACGGGTTCATCGACCACGTCTACGAGCGCGCCGCCCAGATCAGCTCCACGTCTCCGAACCAGTGAGGACCGCCATGACCATGCCCGCTCTGCCCGGTGGCCTGGCTCCGGCCGGCCCGTCGATGGACTACTACATTCCGCAGTGGGAGGAACGCACCAGCTACGGCGTCCGGCGCGTCGACCCCTACACCAAGCTCTTCGAAGACCGGATCATCTTCCTCGGCACCCCGATCAGCGACGACATCGCCAACGCGGTGATGGCGCAGCTGCTCTGTCTGCAGTCGATGGACCCGGAGCGTCCGATCAGCATCTACCTGAACAGCCCCGGCGGCTCGTTCACCGCGCTCACCGCGATCTACGACACCATGCGCTACATCAAGCCCGACGTGCAGACGGTGTGCCTGGGTCAGGCCGCCTCGGCCGCCGCCGTGCTGCTCGCCGCCGGCACCAAGGGCAAGCGGCTGGCGCTGCCGAACAGCCGCATCCTGATCCACCAGCCGGCCACCGAGGGCGGCTACGGGCAGTCCTCCGACCTGGAGATCCAGGCTCGCGAGATCCTGCGCATCCGGGCCCTGATGGAGGGCATGCTCGCCGAGTCCACCGGGCAGGACGTCGACAAGATCTCCCGCGACATCGAACGCGACAAGTATCTGACCGCTGAGGAGGCCGTCGAGTACGGCATCGTCGACGCCATCCTCACCTCGCTCAAGGACGCCGAGGCCTGACCTGGCGCGCTGGGCGCGCATCCTTGCGGATGCGCGCCGGCGGGCTAGGGTGGCCTCACGGGAAGGAGGGGCGGCGTGGCACGAATCGGGGAGACCTCCGAGCTGCTCAAGTGCTCGTTCTGCGGAAAGAGCCAGAAGCAGGTCAAGAAGCTGATAGCGGGTCCGGGTGTCTACATCTGCGACGAGTGCATCGATCTGTGCAACGAGATCATCGAGGAAGAGTTCTCCGAGGCCGCCGACGTCGGCCTGCTGGACGACCTGCCCAAGCCCCGTGAGATCTGCGCCTTCCTGGATTCCTACGTGATCGGCCAGGACGTCGCCAAGAAGGCCCTCAGCGTCGCCGTCTACAACCACTACAAGCGGGTCCAGGCGCAGGCCAACGCGCCGGCCGGCCGGCGGGCCGCCGAAGAAGAGAGCGTCGAGCTCGGCAAGTCCAACATCCTGCTGATCGGCCCCACCGGCTGTGGCAAGACCTATCTGGCGCAGACCCTGGCGCGGATGCTGAACGTGCCCTTCGCGATGGCCGACGCCACCGCGCTGACCGAAGCCGGCTACGTCGGCGAAGACGTCGAGAACATCCTGCTCAAGCTGATCCAGGCCGCCGACTTCGACGTGAAGAAGGCCGAGACGGGCATCATCTACATCGACGAGATCGACAAGGTGGCCCGCAAGTCCGAGAACCCGTCGATCACCCGCGACGTGTCCGGCGAGGGCGTCCAGCAGGCGTTGCTGAAGATCCTCGAGGGCACCACCGCGTCCGTGCCGCCGCAGGGTGGACGCAAGCACCCGCATCAGGACTTCATCCAGATCGACACCACGAACATCCTGTTCATCGTGGGCGGCGCCTTCGCCGGGCTGGAAGAGATCATCAACGCCCGGGTCGGCAAGCGTCCGCTGGGCTTCAACAACGACGCCGCCATCCGCAAGCCGGCCTCGGCCAACCCGTTCGAAGAGGTGCGTCCCGAAGACCTGCACCGCTACGGGCTGATCCCCGAGTTCATCGGCCGGTTGCCGATGATCTCCACGGTCGCCTCGCTGGACGCCGACGCCCTGGTCCGCATCGTGGTCGAGCCGAAGAACGCGCTGATCAAGCAGTTCCGCAAGCTCTTCGAGATGGACGGCGTCGACCTGCAGTTCACCGACGAGGCGATCGCCGCGGTGGCCGAGATGGCGCTGCACCGGGGGATCGGGGCGCGCGGGCTGCGCTCCATCCTGGAAGAGATCCTGCTCAACGTGATGTACCACGTGCCCAGCGACGACGATGTGGCCCGGGTGCTGGTCACCGACGAGGTGGTCCGTGACGGGGTCGCCCCGACCTTGGTCTCCCGCGCCCAGGTGGCGCGCAGCGACCGGCGCGAGAAGAGCGCCTGAAACTCCTCCCGGGCCGGGCCGCTCCAGGCCCGTTCGGCCTTGCCCGTTCGGTGGTCGAGTTTGTCGAAACCCGCTGTCGGCGAGGTTCCGTCAGGCTCCACCGACGACCGTCGGGGCTTCCTCAGGCGGTGAGTTCCGGGCTGCTCGGACTCGACGGATAGGCGTCCACCAGGCCCTGCAACCGGGCCAGGCTGACCGCCACCAGCCGGTCGTGCACCCCCAGCTTGCGGTAGATGTTGCCCAGATGCTTGTGCACCGTGCGGGGGGAGAGTTGCAGCCGGGCAGCGATCGAGGTGGCCAGCAAGCCTTCGGCGAGCAGGGCGAGCACCTGCAGTTCCCGCTCGGTCATCCGGTGATCGGCGACCGTGGTCCGCACCCACTCCTGGGCCTGCTGGGCCCGGACGGTGCGCACCGCGAGCGGCCACAGCGCCAGCAGCGCGACCCGCGCCCGCTCCAGCAGCCGGCGGTCCTCGGGCTCGAACGGGTCCGACCGGATGTGGACCAGGACGCGTCCGTGCCCGGCCTCGTCGACGCCGTTGCGCTCGACCGGCTGGACCCGCAGCGAAGCGATGTGCCCGACCCCGTCCAGGTACTCCACCCACACCGCGGGGCCCTCCGGCGCCAGCTGCGGCAGCAGCTCCTCGGCCAGCAGCCGCACCGCCGGGGTGTCGGGGTAGACGCAGGCCGCAAAGGTGTCGTGGTCGGGGGCCAGGGCGTAGGTGACCGCAGCCTGGGCGCGCAGCCCGCGTCCGAGGTGCTGACAGACGACCTGGTCGGCGGGACGTCCGGTGTGCAGCGCGCGCATGGCATCGCAGAGCATCTCCAGCACCACTTCGGCCGGATCCCCCACCCGCACTCGAGCACCATCCGGAGCCACCTGAGCGTCCCTTCGGGCGATAATGCAAGAATCAATCATCTCGGGGCTCCTCTCGTTGACCGCAGGAGCCCTTGGCACGTCCCGGAAATACGGTGGCACAACTGCGTATTGCGGACAAGAGCGAGCGCGCACCCGAGCGTCGGTCCAACTGCCCACGACCGGCGTCGTGCCTTGATAGGGTTCAACTGCGCCGCATATATTGGCCGGGACCGCTGGCGTACCCAACCATGATGGCGCCCGGTCGTCACCCAGGTCCGCTGGGCCATTCGTACAAAGGAGTCCATTCATGGCCACCCGTGAAGTCGCTATCGGTTCGTCCGTCGGCCTGCACGCCCGTCCCGCGTCCATCTTCGTCCAGGCCGCCACGGCCACCGGCCTCCCGGTCACCATCGCCAAGGCCGGCGGCAACCCGGTTGACGCGCGCAGCATCCTCGGTGTGATGGCCCTCGGCGCCAAGAACGGCGAGGTCGTCACCCTGTCCGCAGACGGCGACGGCGCCGACGCCGCGCTGGATTCGCTGGTCGCGCTCCTCGAGCGGGATCTGGACGCCGAATGAGCGAAACGCACTCGACCCTGAGCGGTATCGGAGTCAGTGCGGGCGTCGCCGTCGGTCCGCTGGTTCTGGTCAGCCCGCCGCCCACACCCCCCGCGGGTGAGGCGCCGGTGGCCGACCCGGCCGCGGCGTCCGCCCAGGTTCGCGACACCCTGAAGGCGGTGGCGGACGGCTACCTGGCCAAGGCCGCCAACGCCGATGCACACGCCAAGCCGATCCTCGAGGCCGGGGCCATGATGGCCGGCGACCCGGGGCTCGCCGGGGCGATCGACACCCAGTTGCAGAGCGGCACCAAGGGCATCACCAATGCCGTCTCGGCGGCGGTCGACGAGTACTGCGCGATGTTCGAGTCGCTCGGCGGCTACATGGCCGAGCGGGTCACCGACCTGCGCGACGTCCGTGACCGGACGGTGGCTCGGCTGCTCGGCCAGCCCGAGCCCGGCGTCCCGACCCTGACCACGCCCAGCGTGCTGGCCGCGGTCGATCTGGCGCCGGCGGAGACCGCCACCTTGTCGGTGGAGACCTGCCTGGGCATCATCACCTCGGCCGGCGGCCCGACCAGCCACACCGCGATCCTCGCGGCGCAGCTGGGCATTCCGGCCATCGTGCAGGCCACCGGCATCCTGGACGTGCCCTTCGGCACGACCGTGGCGCTGGACGGCGGTGTCGGTGAGATCATCGTCAACCCGAGCGAAGCCGAGCAGCAGGCCCTGGCCGACCGCAAGGCTCGTCGCGAGCGGGCCCTGGCGGCCGGTTCCGGCAAGGGCATGACCAAGGACGGCCATCCGGTCCAGTTGCTGGCCAACATCGGCACCGTCGGTGATGCGCACAACGCTGCCGGTCAGGATGTCGAAGGTGCCGGTCTGTTCCGGTCGGAGTTCCTGTTCCTGGACCGGGACACCGCGCCCACCGTCGAGGAGCAGACCGCGACCTACACCGAGATCCTGCAGGCGTTCGGCGACCGCAAGGTCGTCGTCCGCACGCTCGACGCCGGTGCCGACAAGCCGTTGGCGTTCGCCGACCTGGGCCACGAGGAGAACCCGGCGCTCGGACGCCGGGGCATCCGGCTCGGCGCGGTGCGCGTCGACCTGCTCGACGATCAGCTGCAGGCGCTCGCCAACGCCCAGAAGGCGACCGGCGGAAACCTGTGGGTGATGGCGCCGATGATCGCCACCCGTCAGGAGGCCCGTTGGTTCGCCGAGAAGGTGCGTGCTGTCGGGCTGCCCAAGGTCGGCGTGATGATCGAGGTTCCGGCGGCCGCGCTGCGCTCGTTCGACGTGCTCAGCGAGGTCGACTTCGCCAGCCTCGGCACCAACGACCTCGGTCAGTACACGATGGCCGCGGACCGGATGCAGGGCGAGTTGGCCGAGTTGCTGAACCCGTGGCAGCCGGCTCTGCTCGACGTCATCTACTACGCCTGCGACGGCGGCGCCAAGACCGGGCATCCGGTCGGCGTCTGTGGTGAGTCGGGCGGCGATCCGCTGATGGCGTTGGTGTTGGCCGGCCTGGGCGTCACCAGCCTGTCGATGGCGCCCAGCAAGGTCCGGGCCGTCCGGACGGCGCTGGCGCTGCACGACTACGCCCAGTGCCAGCAGATGGCCGCGGCGGCGCGGGCGTCCGCCGGTCCCCGGGAGGCGCGCGAGGTCGTGATCAGCATGGCTGATCCGATCATGCTCGACCTGCTCTGATCAGGCACAACCTCAGCGGCGAAGGGCCGGCAACCGTCACGGTTGCCGGCCCTTCGTCCGTGCCGGCCCGGCCGGACGCGCGTCCCATCCCACCGCTCGCCTAACTATTTGGGGCTCGCTGAACTCACCGTGCCCGAAATAGTTTGGCGAGCGGTGGGGAGG
>NZ_JASGDE010000075.1:0-18444 GCF_047607385.1 Micropruina sp.
ACGGCGCACCCGCCGGCGTGGTGGCCGCGCAGCCTCCGAGCAGCGCCAGGGCCGCGACGGCGGCACCGGCCGCCAGCACCAGCGGACGCCGACGAGGCGCCGGCGTGGGCTGATCGAGGGCGGTCAGTGGGAAGTGGGGTGTGGTCACCACGGTCCTCCAGAAAAATTGATCCAGCGCATTCTAGCTGCCCCGACGACAAAGCCCCGCATCGCCCCGGACGCGGCCCTGTGACAAGGCAGGAAACCGTTCCCCGGCAGACTCGGACAACGGTCGCTGGCCGAACCGCAGCCGGAGAGACCGGGACGAGCTCGGCCGACGAAGTCGGCACCTCCCCGGACCCGCGCCGCGGTGAGGACGCCGCGGTCAGGACGCCGGCGAGCGGTACCGGTAGCGATGATCGGCAACGAAGCCGAGCCGCCGGTACAGGGCCACGGCGGCGGTGTTGTCGGCGAACACCTGCAACGCGCTGAACCGCGCCCCATCCCGGACGCCGCGCGCGGCCAGCGTCTCGGTGATCAGCGTGCCGAAGCCGCGCCGCCGGCACCGGGCGGCCACCTCGATCGCGGTCAGCACCGCGACCTCCCCGGCCGGCGCGACCCGTCCGATCCCGGCCAGCCCACCGTCCACCCGGACCGACAGGTACTGGGCCGGCGCGGCGGCGATCACCCGGCGGGCGGCGTCCGGCAACTGCGCCCCGGCCCGGTGGTAGAGGGTCAGCCAGTCGTCGTCCGGCCGATCCGACCAGCGCAACTCGACACCCGGGACGCCGACACCGACGCCGGACGGCCCGGCCGCACGCAGCATCACCAGCGTCCACGGCTCGCTGCCCCAGCCCCTGGCGTCGCACCAGGCGGCGACCTCCGGCAGCAGCTCCGTCCCGGCCTCGGCCCCGGACGCCTCCGGCAGCCGCGCGGGCAGCTGCAGCCGCGGCGCCAACCCCCGCTCGGCGTACCAGGCCACCACGCGATCCAGCGCCTCCGCCAGCCGGCTCTGTTCCAGCCCGGGCCAGGTCCGGGCGCAGTGCCGCTGCAGGGTGACGATGTCCACCGCCCCACTCTGCCCGAGCCCGACGCCCCACCAGACCCGGCCCACCGAACCCGACCCGCCGAACCCGACCCGCCCGACCCGGCTCACCGGACCGCCGGACGGAGCCGACTGCCCTACGTAGTTCTGCCCGGGGCGCAGTTCTACCGCCACGCCCGCGGTATCGCGGCGCCGCGCCGGTCCCCTCCTCAGCCAGAACGGGGCAACCGGCCCCGCCGCAACAAGGAGCCACCATGGCAACCCACGATCCGTTCGTCCTGACCGTGCCGCTGGATCACCGCGAACTGTCCGGCCTGACCGCCGACGACAAGGTGAAGGTGGTCGCCCGCACGGCGGACGGCAGTACCAGCAGCATCGTCGTCGCCCTCGGCGACCGGGACCGCAGCGACGCCGAACTGACCTTCCCGTCCGACCCCGGACGCCTCAAGCTCGCGATCGGCCCGGCCGAGGCCGACGACCACCAGATCCTGGACGCCGAGACGCTCGGCGTCAGCGTGCCCAGCCGGATGTGGGACGACCTGCAGAAGGTCACCCTGGCACCGATCAAGATCGGCCCGTTCCACTGGGGCTGGTGGCGGCGCTGGTGTCGCACCATCACGATCAAGGGCCGCCTGGTCTGCCCGGACGGCCGCGGCGTCCCCGGCGCCCGGGTCTGCGTGGACGACATCGACCGCTGGTTCATCTGGACCAGCCGCGACGAGATCGCCTGCACCACGACCGAGCCGGACGGCTCGTTCAGCATGACCTTCCGCTGGTGCTGCGGCAGCTATCCCTGGTGGTGGTGGTTCCGGGTCCGTCCCTGGGTGCTGGACGACACCCTGGCCGCCCAGGTCGGCACGGTGATGGACCAGTTCCCCGAGATCCGGCTGGAGCCGCCCACCGCGCTGCCCTCGCTGAGCACCTTCGCCGGGCTGCTGCAACGGCAGGACCGCGAACTGGCGGCGATCGCCCGGCAACCGCTCAGCGAACTCGACCCGGCCACCGTGGACAAGGTCCGCGACCAGCTGGTGAAGCTGCTGCCGGCCGCCCCGGAACTGGAGCGGCTGGCGATCTGGCCCTGGCTGCCCTGGTCGCCCTGGCGGGACTGCCGGCCCGACCTGGTCTTCCGCGCCGTCCAGGACTGCGGGCTCGGCCCGGTGAGCGTGCTGCACGAGGGCGTCAACCAGACCCGGTGGGACGTCCCGGACCAGCTGGAGGTCACCCTGGTGGCCACCTCGGACGCCTGCTGCCTGCCGGTGCCGCCCGAGCAGGACTGCCTGATCCTGGATTCGGTGTGCAACCAGCCCATGCATCGCGTCGCCGGCAACGACGGCGCCCCGGCCGCCCCGTCCGACGTCGAGGGCTATCTGATCACCTACACCGACGGCGTCGACCAGGCGCTCGACATCCCGTTCGGCGGGAACGTGCCGATCCGGCAGAACCCCAGCGACCTGATCGGCGTCGACTACTACGCCTTCGAGCACTCCACCGACGGCGGCGCCAGCTGGCTGCCGCTGCCGGCCGGCGCCTCCGCCGCGTTCTCCCGGTACTGGCAGCTGTTCCCCGGCCCGATCGTCGGCGGCGAGCTGTTCGCACCGATCACCGTGGGCGCCTACCAGGTCTTCGAGACCCGGCGGCACTTCGAGGACACCCACTACGGCGACTGGTCGCCGGGCGGCGGCCGGTACTGGTTGTCGGTCAACCACGACCTGCTGCTGTCGCTGGATTCCACCAAGCTGCCCGACGGCCGGCAGCTGCTCCGGGTGGTGCAGTTCGTCAAGACCGGACCCGAGGATTTCAAGGGTCCCGAGCCGGTGCGGGGGTGCGACCGCGAAACCCAGGCGTCCTGCGTGCTGGTGATCGACAACCGGGCGATCACCGCGCTGGGCCACGATCCCAGCCACAACTGCGGCGGCGTCCACCTCTGCACCGTGGAGCCGGACACCCACATCCGTGCGGTGCTGGTCGACGGCAAGGAGGTCGCGCCCTGCGACACCATCGGTCCCGAGCGCGGCAGCGTCACCGAGATCGAGTTCGAGGTCACCGACCCGGACGGCCACCTGGGCTGGTTCACCCTGACCAGCCACTACGGCAACTCCGGCGTCGTCGACCTGCTGGCCGCCGGCAGCCTGACCTGCATCAGCGGCGGTCCGGACGCCAGCGACTACGCCGGCGCGCTGGCCGGCGGGGCGCCGCGTCCGGTCTGGCGCGGTGGCGTGTTCCGGCTGCGGATTCCCACCGGCCGTGCCTTCCCGGTGCCGTGCTGCTACCTGCTGCGCCTGGAGGCCGGCAAGCGGACCCTGGAGAACTGCACCCAGTGGGTGCGCAACGTCAGCGAGATGACGCTCGGGATCGGGGTGTGAGATGAGTTGCTGCGGCAGCAATCGGACGGCGTTGCGGCTCTCGGCGGGAACCCCGCCGGCGGGAGTCGCGGCGTCCGCTCGGACGCCGGTACGGCTGCGCTGGCGGCGCCGGGTCACCGCCGCGGTGGACGGGCCGGTGACCCGGACCCGCTATCAGGTGTCGGCCCAGGCACCGGTGATCGCGGTCGATCCCCGCGACGCGGTGCGGCTGCTGCGGACCGGCTTCTTCGAGCGGGTCGGCTGATGCCCTGCGACCAGGACGCTGCCGACCGGGACGCTGCCGGCCGGGACGCTGCCGGCCGGGTCGGACGATCCGGCCGGCAGCCGCTCGGCGTCCTGGCCGGCCTCGCGGTCGGCGCACTGGCCACCTGGCGGGTGAGCCGGCTGCTGGTCAGCGAGGACGGTCCCGGCCAGCTGGTGGTGCGGCTGCGCCGCGCCGTGGACGGCACCCCGCTGGCCGGAGTGATGGACTGCTTCGCCTGCACCTCGGTGTGGGTCGGGACGGGGGTGTCGGTCGCGCTGTTCGGCGGCCGCGCCCGCGTCCGGGACGTCGCGGTGCTCGGGCTGGCGACGTCCGGGGCCGCGCTGCTCGCCGAGCGGCTGCTTGAGCGGGCCGAGGGCGCCGGCTTCCTGCCGGAACCGGACCTCGACTCGCCCCTGGTCACCGTCCAGGACGAGCGGCGCTGATCAGCGAGCCTCCTTGAAGCTGATCAGCGGGCTTCCTTGAACTCGACGTGCCGGCGGACGATCGGGTCGTACTTGCGCAGCACCATCCGCTCGGGGTCGTTGCGGCGGTTCTTCCGGGTCACGTAGGTGTACCCGGTGCCCGCCGACGACCGCAGCTTCACGATCGGCCGCAGTTCCTTGCCCGGCTTGGCCATCAGAGTTTCTCCCCTCGCTGGAGCAGTTCGGCGACGACGACGTCGATGCCGCGCCGGTCGATGGTCCGGATGCCGCGTGGGCTGACCCGCAGCGTCACCCGGCGTCCCAGGCTGGGCACCCAGTAGTGCTTGACCTGGACGTTGACGTCGAAGCGCCGCTTGGTTCGCCGGTGCGAGTGCGACACCCGGTTACCGAACCCCGGTGCGGCACCGGTTACCTGACATCTGCGCGCCATGCACAGCCTCCTCGTTCACGCCGATCACGTTTGGTATTGGTATTCATTCTCAACTAGAGTATCAGGCCATGAAACCGAATACGCACCCCGAGTACCGTCCGGTGGTCTTCCGCGACAAATCCGCGGGGCTGACCCTGCTGACCCGCTCCACCGTGGCGACCGAGCGCACCATCGAGTACCAGGGCGCCACCTACCCGCTGGTCGACGTCGAGATCTCCAGCGCCAGCCATCCGTTCTGGACCGGCCGCGACCGGGTGCTGGACACCGAGGGCCGGGTGGACCGCTTCAACCGGCGCTACGGGCGAGGCAAGGCGGGCGGCCGATGAGCGGCATCGGACGGGTGCCGGTGATCCTGGTCGGCGGCGTCGCCGACGGCGCGATGTCCGCGGTCACCGTCGGCCTGCAGTGGGACCTGCCGTCCGCGGTGGTGGTGCGGCACGAGATCGACCCGGCCCGCGAGGTGCTGATCCGCACCGTCTCGGACGCCGACGGCCTGATCGAACGGGTCGAGCTGGACGTCGAGCACGCCTGCGTCAGCTGCGCGATCCGCGAGGACGTGGTGCCCACCCTGGAGCGGCTGGCGGCCTGCGGCAGCTGGGGCGCGGTGATCGCGCAGCTCCCGGTCACGGCCGAGGCCACCCAGGTCTGCCGGGTGATCGGCTATCAGCCGGACGCCGCGCCGCACCTGCGGATCGCGGCCACCGTGGCGGCGCTGGACAGCGACACCGCCCGCGACGACCTGTTCGGCGCGGACCTGCTCGTCGAGCGCGAGCTGCCGGTCCGCGAGGACGACCTGCGAGGGGTGGCCGAGACGGCGTCGGCGATGGTGGAGTACGCCGACCTGATCGTGGCGCATGGCCTCGGCGCGGACACCCGGGAGCTGATCGCGGCGATCGCCCGCCCGGACGCCGCGATCGTCGGATCGACCGCCGAGGTGGACGGCGCGGAGCTGCTGGCCGGGATCCACCAGCACGACCACAGCGAGGACTGGGTGCAGATCGTCCGTCGGGAACCGCTGCCCGATCAGGGCGGCGAGTCCTGGTGGCGGCTGGATCTGCGCTCCGACCGTCCGTTCCACCCCGACCGGCTGCAGGAACACATCGAGCGCCTCGGCCGCGGACGGCACCGCTCCCGAGGCTGCTTCTGGCTGCCCAGCCGACCCACCCAGATCTGCCAGTGGGACGGCGCCGGCGGCATGGTCAGCATCGGCCCGGCCGACCACTGGGACCATGCCGGTCCGCTGACCCGGATCGTGGTGGTCGGCATCGACGGCAACCGGGACGCCCTGGTCGAGGCGTTCCGCTGCTGCCTGCTGACCGATGCCGAGCTCGCCGAGCGCGGCCCCTACTGGGAGGTCGGCCACGACGGCCTGGAGCCCTGGCTCGGACCGGTCCGCGGGCTGCCCGCACGCTGGTCGGCCTGACCGTCCCACCCCTGCGCCGCCGGCCACCCCCGCGGCACCGCGCCACCTCGCACCCAACCGCCCCGGCACGGGGCCCTCGAACAGGAGAGACATGAACACCAAGGAACTCGCGGCCGCCGTCGCCGCCCGCACCGGGCTGAACCTGAGCGCAGCCCACGACAGCGTCGCCGCCGTCCTGGACCTGATCGCGGCCGAGGTCGCCGACGGCGAGCCGGTCAACCTGGCCGGCTTCGGGGTCTTCGAGGCCCGGCGCCGATCGGCCCGCACCGGCCGCGACCCGCGCAGCGGCGAGCCGATCGCGATCGCCGAACGGCGCACCCCCGGCTTCCGGGCCGCGGCCGCCTTCCGGCAGCGGGTGAACGCCGGCTGACGCCGTCCCGCCCACCCGACCGGAGGCTCCGCGGGAATCTCCTCGGAACGCGAAAGAACCCCCTCGTCAGAGGGGGTTCTTTCGCTGTTGCAGCCCCGACGGGATTCGAACCCGCGCTACCGCCTTGAGAGGGCGGCGTGCTAGGCCGCTACACAACGGGGCCCTAGCGGTCGCATCGAGCGACCTGCGGAAGACTACCAAAGCCAGCGCAGCTCCGGCGAATCCTCTGCGCTGGGGTACTAGGACTCGAACCTAGACTGACGGAACCAGAATCCGGCGGGCTGCCAATTACCCCATACCCCATCGCTGGCCGCAACCGGCCAGCGAGGAGCAACGTTACCGAATCTTCCGGTCCGGCTACAAATCCAGGCCGCCGCCGCAAGGCTCAGGGACGCTGCTCCCAGGGGTCGACGCCGTCCAAGGTTCGCCTCCCCGGGGTGGTCACCGCCAGCTGCATCCGGCGTCCGATCAGGATGGCCAGCACGGTGAAGACCGCGAATCCGCCCAGGTCCCAGGCCAGATCGATCCAGCCGATCACCTGGGTCGCCTTGACCTGGGCGATCGTCGAATACAGCCCGGCGTAGCTGAACGCCATCAGGTTGTTGACCACGTGCGCCCCGATCGCCGCCTCCAGTCCCCCGGTCCGGACCACCAGCACGCCGACCAGCACGCCGAAGGCGAACCGGTCCAGGAACAGCGGCAGGTTCTGGGTGCCGTGGAAGAGCGCGAACAGGGCCGCCGAACAGACCACCCCGAACAGCGGACTGCGCGACGCCAGGGTGTTGAACGACTGCAGCATGTAGCCGCGGAAGAAGAACTCCTCCGCCGCCGCCTGCAGCGGCGAGGTGAGCAGGATCACCACCAGGAAGACCCAGTAGTCGGGCTGCGGCTGCAGGGCCGGGAACGGCTGGCCCAGCTGGCGGGCGAAGAGCATCAGGTTGAACAGCAGGAAGGCCAGCACCATGCTGATCGCCAGGTAGCGCCAGCGGAACCAGGGCCGCACCGAGGCGAGCAGCTCCGGACGCCGGTGATGGACGAACAGCACCACCGCCAGGCTGATCGGAATCAGCGTGGCCAGCGCCAGGTGGCCGGACAGCATCCCCCAGGGGATCTCGAACCGGCTGATCGAGCGCAGCCAGTCGGGGTAGCTGCCACCCGGGTTCAGCACCACCCAGCCCAGCCAGGCCATCAACTGGGCGACGAGCTGGGCGAAGAGGAAGTACAGCAGGATCGCGGTCACGATGCCGGCCGTCGAGCGCAGCTTCGGGCGGTCCAGGCTGCCCAGCAGGATCTCGTCGTACCGGGCGCCGGTGGGCGTCGATTCGGTCACATAGCGGTCGACCCAGGATCCGGTCGCGGATTCGGCCACCTCAGTCCTCCGCCACGACCGGGTTGGTCAGCGTGCCGAGCCCGTCGATGCTCACCGACACCGAATCCCCGGGCAGCATCGGGCCGACCCCGTTCGGCGTCCCGGTCAGGATCACGTCGCCGGGCAGCAGGGTGGTGAAGCTGGTGATGAACTCGATCAGCCGCGGGATCGGGTAGACCATCAGGGAGGTCTCCGAGTCCTGCCGCGGCTCACCGTTCAGCGTGGTGGTCAGGTGCAGGTCGCCGGCGTCGTCCGGGCTCAGGTGGGTGGTGATCCACGGGCCCAGCGGGCAGAACGAGTCGTAGCCCTTGGCCCGGCTCCACTGCCGGTCCTTGGCCTGCAGGTCGCGGCAGGTGACGTCGTTGGCGACGGTGTAGCCGAAGATCACCTCGGCGGCCCGCTCCGCCGGCACCCGGCGGCAGATCCGTCCGATCACGATGGCCAGCTCGCCCTCGAAGTGCAGATCGGAGGTCTCCGGCGGGTAGACGATCGGCTCGCCCGGCCCGATCACCGAGGTGTTCGGCTTCAGGAAGACCAGCGGCTCGGCGGGCACCGTCGAGTTGAACTCGGCGGCATGCGCGGCGTAGTTCTTGCCGATGGCGACCACCTTGCTGCGCGGGATCACCGGGCTGACCAGCCGGACGTCGTCCAGGGCGTATCGCTCACCGGTGTAATTGACCGGCCCGGCCAGCGGGTCGCCGCTGATGGTGGCCACGGTGTCGGGATGGTCGCCGGCGTCCTCGGGCAGTTCGACGATGCCGTATCTGGGTTCGCCGCCGTAGGCGACATAACGGGCGATGCGCATGGCGGCAGCCTAGTGGTCTGTCCCCGGCCCGCCCGGATTGCCATACTCGGCGGCATGGGCAACGCCTTCGACATGGTCGACCTGATCAGAACCAAGCGGGACGGCGGGCGACTCGGCGACGCCGAGATCGACTGGCTGATCGACGCCTACACCGCCGGCAGGGTGGGCGATGAGCAGATGGCCGCCCTGGCCATGGCGATCGTCCTGCGCGGCCTGGACGCCGCCGAGCTGAGCACCTGGACCCGGGCGATGATCGACAGCGGCGAGCGGATGGACTTCTCCGGGCTGCGCCGTCCGGTGGTCGACAAGCACTCCACCGGCGGCGTCGGCGACATGGTCACCCTGCCGCTGGCCCCGATCGTGGCCGCCTGCGGCGCGGCCGTCCCGCAGTTGTCCGGACGCGGCCTGGGCCACACCGGCGGCACCCTGGACAAGCTGGAGTCGATCCCCGGCTGGCGCGCCGATCTGGCGCCCGAGGAGCTGCTTCGGCTGCTGGACGAGGTGGGTGCGGTGATCTGCTCCCCCGGTCCCGGGCTGGCGCCGGCCGACAAGAAGCTGTACGCGCTGCGCGACGTCACCGGCACGGTGGAGTCGATCCCGCTGATCGCGTCGTCGATCATGAGCAAGAAGATCGCCGAGGGAACCCCAGCGCTGGTGCTGGACGTCAAGACAGGCTCGGGCGCGTTCATGCGCGAGCGGGAACAGGCGGTCGAACTGGCCCGCACCATGGTCGGTCTGGGCCGGGCTGCGGGGGTGGCGACGGTGGCCTACGTGACCTGGATGGGGACGCCGCTGGGCCGGGCCGCCGGGAACGCGGTCGAGGTCGCCCAGGCGGTCGAGGTGCTGAGCGGCGGCGGGCCGTCCGATGTGGTCGAGCTGACCCTCACCCTGGCCCGGGAGATGCTGACCCTGGCCGGCATCGACGCCGACCCGGCCGAGGCACTGCGCTCCGGACGGGCGCTGCAGGTGTGGCGGGCGATGATCCGCGGCCAGGGCGGCGATCCGGACGCCCCACTGCCGCAGGCCCGGCACCAGCGGGTGATCGAGGCACCCCGGGACGGCGTGCTGACCAGGCTGGACGCCCTCGCGGTCGGCGTCGCCGCCTGGCGGCTGGGTGCCGGACGGGCGCGCAAGGAGGATCCGGTGCAGGCCGCGGCCGGCGTCCGCTGGCATGCCGGTGTGGGTGAGCCGGTGAGCGCCGGGCAGCCGCTGTTCACCCTGCTCACCGACACCCCGGAGCGGTTCGACCGCGCCGAGCAGGCGCTGGCCGGCGGCTGGCAGATCGGCGACGAGGCGGTGCCGGAGCAGCCGCTGGTGCTGGAGCGGATCGACTGAGGTTCGCGACCGCTTCCCCGCAGGCCAGTGATCTCGACATCGCCGTCCGATCGATGGAAAGCTCGCCGATGTCGCGTCACGACCCGAAATCGGGCCAGCTTCGCTCCATCGCAGAGTGATCTCGACATCGCCAATCGAGCCACGGTACCGGGGGCACCCTCGGCTCCCTGGCCGGACACGCCCGAAATAGTCACATTGACTAATAGCTGCCAGACTTGTTGCGGGCAGTCTTCCCCCCCTTCTCGGTGCCCACTGAGAAACCCCTCTGCACGACTGTGAAAGGCTTGAAACCCCGATGCTGAAGCTGACCGGCTCCCGGAAGTCCGCCACCCGCAAGATCACCTTCGCCCTGCCGTCCGATCACCCCGCCGGCAAGGTCTCCGTGGTGGGCAACTTCAACGACTGGACCCCCGGCGCCGCCCCGCTGAAGAAGCGCTCCAACGGCACCATGAGCGCCACCGTGACCCTGCCGTCCGACTACATCGTCGCCTTCCGCTACCTGGGCGAGAACGGCCAGTGGTTCGACGACCAGGACGCCGACTTCATCGACGCGGGCGCCAGCGTCATCCTCGCTCCGGCCAAGTGAGCCGTCCGGCCTGACGGTCGCCGCCCCACCAAGCGCTCCCCTAACTATTTCGGGCTCGCTGAACTCAGCGAGCGGCAAATAGTTAGGCGAGCGTTCAGTGGGGGCCGGGATCAGCGGTCTTGGCCGAGTCGCCGGCGGTCGAACCAGTTCGCGCCGCGGGCCTTGAAGGTGCCCAGGCCGATCGATCCGCGCGCCACGATCAACGGGTTGCCCCACGCCGCCTGGCTGGGCACCGTGGACTTGATCGAGCCCCAGGTCTTGCCGAGCCGGTCGCACAACACGCCCCAGCCTTCCGGGACGATCACCACCACCGTGCCCGCACCGGGCAGCACCTCGAGGTCGATCACCTCGCTCGCGCAGGTCGCCTGCAGGCAGTCCAGCCGGACGTTGTCGGCCAGCGCCTGCACCTGCAGGAAGGGCGGCACCTCCCACGGTCCGGCGCGCTTGGCACCGGTGAAGCCGGCGCTGAGCACCAGCGGATCGGACGGCACGTAGCCCGGTCGCGTGGTGGCCGGCGGACCCGGAGCACGCTGATACACCGGCGCCGCCGGATAGGGCTCCACCTGCTGCAACTGGACGGTCGGCGCCGGCCGGTTCGCCGCGGGCGGACGCAGATCGGCCAGCAAGGCGTTCAGGTCGCCGTAGGTGCGGGCGGCACGCGCCAACTCGATGCGTTCCGCCAGCTCGTCCGGGCTCAGCTTGCCGTCGGCGGCGGCCCGTTCCAGTTCGGCGACGGCGGCGTCCCGCTCGGCGGTGCCGACCCGTAGGTGCGCGTTCGGCTCGGTCATGGGCCGATCCTATGGCGCCACCGGAGCACCCGCCGACAAGGCCCTGCCTAACTATCTGCGCCCTCCCGCAGATGGGAGGGCGCAGATAGTTAGGGAGGGCCTTGTCCGGGGGCGCCGCCCGGTCCGGCCGCTCAGTTGTGCTTGGTCAGCCCCCAGCGGTAGGCGTCGTACAGCGCCTCCCAGCTGGCCTCGATCACATTGGTGCCCACCCCGACCGTGGTCCAGGTGCGCTCCCCGTCGGTGGTGTCGATCAGCGTCCGGACGATGGCGTCGGTGCCGTGGCCCTGGTCCAGGATCCGCACCCGGTAGTCGGTGAGCTCGAAGTCGTCCACGTGCGGGTAGAGCTGCTTGAGCGCCGTCCGCAACGCCATGTCCAGGGCGTTCAGCGGGCCGTGGCCCTCCCCCACATAGGACAGTGTCTCGCCGCGCGCCCGCAGCTTGACCGTCGCCTCCGAATCGCCCTCCGGCTTCACCTCATGACCGGTGAAGACCCGCCAGGTGAGCACCTCGAAGAAGTCGTCGGCCATGCCCAGCTCGCCGCGCAGCAGCAGCTCGAAGCTGGCGTCCGCCGACTCGTAGCTGTAGCCGTCCATCTCGCGCTTCTTGACCGTGTCGGTGATCCGGCCGGCCAGCTCGCGATCGGACAGGTCGTAGCCCAGTTCCTCGCCCTTGAGCTGGATGTTGGCGCGTCCGGCCATGTCGGAGACCAGCATCCGCATGTCGTTGCCGACCAGGGTGGGGTCGATGTGCTGGTAGAGGTTGGCGTCCACCTTGATCGCGGACGCGTGCAGCCCGGCCTTGTGCGCGAACGCCGAGAAGCCGACGTAGGGCTGCTTGCTGTTCGGCGGCACGTTGGTCACCCCGGCGATGGCGTGGCTGATCCGGGTGGCGTCCCGCAGCGCCGCCTCCGGCACCAGCGACCAGCCGTATTTGAGCTGCAGGTTGGCGATCAGGGTGATGATGTTGGCGTTGCCGGTGCGTTCGCCGTGTCCGTTGACGGTGCCCTGGATGTGCATCACGCCGGCGTCCACCGCGGCCATCGTGTTGGCCACCGCACAGCCGGTGTCGTTGTGGCAGTGCACGCCCAGATCGATGCCGATGGCGCTGGCCGCGGTCACCACGTCGCCCATCTGCGAGGGCAGCATGCCGCCGTTGGTGTCGCACAGCACCGCCACCTCGGCGCCGGCGTCCGCCGCCGCACGGACGCACTCCAGCGCGTAGGACGGGTTCACCCGGTAGCCGTCGAAGAAGTGCTCGCAGTCGACGAACACCCGGCGTCCGGCCGCCACCAGATGGCTGACGGTGTCCCGGATCATCTCCAGGTTCTCCTCCAGGGTGGTGTGCAGGGCCCGGAAGACGTGCTCGGAGTGGCTCTTGGCGACGATGCAGACCACCGGAGCGCGGGAGTCGAGCAGGGCCTGCACCATCGGATCCTCGGCGGCACTGGTGCCGACCCGGCGGGTGAAGCCGAAAGCGGCCAGCACGGCGTGGTTGAGCTGGAGTTCGCCGTCGGCCGCGGCGGCGAAGAAGGCCGTGTCATTCGGGTTCGCCCCGGGCCAGCCGCCCTCGATGAAGTCGACGCCCAGCTCGTCGAGGTGCTTCGCGATTCGCAGCTTGTCCGCCACCGTCAACTGCAGGCCCTCCTGCTGCGCACCATCCCGCAGGGTGGTGTCGTAGACATGGAAGGTGTCCGGTGCGACAGGAAAGCTCGACATTGTGCCCTCGTTCGTGTGTGGATCGGCGTCGCCAGGCGCGACAACCAATCGAGTGTGCCGCCCGGCGCAACCCCCTCCCGGCGATCTCAGGCACTGAGACCTGATTCCACGCCCGGACGCCGGATCCGGGACGCCGCACGCCGGATCGGGACGGGGACCGACGCCCCGGACAACTGCCCCGGACGCTCGATCGGGACGGAGACCGACGCACCGGACGCTCGATCGCCACGCCGGACCGGGACGCCGGATCGGGATGGCGGCGGGGCGTCCGGTTTGACCGGGATCGGCGAACCCGGCTACTACAGGGGCATGGCCATCACTATCGCCCGAGGCGTTCCGATCGCGACCGCCGGTGACCCGCCCGCCGTCGGCGCCCCGCTGCTGCCGTTCACGTTGACCCTGCCCGACCTGACCGACGTGTCGCTGGACGCGTACGCGGGCCGGACCCTGGTGTTCAACATCTTCCCCAGCGTGGACACCCGGGTCTGCGCGCTCAGCGTCCGCCGGTTCAACGAGCTGGCCGCCGGGCTGCCCGACACCACGGTGCTCTGCGTCTCGCAGGACCTCCCGTTCGCGCTCGGCCGGTTCTGTGGCGCCGAGGGCATCGAGGACGTCGTGGTCACCTCGGCGTTCCGGTCCAGCTTCGGCCAGGACTACGGGCTGAGCCTCACCGAGGGCCCGATGCGCGGACTGCTGGCCCGGACGGTGATCGTGGCCGGCCCCGACGGCATCGTCCGGCACCTCCAGGTCACCGAGAACACCAGCGACGAGCCCGACTACGACGCGGCCGTCGCCGCCGTCGGCTGAGGCCGGAACTGCCCGCCGCGTCACCGAGCCGTCCGCCGAGCGCGGCCACGGCCTCGGTGCTGATGGTCGGCGCGGGCGTCCTGTTCGGCACCACCGGCACCGCCCAGGCGCTCGGCCCCGAGGGGATGGATCCGCTCAGCGTCGGCGCCGCCCGGCAGTTCAGCGGCGGCCTGCTGCTGGCCCTCATCGGCCTGGTCGGCTGGTTGCGCCGGGAGGGCGTCCGGCTGCCACGTCCGTCGGCCAAGCTCGGCTGGGTGCTGCTCGGCGGCGCCGCGATCATGGCCTTCCAGGCCACCTTCTTCGCCGGCACCCGGGCCAACGGGGTGGCCGTCGGCACCGTCATCGCGCTCGGCTGCAGCCCGCTGTTCGCCGGCCTGTTCGAGTGGCTGGGCGGGACGCGTCCGTCGCGGCGGTGGCTGCTGGCCACCGCGGTCGCGGTGGCCGGGCTGGTGCTGCTCTCGGGGGTGCTCGGCTCGGTCGGTGCGCTCGACCCGCTCGGGTTGCTGGCCTCGGTGGTGGCCGGCGCGTCCTACGCCGGGTATGCGGTGGCCGCGGCCGTGCTGCTGCGCCGCGGGGTGCATGCGCTGATCTCGACCACGGCGCTGCTCGGCACCAGCGGATTGATCGCCGCGACCATCCTGCCGTTCACCGACCTGGGCTGGCTGGCCGAGCCGCGCGGCCTGGTGATGGCCGCCTGGCTGGGCCCGGTCACCGTGGTGGCCGCCTATCTGCTGATGGGCACGGCGCTGCGCACGCTGTCGGCCGCGACCGCGGTGACCCTGGGACTGGCCGAGCCGATCACCGCCGCAGCCCTCGGCGTGCTGGTGCTCGGTGAGACCCTCACCGCCCCGCAGTGGGCGGGGCTGGCGGCGGTGCTGGCCGGCGTCCTGATCGCCGGGACGCGTGGTCGAACCCGTTGGTCGAGCTTGTCGAGACCCCAGGGCCTGCGCTGAGGAAGCGCTGATCAATGCGGCCTCTCGCTGGTTGAGCTTGTCGAAACCCGTTGCCAGAGCGGTCTCGACAAGCTCGACCAGCGAAAATCAGCGCTTCCCTGACAAAGATGTTTCGACACGCTCGACCAACGGTGGTTGAGGTCGACGAGTCCAGCCGGCGAGGGACTCCCCTCAGACCACCCGGCGCAGCCAGCCGTGGGTGTCGGCGGCCCGGCCGTACTGGATGTCCAGGATCGCGGAGCGGATCTGCATGGTCCGCTCCCCCGGCTCGCTGCCGACCACGTGGTTGCCCTGCCGGGAGCGGAACTCGGCCACCGGGGTGAGCACGGCGGCGGTGCCGCAGGCGAACGCCTCCACGATCTCGCCGGAGTCCACCCGGTCGAAGATCTCCGCCAGCGGGATGGTGCGCTGCACCGGACGCAGGCCGAGATCGGCGGCCACGGTCAGGATCGAATCCCGGGTCACCCCGTCGAGGATGGTCCCGGTCAGCGCCGGGGTGATCAGTTCGCCGTCGGAGGTCACCACCACCAGGTTCATCCCGCCCAGTTCCTCGGTGTTCACCCCGCTGCCGGCGTCGGCGAACAGCACCTGCGAGCAGCCGTGCTCGGCCCCTTCGTACTGGGCGATCAGCGAGGAGGCGTAGTTGCCGCCGCACTTCGCCGCCCCGGTGCCGCCCTTGCCGGCCCGGCTGTACTCGTCGGTGACCCAGATGTTCACCGGCTTGACGCCGCCGGAGAAGTACGGGCCGACCGGGCTGGCGATCACCGCATAGGTCACCATCTGCGCGGCGCGGACGCCGAGGAACGACTCGTTGGCGAACATGAACGGCCGCAGGTACAGGCTGGCCTCGCCGCCGTCGGCGTCCGGCGTCCAGACGGCGTCCGCCTTGACCAGCTGCTCGACCGAGGTGAGGAAGTCCTCGACCGGCAGTTCGGGCAGCATCAGCCGGCGGGCGGACGCCTGCAGCCGCGCCGCGTTCCGCTCGGGACGGAACAGCCAGATCGAGCCGTCGGCGTGCCGATAGGCCTTGAGCCCCTCGAACACCTCCTGGGCGTAGTGCAATACGGCGGTGGACGGGTCCAGCTGGAACGGTCCGTAGGGCTGCACGGCGTCCTCTCCCCAACCGGAGCCCTGCCACCAGGTCGCCACCGCCATATGGTCGGTGAAATACACCCCGAAGCCCGGATCGGCGTGGATCTCGGCGATCCGCTCGGCGGACGCGGGGGTACTGGTGGCGGTCAGCGGAAAGGTCAAGGACATGGCCGCAGAATACTGACACGATCCGGTCCGCGTCGCGGCCTGAGCGGGCATCGTCCGAGCAAGCGAGCAACCTGGGTTGACAAGAATGCGCTCGTCAACCTAAGTTGCTCACATGATCGCAGTCGAGGTGGCGCGTACCGCGTCCGACACCAGTGACCCGATGGCCGGGCTGCGCGCGGTGGCGTCACTGCGCCGGGTGGCCGACATGCTCGAACTGACCCAGGTCGAGGAGGCGCTGCGGGCCGGGCACGGCTGGCCCGAGATCGCCGCCGCGCTCGGCGTCACCCGGCAGGCGGTCCACAAGAAGTACGCGCGCCGCGTCGCGGCCGACCTCCAGGGAAGGAAGAACCGATGAGCACGCTGCTCACCAGCCGGTGGACCGGCGCCGCCCACCTCGAAGCCGCCCGCACCCGCACCGCGGAGATCGACGTCGATCACCTCTACCTCGGCCTGCTGGCCGTCGGCGGCAAGGCCGCGCGCGTCCTCGGACGCCACGGGGTCTCCCTCACCTCGGCACGGCAGCGCGTCCAGGAATCGCTGGCCGACGATCTGAGCGCCCTCGGTCTGGACGGTGCCGCGGACGTCCTGCCGTCGCCGCGGGCCGCCCGGGATCTCGACTTCACCGAGTGGCGCGCCACCGGACGGGCCACCGACCTGGTCAACCACGCAAAGCTCAAGGACGGGACCGGCGCCGCCTTGTCCGCGTTGATCGCCGAGCCGTCCGGGGTGGTCCGGCGGCTGCTGCTCGCCGACGGCGTCGACCCCGACGAGCTGACGTTCGAGCTGGCCGCCGCGCCGAGCGAGCCGGACGCCGTCGAGCGCGTGGCGGCCGACCCCGGCCTGTTGCCGCCGCCCGCGTGGGCGCAGCGCATCCGCCACTACCTGTCCTCGCCGTCCGATGCGGTCGCGGACGCGATCGCCGACCCGGACCTGCTGGCGACTTGGGCCTACGACCCGAAACAGGCCCAGGTCAGCGACGACGGGGAGACCATCCGGCACAGCCGCGGCCGCAAGTCGATGACCCTGCGCGTCCACCACACCCGGCGTCGCGAGGGCGAGGCCGACGTGATCACCTGGATCCACGAGATGACGGACGGACCGTACGCCGGCCAGCCGCTGCGCTACGACCGGTTCGAGATCCGGCCGGCGCCGGGTGGCGCCGAACTGGTGCACACCAAGGGTCACCGCAGCTTCGGCACGCTGGGCCGGCTCGCCACGGCGCTGTCCAGCTGGTTCAGCGGCATGGGCATGACCTACGGGGCGCACCGGATCGGCATGGAGATCGCCGACCGGCAGCCGGAGTAACCGCCGATCGAGCTTGTCGAGACCAACGGTGGGTTCCCTGAGACGCGCGTCTCAGCCAGTGAGCGGACTTCTACAGTGACACCATGCCGCAGAACATCGCTGTGATCCCCGGTGACGGGATCGGTCCGGAGGTCGTCGCCGAGGGTCTGAAGGTGCTCAACGCCACCGTTGGCGCGGACGCCTTCGACTTCACCCACTACGACCTGGGCGCCGAGCGCTGGCAGCGCACCGGCGAGGTGCTGCCCGACTCGGTGCTGGCCGAGCTCGCCCAGGCCGACGCCCTGATCCTCGGCGCGGTCGGTGCCGCTCCCGGCTCGAAGGCGATCCCGTCCGGGCTGCTGGAGCGCGGCCTGCTGCTGAAGCTGCGGTTCGCCTTCGACCACTACGTCAACCTGCGGCCGTCCAAGCTCTACCCCGGCGTGGTCACTCCGCTGTCGGACGCCGTGGTCGCCCGCGGCCCGATCGACTTCGTCGTGGTCCGCGAGGGCACCGAGGGTCTCTACTGCGGGGTCGGCGGCTCGATGCAGACCGGCACCGCGTTCGAGGTCGCCAACGAGGTCTCGGTGAACACCGCGCGCGGCGTCGAGCGGGTCGTCCGGGACGCCTTCGAGCGGGCCATGCGGCGGCGCAAGAAGGTCACCCTGGTGCACAAGCACAACGTGCTGGTGAACGCCGGCGGGCTGTGGAACCGGATCTTCACCGCGGTCGCGGCCGAGTACCCCGAGGTGACCACCGACTACCTGCATGTCGACGCCACCATGATCATGCTGGTCCAGGATCCGCAGCGCTTCGACGTGATCGTCACCGACAACCTGTTCGGCGACATCGTCACCGACCTGGCCGCTGCTGTGACCGGTGGCATCGGGCTGGCGGCATCGGCCAACATCAACCCCTCCGGCGCGTTCCCGTCCATGTTCGAGCCGGTGCACGGCTCGGCCCCCGATATCGCCGGCCAGGGCATCGCCGACCCGACCGCGACCATCTCGTCCATGGCCCTGCTGCTGGACCACCTCGGACGCCGTGACGACGCCGCCCGGATCGACGCCGCGGTGGACGCCGACGTCGCCGAGCGCGGTTCCGCCAAGCGCTCCACCGTCGAGGTCGGGGACGCCATCGCCGCCCGGGTCTGACCCCTAACGCCCGGATCTGCCCCCTAGGCCCTCCCTAATCAGTTCTGCCCTCCCGTCGACGGGAGGGCAGAACTGATTAGGGAGGGCCTAGTCG
>NZ_JASGDE010000076.1:0-6453 GCF_047607385.1 Micropruina sp.
GGCCGGCCGTCCCGAAGTCGAGCGGGCCGGCGAAGGCGTCGGCGAGCTCGGCCCGCGCCGCCGGGTCGCCGTCCCGGGCCCGGTCGCGCAGGTGGGTCAGCGCCAACTGGGTGGCCGGGTCGGGATCCTCGTCCAGCCAGGACGCGATGGCCGCCTCCAGTTCGCCGCTCAGTGCGGTGGCCGGGGACGGTTCCGGACCGCCGTCCGCCGCCGTCACAGCCGCTCCATCAGCCCGGCCAGCAGGGCCCGCAGCCGGGGCTGCGCGGCGCGTCCCGCCTCGACCACCTCGGCGTGCGACAACGGTTCGGACGCCATGCCGGCAGCCGCGTTGGTGACCAGCGAGATGCCCAGCACCTCCAGGCCCAGCTCGCGGGCGGCCACCGCCTCCAGCGCGGTGGACATGCCGACCAGGGTGCCGCCGATCGCCTTCGCCATCCGCACCTCGGCGGGGGTCTCGTAGGCGGGGCCGTGGAACTGGCAGTAGACGCCCTCCTCCAAGCTCGGGTCGACCTGCTTGGCCAGCTCCCGCAGCCGCCGACTGTAGACCTCGGTGACGTCCACGAACCGCGGCCCGACCAGGGCGCTCGCCCCGGTCAGGTTGATGTGGTCGGCGATCAGCACCGGCGCACCCGGTCGATGGCCGATGCCGCCGCAGCCGTTGGTCAGCACCAGGGTGGACGCCCCGGCCGCGGCCGCCGTCCGCACCCCGTGGCAGACCGCCGCCACCCCGCGTCCCTCGTAGTAGTGGGTGCGGCCGGTGAACACCGCCGCCAGCGACCCGGACGCGGTGCGGACCAGCCGCAGCGCACCGCCGTGGCCGGCCACCACCGGTGCGGCGAAACCGGGCAGCTCCTCCAGCGGGCATTCGTCGATCGGCTCGCCGAGACCCTCCGAGGCCTGGGCCCAGCCGGAGCCCAGCACCAGTGCCAGATCGATGCCGTCGATGCCGAACCGGCCGCGCACCGCGTCCGCGGCCTGGCCGGCGAGCAGATAGGGGTCGTCCATTCGCCGACGATATCGTGCCTTGTCGCCTGTCTGTTGCCGAGTCGCGGACCGGTCTCGCGGCAGCCGCCCCGGCGGCAGGTCAGGGCTGCGGGTCGTCGTCCTCGGTGTCGTCGTCGACCGGTCGCAGGCCGAAGGTCCGGCCGGCCCCGGCCCGGCGCGGCAGTTGCGCCACCAGCCAGAGCAGGGCGAACCCGAGGCCGAGCCAGGTCACCGCCTGGGACGCCGGCAGCAGGGCGTCCAGCCCGGTCAGCACCCCGATCGCCATCCCGGCCACGCCCAGCACGCCGGCGGCGGTCGCGACGCCGAGCATCACGCGGGTCGGGCCGGTCAGCCGCGGCAGCCGTCCGGCGACGTGTACCACGCCGAGCGCCAGCGCGCCCGACAGCGGCACCGAGTACAGCTGCAGCAGCCGGTGTTGCAGCAGGGTCTGCTCGGGCAGCCCGAACGCGATCATCAGCACCGCGGCCAGCACCAGGACGCCGCACAGCACGCCGAGGGTGAGGGCGGAACGATCGCGGGGCACCCGACGAGCCTACGGCCTGTTGCGAGACTTCCGGTCCGGGGTGCGTCGCGACGTCCGTTCACCTCCGGGTGCGAGAATGCCGCTCGTGACGGACGTGGTGATCATCGGTGGCGGACCGGGCGGTTACGAGGCGGCGCTGGTGGCCAGCCAGCTGGGCGGCCGGGTGACGCTGATCGAACGACGCGGGCTGGGCGGCTCGGCGGTGCTGACCGACGTGGTGCCGTCCAAGACCCTGATCGCCACCGCCGAGGTGATGACCATGCTGCGCGGAGCCCACGAACTCGGCCTGCGGCTGGACGGGTCGGACAACCTCGCCGCGGCGTTCAGCGTCGACCTGGCCGCCGTCAACGACCGGGTGCTGCGGCTGGCGGCGGCGCAGTCGGCCGACATCGGGGTGCGGCTGCGGGCCGAGGGGGTCCGGCTGATCGAGGGCAGCGGACGCCTGGACGGCACCGAGGCGGTGATCGCCAGCACCGCCGAGGGCGAGCAGCGGCTGGCCGCGGACATCATCCTGATCGCCACCGGCACCACCCCGCGGGAGCTACCGGCGGCCCGTCCGGACGGGGAACGCATCCTCACCTGGACGCAGCTGTACAACCTGCGCGAGCTGCCCGAGCGGCTGATCGTGGTGGGCTCCGGGGTGACCGGTGCCGAGTTCGCCAGCGCCTACAACGCGCTGGGCGCCGACGTGGTGCTGGTCAGCTCCCGCGAGCAGGTGCTGCCCGGCGAGGACGCCGACGCCGGCCGCGTCGTCCAGCAGGTGTTCGAGCGCAGCGGCATGACCATCCTGTCCCGGTCGCGAGCCCAGGCGGCCCGGGTGGACGGCGACCAGGTGGTGGTCGAGCTCGCCGACGGCCGCACCGTCACCGGGTCGCACTGCCTGATGGCGGTCGGTTCCGTCCCGAACACCGCCGGCATCGGACTGGAGCAGGCCGGGGTGGCCCTCGACGAGCGCGGCTACATCACCGTCGACAAGGTCTCCCGCACCACCGCCCGCGGGGTCTACGCCGCCGGCGACTGCACCGGGGTGTTCGCGCTGGCCTCGGTGGCCGCCATGCAGGGCCGGATCGCGATGTGGCATTCGCTGGGCGACGCGGTCGGCCCGCTCGACCTGCGCACGGTCGCCGCCAACGTCTTCACCGCCCCCGAGATCGCCACCGTCGGGGTCGGCCAGGCCGAGGTCGATTCCGGCCTGGTCAACGCGCACGCCGTGATGCTGCCGCTGCACACCAACGCCCGAGCCAAGATGCGCGGCATCAACGACGGTTTCGTCAAGGTGTTCTGCCTGCCCACCACCGGCATCGTGATCGGCGGCGTGGTGGTGGCGCCGATCGCGTCCGAGCTGATCGAGGCACTGTCCCTGGCGGTGCGCGAGAAACTCACCGTCGACCAGCTGGCCCAGAGCTTCACCGTCTACCCGTCGCTGACCGGCTCGATCGCCGAGGCCGCCCGCCGGCTGCACGGACGCTCCGCCGTCCAGACCCTGTCGCACTGACCCCGGGGCTGGTCCCGCACCCCCCGGGCCCTCGCACCCCGGCATCCCGCGCACACCGAGGGGGGTCTACCGGGCGTGCCGGGTCGGGGCCGACGGGTCGCGGTGGAGGGTCAGTCCTTCACCCGGAGACCGTCGCGGGCGGCGTCCACCGCCGGCTGCAACTCCGGCGCCGAGTTCGGCAGGTAGCTCAGGAACGCGTAGCTGTGGTCGTCCACCTGGACGGTGACCACGGTCTGCACCTCGGCGGTGGCCCGGATGCCGGGCACCGAGAAGCTGAGGTCGGTGATCCGGATCCAGCCCTGGTGGCCGTCCACGGTGATCGACTCGTCGCGGCGCACCGCCGGGTGGTAGTCGATGCCCCGCCAGGTCATCGACAGCGAGCACTGGCTGACCACCTCGGCGGCCTTCTGCAGGCCCCAGGCGCCGTCCACCGAGCTGAGCCGGGCCAGCGCGATCACCGACTGCCAACCCATCGAGGTGGCGGCCACCTGCTCGACCGGTGCGTGCTGGGAACCGATCAGGTTCCCGAACGGCATGTACTCGGTGCCGTCCGGCGCCGTGTAGGGGGCCGGGGCGGCGGGATAGGAGACCGCGCCCACCTGCACCCGCCCGGACACCAGCTGCGGCGCCGGCAGCGGCGAGGCGGACGACCGCTCGTTGGGTGGGCAGGGGAAGCCGGCGGGGCTGGGGGAGGGACCGTCGCCGATCCCCGGGAACGGCAGCGTGCAGCCGGACAGCAGGGTGAGCGTCACGGCCAGCACCGTCAGCTTGCGCGGCGTGCGACGCATGAGCAGGGGTCAGACCTTGCTGGGCACGATGTCGGCGACCAGCCGATTGCCGCGCCACGAGGTGTAGTAGCCGCGGGCCCAGCCGTCGTAGGTGGGGCCGCCCTCCCAGTAGGGCACCCGGCGGTCGTCCCGCTCCACGGTGCGGATGTAGGGGTCGGCGCCGGCTTCGACCCGGGTGGCGTCGGCGGCGCAGGCGGGGACGCTGCGGTGCTGCCAGACGATGTTGCGGGTGGAGGGGCCGTGGCCGGGGTTGAAGAAGCAGGGCGGACGCCGCGACGGGGTCGGCTGTCCGGCGGTCCAGGCGGTGAGCCGGGTGAGCGTCCAGCGGCCCTCTTCGAGGATCTCGGTGACCTGGCACAGGTCGTCGGGGCGGCGGGCGGCGATCAGGGCCTCCAGCGCGCGGTGGTGCAAAGCGGTGGCCAGTTCGTAGAGGTCGGCGGCTGCGGCGTCCTGCTCGCCGAGGATCGACAACTGGCTCAGCTCGTCGCCGAACCCGTTCACATCGGCCTCCGCCGCCCGCTTGGCCAGGACCAGCTGGCGGGCGCGTTCGGCGCGAGCCCGGTGTCCCTGCCCGATGCTGCTGCGAGCGATCACGACGAAGGCGGCGGCCACGACAGCCACCAGCAACACCACGCCGAGATAGTCCACCCGGTCATTGTGCACACAAAAGCTGGCATGTCACCAAGAAAATCCGATGAATTTCAGCCGTGCGACACAAGCGCGCCCGGTTGGAGTGTCGCAGGGAACTCTCAGGAACCGTCCTCGATCGTGCACAGCACGGCCCCGCTGGCCACCGTCGCGCCCGGTTCGGCGCGCAGCGCGCGGACCACTCCGGAGCGGTGCGCGGCGATCGGCTGCTCCATCTTCATCGCCTCCAGCACCACCACCAGATCACCCTCCGCGACCCGGTCGCCCTCGGCCACCGCGACCCGCACGATGGTGCCCTGCATGGGTGCGGTGAGGTCCCCGGACGCCGCCTGTGCCGGCCGGGATCCGCCGCTGCGACGGGCCGGACGGGACGGCTGCGCCGACGTCCGGCGGGACGGCCCGGTCAGCTCGGCGGGCAGCCGCACCTCGAGCCGGCGTCCGTCCACCTCGACCACGAAGCTCTGCCGCTGCGCCGGTTCCGGGTCGGGGACCGAGTCGGTGTAGGGCGCGATCCGGTTGTCGAACTCGGTCTCGATCCAGCGGGTGTGGACGCCGAAGGTGCCGTCGGCGGCGACGAACGCCGGCTCGTCCAGCACGGCGCGGTGGAACGGCAGCACCGACGGCATGCCCTCCAGCACGGTCTCGGCCAGCGCCCGGCGGGCCCGCTGCAGCGCCTGCGCCCGGTCGGCGCCGGTGACCACGATCTTGGCCACCAGCGAGTCGAACGCGCCCGGCACGGTCATCCCGGCGATGTAGCCCTCGTCGACCCGGACGCCGGGGCCGGACGGCGGCCGCCAGCCGGTCAGCGTGCCCGGCGCCGGCATGAACCCGCGTCCCGGGTCCTCGGCGTTGACGCGGAACTCGATCGAGTGCCCGCGCAGCTCGGGGTCGTCGTAGCCGAGCGCTTTGCCGGCGGCCAGCCGGAACTGCTCCCGGACCAGGTCGAGGCCGCTGACCTCCTCGGAGACCGGGTGCTCCACCTGCAGCCGGGTGTTCACCTCCAGGAAGCTGATCGTGCCGTCGGTGCCGACCAGGAACTCGCAGGTGCCGGCCCCGACGTAGCCGGCCTCGCGCAGGATCGCCTTGCTGGCCGCGTACAGCTCGGTTCGCTGAGCATCGCTCAGGAACGGCGCCGGGGCCTCCTCGACCAGTTTCTGGTGCCGGCGCTGCAGCGAGCAGTCCCGGGTGGAGACCACCACCACGTTGCCCTGCGCATCGGCCAGGCACTGGGTCTCGACGTGCCGGGGCCGGTCCAGGTAGCGCTCCACGAAGCACTCGCCGCGGCCGAAGGCGGCGATCGCCTCGCGGGTCGCAGACTCGAACAGCTCCGGCACCTCGGCCAGGGTGCGAGCTACCTTGAGCCCGCGTCCGCCGCCGCCGTAGGCCGCTTTGATCGCGATCGGCAGGCCGTGCTTCTCGGCGAAGGCGACCACCTCGTCCGCGCCGGCGACCGGGTCGGACGTGCCGGGCACCAGCGGCGCGCCCACCCGGGAGGCCAGATGCCGGGCCCGCACCTTGTCGCCGAGCTCTTCGATGGCCTCCGGCGGCGGGCCGATCCAGGTCAGCCCGGCGTCGATCACGGCCCGGGCGAAGGCGGCGTTCTCGGCCAGGAAGCCGTAGCCGGGATGCACCGCGTCGGCGCCCGAGCGGGCGGCCAGCGCCAGCAGCTTGTCGATGTCCAGGTAGGTCTCGCCCGGGGTGCCGCCGCTCAGCGCGAACGCCTCGTCGGCGAGCCGGACGAACAGCGCGTCGGCGTCGGCGTCGGCGTAGCCGGCCACGCTGGCCAGCCCGGCGTCCGCGGCGGCCCGGATCACCCGGACGGCGATCTCGCCCCGGTTGGCCACCAGGACCTTGGAAAACTCGCCCATCACGAGGCGTCCTTTCTCATCGTCGATGTCTGGCCCGGTCAGAGCCTGATGCCGGCCCGCCAGGCGCCCGGCCCGGGAGCCGGCGGCAGCCGCAGCCGACTGCGCGGCGACGCCCAGCCGGTCGCC
>NZ_JASGDE010000077.1:0-14471 GCF_047607385.1 Micropruina sp.
GGCCCGGCCGGGTGTCGCCGGCGCGGCAGGGCGAGCGCGGCGCCGGCGGCCAGACCGGCCAGCAGCCCGCCGAGATGTCCCTGCCAGGAGATGTGCGAGCCGCCCACCACGGTGATCACGATGTTGACCGCCAGGAAGACGGCGATCAGCTGGTAGTTGCCGCCGAACCGGCGGGCCAGCACCAGCAGCGCGCCCAGCATGGCGAAGATCGCCCCGGACGCCCCCAGCGCGGTGCTGTCGGGGTCGCTGAGCCACAGCACGGCGGCGGACGCGCCGAGCACGCCGAGGCCGTAGATGGTCAGGAACCGGAGCCGGCCCACCGCCTGTTCCAGCGGCGGCCCGAGGTACCACAGCGCCAGCAGGTTGCCGAGCAGGTGGATCGGGTCGGCGTGGGTGAAGGCGTTGGTCAGCACCTGCCACCAGGCCCCGTCGGCGGCACCGGCCAGCCACACCGTGTCCGGCAGGGTGGCGCAGGCGGCGGCGTCCGAGCCCGGGTAGTAGCGGCCGCTGCCGTCGTCCAGCAGGCACATGCCGAGCGGGCTGATGCCCAGCCGGTTCACCCACAGGCTGGCCCAGCCGCCGGTGGCCAGGATGAGCAGGTAGACCGCGACGTTGCCGCCGATCAGCACCAGCGAGGTGAGCCGTGGGTCGGCCGGCCGGCGCGGGTAGTCCATCGCGTCAGCCTAACCGCGGGTCGCCGCTACGCTGGCCGGGTGCCGGTACCCGACTTCATTCTCGATCTGCGCGCCAAGGTGGGCCACGCCATGCTCTGGCTCTCCGGTGCCACCGCCGTCATCCTGCGCGACGGCGCCGAGGGTCCCGAGGTGCTGCTGGTGCGGCGCAGCGACGACGGCCAGTGGTCGCCGGTGTGCGGCATCGTCGACCCCGGGGAGGACCCCCACGTCGCGGCGATCCGGGAGGCCGCCGAAGAGGCCAGCGTGGTGGTCGAGGTGGAGCGGCTGGCCTGGCTGAACGTCACCGATCCGGTCACCTACGACAACGGCGACGTCACCCAGTACATCGACCACACCTTCCGTTGCCGCTGGGTGGCCGGCGATCCGGTGCCGGGCGACGGCGAGGCCAGCGATGCGCGGTTCTTCCCGGTGACGGCGCTGCCTGCGATGCCGCGCGGCTACGCCGAACGGATCGAGGCCGTGCTGGCCGACCGGGCCGAGACGCTGCTGGGCCGGGACTGGCTGCGGGACGCGCCGGCGTGACCGGGTTCCGGCCGCAGACCCACCTGGAGCAGTTGCTGGTGCGGGCGTTCGACCGCCCCACCGACGCGGCCGCCTACCGAGGGTTCGCGACCGAGCTGATGAACGTGGTGCTCGGCGTGCTGGGCCGCACCGAGCCACACGGCTTCCAGCCGCTGGTGCTCTCCCCGCTGGGTTCTCCGGGGGTGTGCGTGTTCAGCCATCCGTCGCGGTTCGAGACCTTCGGAAGCCGGCTGATGCTGCCCGGGCCCGGCTGGGAGGTGCGTCCGGAGCCGGCTCGGAGACTGTTCGAGTGGGCGGTCGGCAACGAGCTGACCGTGCTGCTCAACCCCGGCAGCGACTACGGCAAGGACTTTCCCGCCTTCGAACTGGACCGGTTCCTGCGCGGTCAGTGGGTGTGACCCGGAGCGGCGGCTCAGCGGCGGCGGGGGCCGATCTCCCAACGGAAACCGACCACGGACTGCTCGATCACCGGCAGCGACCGCCCCACACTCTTCTCCGAATCCAGTTCGACGACGTCGGAGACCGACGGCGGGGCGTCCAGCGCCGGCCACTCGCTCCACCAGACCCGGCGGGGCAGCCGCAGTTGATGGAATTGGACGTTCATCTGGACGTTCTGCAGCCGTCCGATCGCGGCCCGGCGGAACTCCGGCGCCGGCGGCGTCCGGTACCAGAACACCGTCTCGCACTCGACCACCGTGGTCCGGCCCGGCAGCAGCGGCTCGTCCAGCAGGATGTCGACGGCGAACAGGCCGTCGTTGAGGGCGTACGGCTCGCTGCAGCGTCCGCCGCGGACCACCCGGACGGCGGCCGCGTCGGTGTCGAAGATGTACGGGTAGCGCTCCAGCGGGGCGTCGTCGGTGCCGATCTCGTGGACGGTGCGGTGCGACTCCGGCAGCCCGTCCGGGCCGACCCGGTGCCACTCCCGCAGCGACACGGTGTGATGCCGACGAGGGGGCAGCACCCCGGCCTTGACCACCGCCGGGCTGATCACCGCGTCGCCGCTGCGCGCCGAGCCGGCCACCCGGAGCAGGGCGGCGGCGTCGTCGGAGGTCATCGAGAAGGCCTCGATGAACCAGCGCAGGGTGGCCAGGCTCAACGACCGTCCGGCCAGGGCGCGATACACCCGGTCCTTGAGCCGGCGGGGCAGCACCTCGCCCTCGGTGCCCTGCAAGCCGTTGGCCACCAGATAGTCGGCGATCACCTGACAGATGCCGCTCTGGTGCAGGGCATGTGCCTGCCGGCGGCCGATGCGCGCCTCCCAGAGGGGGGAGTACTTCGGATCGAGCATCAACTCCCGCAGTGTTCGGGAGGTTTCCTCGATGGTCTGCCTGTCCAACGGAGCCTTCTTCGGGGTGGTTCTGACTCGAATGGTAGTGGAGACCGTCCCGACCAGGACCTGGATAGGTTGAGCACATGCAGGTACTGATCGCCGACAGCTTCGAATCCGCCGGCCTGGACGCCCTGCGCGCCGCCGGTTGCGAGGTCACCTACCAGCCCGCGGCCAAGGACGCCGCGTTGGTCGAGGCGGTCGCCGCCGCCGCGCCCGACGTGCTGATCGTCCGGTCCACCAAGGTGCCCGAGGACGTGCTGCGCGCCGGCCCGCTGAAGCTGGTGGTGCGGGCCGGTGCCGGCTACAACACCATCGACGTGGCGACCGCGTCCCGGCTGGGCATCTACGTGGCCAACTGCCCGGGCAAGAACTCCGTCGCGGTCGCCGAACTGGCGTTCGGGCTGATCGCCGCGCTCGACCGGCGGATCGCCGACAACGTCGCCGACCTGCGTGCCGGGGTGTGGAACAAAGCGGAGTACGGCAAGGCGCGCGGCCTGTTCGGACGGACCCTGGGGCTGATCGGGCTGGGCGGGATCGGCTCGGCGATGGTGCCGCGGGCGCAGGCCTTCGGCATGCCGGTGGTGGCCTGGAGCCGGAGCCTGACCGACGCCCGGGCGGCCGAGTTGGGCATCGTCCGGGCCGAGTCGCCGCTCGAGGTGGCCGCGCAGGCCGACGTGGTCAGCGTCCACCTGGCGTTGAACGGGGCGACCCGCGGGCTGCTCGGCGCGGACTTCTTCGCCGCGATGCGGCCCGGCGCCTACTTCGTCAACACCGCGCGTGGCGAGGTCATCGATCAGGACGCGCTCGCCGCGGCCGTCCGGGACAAGGGGGTTCGGGCCGGGTTGGACGTCTTCGCCGGCGAGCCGAGCGGCGGCAAGGGCGAGTTCCACCCCGACATCGTGGACCTGCCCGGGGTGTACGGCACCCACCACATCGGGGCGTCCACCGACCAGGCGCAGCAGGCGATCGCCGACGAGGCGGTCCGGATCGTGACGGTGTTCGCGGCCACCGGCGAGGTGCCGAACGTGGTCAACCTGGCCCGGGTGACGCCGGCCGGCCGCACGGTGATCATCCGGCACCTGGACCGTCCCGGCGTGCTGGCCGCCACCCTGGACGCGATCAGCCGCGGCGGCCTGAACGTGCAGGAGATGGAGAACGTGGTGTTCTCCGGCGGCGAGGCGGCGGTGGCCCGGATCAACCTGGAAGGCACCCTGACCGACGCGGTGGTGCAGGCCATCCGGGCCAACGACAGCGTGCTCGACGTCCAGGTGATCGCGCTCTGAGCGGTCCACCCCGGCGGGGGTGGTGAGGCGGCGGACGTCCCGCGCAGAATCGAAGGATCTGCCGAAGTCAGCCGACGTCGAAGGAGACGATCATGACCAACCAGCCGATCATCCCGCCCGTCGAGAGCGTCGTCGACGCCGAGCAGCCGGAGTCGGCTCCCACGCCCGATCAGCCGGACGAGGGCCTGATCATCCAGGACACCCCGGTGATCGACGCCACCCAGCTCGACACCGAGGTGGGGACGCCCGAGAACTGATCGGTCAGCCGTCCGGTCGGTGGTCCGTTTCCCACAGGTACTGGTCCAGGGCGCGTTGGTAGTGGTTGCCGTGGCCGAGTTTCCGGGTGCCGTGTGGGGTGACGCGGTATTGGTAGCCGGCGGGTGACTTCCAGTAGAAGATCCCTGGTTTGGGTTGGTCGAGGTGCCAGTTGCCGTGAGTCTTGCCGCGGTGAGCCTTGGTCGAGAGTGGGCCGAGGTTGGCGGCCCGGGTCTGACCAGGTGGCCCGTTGTCTGTGTAGGGGACGGTGTGGTCCAGCTGACAGCTGCGGGCTGTGCGGGCCGAGTAGGGAAAGATCTCGACGCTGTCGCGCAGCATGATGCGTTCGCGCAGGCCGGCGGGGATTTCGTAGTGGTCGACGCCGTAGTTGTCGTAGGGGCGGATCACCGGGACCGCTTTGATGCGGCAGTGCCCGACCAGGTGGCTGAGCATGGTGACGGCCAGCGGACCGATGCCTTCGAGGCGGCAGATGCCGTGCCCGGTCATGACGGCTTCCTCGGCGAGGTGGATGTACATGCGGGCGGTGGGTAGCAGGCGTGGGTCGTCGGCTTTCACGGTGCCGTCGGTGTAGCCGGCTGCTTCGGCGAGCATCAGGGCGGCCCGGGCTGGGGTGGCGAGGATGCCGATCGCTTTGGCTCGTCGGTGGTCTTTGGTGTCGGTGTCGCCTTGGTTGGCGAGGATGTCAGCGATGCGGTCGATCATGGCGTCGAAGAAGATGCCGTCGGCGGTGTCGATGCGGGCGGCGAGTTGCCCGATGGCGGTGTCGTCGGTGGGGAAGAGTCGCACGTAGCGGTCTTCGCGTGCCTTGGTGGAGGCGGCTTCGGCCTTGGTGGGGGCGATGCTGGCGATCAGGCCGCGGGCTCGTTGGAGTAGTCGCCGCCAGGACACCGCGCCGAGTGCGGGCCGGAGTCGGGTGTCGAGTTCGCGGGCTTCGTCGAAGGACAGGTCGTGGCTGGCGACCTCGTCGGCCAGCGCACGGGCGCGGAACACCGGAATGGTGCCGTCGAGGGTCTTCGCCCACAGCATCGGGTGGCGGGCTTGCAGGTTCACGATGTCACGGATCAGCCAGGTGGCGGCCGTGACCGAGATCGACTTGAGCGCAGCCACTTCCAGCGCGAGGAACTCGTCGACCAGTCGGGTGCCGTCAGCGCCGATGCGGATCGGCCGGGAGCCGACCATGTCGTACTCGGAATCAGCCGTCCAGGACTGCTCCGCGGCCAGGTCGGCGATCGCGACCGCTTCGTCGATCTCGGCCTGGATCCGTGCCGTCGACGCAAGCCGCAGCCGTTCGGCTGCGGGAAGAGTCGGGGTGCTGTTCACATGTTCGATTATAGTTGCCATACCGCTCGTAGCAAGGGGGGAGTGCGTATCTGTGGATAACTAAATCTGTTGCGTCGCGATGGCCTGGCGCGTCGTTGCGATGGGTGCCGAGTATCAATCGGGGTGTTGATCGCGCGACGGTTGGTCGAGCTTGTCGATCTGCCGCAAGTGTGACGACGCTGAAGGTTGCGGCACGGTCGGGCAGTGGCGCGGTCGACGCATTGGCTCTGTGATACGTCAGGTGAGCCTGAAGCTGGACATCGGCTTCGCCATCGGTTGGGACACGACGATGGGGCCTGTGCGTGCGGCGGCGCTCAGCTCGACCAGTCCTCTGTCCGCAGCTAGTCGGATGACCTTAAGGGTGGCGATGGTCGCGACTGCGGCTTGGCCGTAGACGACGACCGCAGCGAAGAACCGCATGTCGAGGCTGATGTCGAGGGCTGCCTGCGACACGTCCGGTTTGGCATGTACAAGGTCTCCGTAGAGCCAGCCTGAGCTAGTTCGATGTCGGCGACGGCTGGGGCGCCATCGCGGGCTTCCCCGAGTTGGAAGGCCAGCATCGTGGAACCTGTGGCTCGTTCCCATATGCCTCGGACCGTCTCACGTTGCTTCGTCAGCTCGGGGTCGTGCCGGACGAACGCACCGAGAGCCGCGAGTACCCGCTTGTAGTGCAGCCCGTCATTCTCCAGCAGAAGCGGCCGGATGTGGGCGGCGAGTGACTCGAACGCCTCCTCGGGCGGGGTGTCGAACCGGATCTCGCCCGGCCCTTCGCCGCCCGGCGTTATGTTGACCGAGCCGTATGCCCATGTGGCGAATTGCTGTGGATCGGCAAGCAGCGAATGTGCTGCGATCCGACGGGCTCGCATCACGAACCTGTCGAGGGTGTCGCGGTAGCCGTCCAGCACGTGTCCAGGAATCTCGCTCATGTCAGGCGGCGGGGTTGAAGCATGGGGGACGCCCGATGGACGTGAGCCTTTGTGGGTAGTCGTCGAGCCGAAACAGTACATCGTTGGAAACGATCGGGGCGGCACGTCTGCCGACCTTCAGCATCCGCACGAAGTGAGCCGGGAGTGAGCAACTCGGTCGTACGGGTCTCAGTCGTCTCCTGGTCGATCTTGCTGCGGAGCGAGCCGATGATCACCGTTCGCAGCGTAGTGCGGGTCCCCGTGGCCGGCACACTCAGCCGGCCACGGTGGCGGCGATGCAGATCGCCAGCATGGAGAACCAGGCGAGCGCGCCGACCAGGGCGTGCAGGGCGGGGGCGGGGCGCCGGAAGCTCAGCACGTCGCCGCCGACGGCCAGGTAGTGCGGCCGCGCCGTGCCGGGGTACCGGGCCCGGTACGAGACGAACATCAGCAGGTCGCCGAAGACCTGTCCGACGGTGAGCACCGCGAAGGCGACCCAGGCGACCGCTGCCGCGCCGGTGACCAGGAACGCGACCCAGGTCGCGATGCCGATCAGCTGGAGGCTGAGGTGAGCGGCGATCTTCGCCGCCGGGAGGCGTCCGGAGCCGCGATGCCGCAGCCAGCCCAGCAGCGCGGTGAGGCCGAGCCCGGCGGCGACCAGCAGCAGGGCGAGGTCGGCGAGCGCGAGCGCGGCAACGGGCATGACGTGACGATACTACGGATGTAGTGAAATGTAACTACGAATGTAGTTAGAATGGCCGCCATGGCATCCAACCGGCAGCGGGCGCTGCGTGCCGCGATCGAGATCCTCGCCGCCGAGGGCGTCCGGGCGCTCACCCATCGGCGGGTGGACGAGGTGGCCGGCCTGCCCGAGGGGTCCACCTCGAATGCCTTCCGCACCCGGGCCGCCCTGCTGATCGGTATCACCGAACAGATGGTCGCCGACGAGTTGCGGGTGGTCGCGGAGTCCCCGCCCGGCGCGTCCCCGGAGCAGCTCGCCGAATCGCTGGTGTCGCTCTTCCAGCGGCTCACCGGGCCGTTGCGCGGCCAGACCGCCGCCCGGCTCGCGTTGTTCGTCGAGGCGGGCCACGACGAAGCGATCCGCACCGTCCTGCGCGGTGCCCGGTCCACGGTGGTCGGCCCGATCCGGTCCGCCTTCGTCGCGGTGGACGCCGCCGATCCCGACCTGGCCGTGGATCTGGTCACCGCCTGCTTCGAGGGGCTGTTCCTGCAGGTGGTCGGGCTGGGTGTCGACCTCGACCCGCGCCCGGTCATCACCAGCGTGGTGCGGGCGGCAATCGGCCGAACGGCGCCGATCGGGTGAGCCCCGGGGATTACCATGTGGCTTTCGCTCCGGGAGGTCCTTCGTGCGCATGTCCGTCCGCGCTCGCGTCATGCCGGTCTGGGTGTCGTCATTGGCCGCGGTCGTCCTGATCGCGGGATGCACCGGGTCTCCGGATCCGAGCCCGCCGCCGGCACCGTCTTCGTCCAGCACGCCCACCGCGTCCGCGTCGAGCACGCCGTCCGCGTCGAGCACGCCGAGCGCGTCCACCCCGTCCGGATCGGAGGCGGCCACCTTCGGGGTCGACCCGGCGGTGGTCGCCGAGGTCCGCGCGCTGTGTGCCCCGGGTCCCGGCAAGACGGTCACGAAGCTCCCCGCCGTCACCATTCCGGCCCTGAGCTGGCCCGGTGTCTCGGTGCCCGAACAGCGGGTGGGCAGCAAGGTGTTGCCGGCCGTCGAGGTTCCGGCGATCGACCGGCCCGCCACCACAGCCGAGAGCGGCTGCCTGGTCACCTTCGACGCGCCTGCCGGCTGCCTACCCGCCGGCGCCATCTCCGCCGGATGGATCCCCGGCTATCGCATCGAGGGATTCACCTTCTCCGACGTCCAGGGCAGGCCGGTCAACGTCGAGGCACTGGAGCTCCCGGCGAACGTCGTGCCCGGGGTCCGTGTCGAACAGACCTGCCAGGTGGAGACCGGCGGCCAGTACGTGGGGGCGATCTACCGGCGCGCCATCTACCGCCGCGCCATCTACTTGCGGGCGGCCTACCGGCGCAGCGTCTACCGGGGCGCCGTGGTCAGCGGCGGTGAGTCCGCCCAGCCGGTGACCGTTCCCGGCCTGAGCGTTCCCGGGGTCAGCCTGCCGGGGGCGAGTCTCCCGGGGAAGTCGCTGCCCGGACGCCGGGTCGGCAAGGACGTGACCGCCACCGGGGACGACACGGTGGTGGCCTACACCGCCTCCGACACCGTGCTGTTCGAGTACAACAAGGCGGTTCTCCGGTCGGCGGCCGCGCGGACGCTGAACGCCATCCTGGCCGACGCCCGCGGCAAGGGGCTCACCGGCAAGGTCAGGGTCGAGGGCCACACCGACAACACCGGCGACAAGGCCGCCAACCAGCGGCTGTCGGAGGCTCGGGCCCAGGCCGTGGCGGACTATCTCGTCACGAAGGGAATCGCCGCCGATCGGATCACCGTGACCGGACGCGGTGAGACCGTGCCCGCCTACCCCAACGACACCGCCAAGAACCGCGCGAAGAACCGCCGGGTGGTCATCGAGTTCCGCCAGCAGTGAGCACCCGCTCGATGAACTCCACCGACTCGGTGAAGATCAGTTCGGCATCGTTGTCCATGGTGGCGACGTGGTAGGAGTCCTCCAGCATCACCTGGGTGACGTCGCTGGAGCCCACCCGGTTCAGGAAGGTCTGCCAGGAGATCGGCGGGATCACGTGGTCCTCGCGCGAGGTGAACAGCAGCACCGGCAGCCGTAGCTGGGGCAGGTCTTCGACCACAATCCGCCACAGCCGGGTCTGGCTGTACATCGCCTGCAGCGGGTTGCGGTCGTAGGCCAGCTCGACCACGCCCGGCTTCTTGATGTCGCCGGCGATGCCGCCCAGCGAGGGAATCAGGTGCCGCAGCACCGGCAGCACCTTCAGTGCGGGGTTGGTGTGCGCGAAGATCGGGTTGACCAGCACCAGCCCGGCCAGATCCGGCTTCTCCTGCGCCAGCTTGGTGGACAGCAGCCCGCCCATCGACAGCCCGCAGGCGAACACCGTGCTGCACCGGTCGGCCAGTTGCTGGTAGGCGACCTCGAGCTCGCCGTACCAGTCCTGCCAGGTGGTGGCGTTCAGATCGCGCCAGTGCGTGCCCATGCCGGGCAGCAGCGGCACCCGCACCGAGTAGCCGGCCGCGATCAGGTGCTCGGCCCAGCCGCGCATCGACTGCGGAGTGCTGGGGTAGCCGTGGCACAGCACCACGCCGACCTCCGAGCCGTCCGCACTGATCGGTTCCGCCCCCGGCATGATCGTCATGGCGCCATCATGGCGCACCGGACGCGAAAGCCGGCGGCATCGACTCGATGCCGCCGGCTCGGCGTCCGCTCAGGAGACGAACGTGGCGTTCAGGGTGATCGGGATGCTGGCCAGTGCCGCCGACACCGGGCAGCCGGTCTTGGCGCCCTCGGCGAACTTCAGGAACTCCTCCTCGGTCAGCCCGGGCACCTTGGCCACCACGGTCAGCTCGCTGCCGGTGATGCCCTGGCCGGGCTGGAAGCCGACCACGGCCTTGGTGTCGACCGACTCGGCCGGGGTGCCGTTGCCGGCGAGGGCGTGCGACAGGGCCATCGAGTAGCAGGCCGCGTGGGCCGCCGCGATCAGCTCTTCGGGGTTGGTGGTGCCGGCGCCGGATTCGGCCCGCTTCGCCCACTTGAGGTCGAAGTGCGCGACGCCCGAGGTGACCAGGTCGACGCTGCCGGCACCCTCGATCAGGCTGCCTTCCCAGTGGGCCTGGGCAGTGCTCTGCGTTGCCATCAAGCTGCTCCTTTGTTCGGAATCGGACGGACGGACGCCCGCCTGTCGTCCCCAGGCTAGGCCGTGGGGACGACAGGGGCGAGCGTCCGTCCGGGGCTCAGGCGGCGAGCAGGGCGTCGATCTGACCCAGGGACGCGGTGGCGCCCTCGATCATCCCCATGTCGAGCACCTGCTGCAGGCCCTCGGCGCTGGGGTAGATCGCCAGGTAGGTGGCCCGGGTGCCGCCCTCGTGCGCGGCGAACGAATAGACGTTCTGCGATTCCGGCAGGTCGGTGTTCGGGTTGAACTCCTGGTCGGCGAATCCGTCGGCGAAGCTGAACGAATCCGGCTCGGAGACCTCGGTGATCCGCCAGTAGCCGCAGAACTTCTGACCGTCGGGGCCGGTCATGTAGTAGTTCATCCGGCCGCCGGGGCGCAGGTCGTGGTCGACGAAGGTCGCCGGGTACCCCGGCGGTCCCCAGACCTGCTCCAGTTGGCGCGGGTCGGCGTAGATCTGCCAGACCCGGGCCACCGGGGCGGCGAAGTCGGCGACGATGGTCAGGGATAGGGCATCGAGGTCGGTTGTGACGTCGACAACAGGCATGGTCACTCCTTGAGTTGGTCGAGTAGGTCGTCGATCCGGGAGATCCGGCCGCGCCAGACCCCTTCGAGTTCGGTCAGCAGTCGTCCGGCCGAACGCACCACCTGCACGTCGCCGCTGGCCAGGGCCTCGCGGCCCTGCCGACGCTTGGTCAGCAGGCCCGCGCGCTCCAGCACCGCGACGTGCTTCTGGACGGCGGCGAAGCTCATCGGATAGCCGGCCGCCAGCGTGCTGATCGAGCACTCGCCGGCCAGCACGCGGCGCAGGATGTCGCGCCGGGTGCGGTCGGAGAGTGCGTGGAACAGGGCGTCCGCCCGGTCCTCGTCGTCCTCGATCACCAGCTCAACATACAACCAAATGGTTGTATGTTGTCAACCCTCGACCCCCCGTTTACGTGCTGTTTATCCGCGGCCGGCAGAGTGATCGGTAATCCTGAAGCGGAGCCGCGACGGGGGCGTCGCGGCAACGGGGGTCTCGGAACGCGCGGGAGATCGTCGAGGTGGGGAGTCGTGCGGGGGTTCGACTCCTCACTATCGACAGTCGGCGCCCACCAGGGGCGTAGCATGGGCGCCGATGAGAACGGCCGGCAGCGATGACTGAGAGCGACGCCGGCGACCCGATCGAACCCATCAGCACCTTCGCCTCGTTGGGGGTGCCCAATTACCGCCTGCTGTTTCTGGGCTCTTTGACCTCGAACGTCGGCACCTGGATGGCTCGGGTCGCCCAGGACTGGCTGGTGCTCACCCAGCTCACCGATCACTCGGCAACCGACCTCGGCTACATCACCGCACTGCAGTTCGCCCCCGGTGTGCTGATCTCGCCGGTCGCCGGCGCCGTCGCCGACCGATTCGGCAAGCGCCGGATCATGATGATCACCCAGTCCGGGACGGCGCTGGTGTTCGCCGTGCTGACCGCGCTGGTCGCTACAGGAACCGTCGAGCTGTGGCACGTCTACGCCAGCGCGACAGTCGCCGGGGTGCTGTGGGGCTTCGACGCTCCGGCCCGGCAGGCCTTCGTCTCCGAGGTGGTCCCGGATCGGCTGCTGAGCAACGCGGTGGGGTTGAACAGCGCGTCCTTCAACGGTGCCCGGCTGCTCGGACCGGCCATCGCCGGGGTGATGATCGCCTGGGTGGGCATCTGGCCGGTGTTCGCGATCAACACGGTGAGCTTCGTGGCCGTGCTGCTCGGGCTGTTCCTGATGCGGGCGGACCAGCTGCATCCGGCGCCGGTCCGACGCGGCCGCGGCGCGATTCGCGAAGGGCTGGCCTATGTCGCTCGCCGGCCCGACCTGCAGCTGGTGCTGTTCTGCATCTTCATGCTGGGCACCTTCGGGCTGAACTTCCAGATCACCAACGCGCTGATGGCCACCAAGGTGTTCGGCGTCGGCCCCGAGGGCTACGGGCTGCTCGGCTCGGTGATGGCCTCCGGCACGCTGGCCGCCGCGCTGCTGGCGGCCCGCCGCCGGCGTCCCCGGATGCGGCTGCTGGTGGGCGCGCTGGCCGCTTTCGCGGTCTTCACCACCGCACTGGCGCTGGCCCCCAGCTACTGGCTCTTCACGCTGCTGCTGGTGCCGGTCGGGTTGACCTCGCTGACGGTGATGACGGCCGCCAACACCACGGTGCAGCTGACCACCGCGCCCGAGATGCGCGGCCGGGTGATGAGCCTGTACATGGCCATCTTCAACGGCGGGACGCCGCTGGGTGCGCCGCTGATCGGCTGGGTCGGGGACGCCTGGGGGCCGCGCTGGACACTGCTGATCGGGGCCATCGCCACCGGCGCGGCGGCGATCGTGGCCGCGGTCTACCTGTGGAACCGGCTCGGACGCCCGTCCCGGCTGCCTGCCTGACCACGGCGTTTACCGCCGGTTTATCCGGGCTGGGCAAAGTCGCGCAGTCTGAACAGGAGATGCCCATGGCGCGGTTCGAGTGGCTAGGGTGCAAGGTAGATTCCTGCACCCCCTGGAGGCCCGATGGCTGCGGTCGAGTTCCGCGTGCTCGGCCCCGTGGGTTTGACGGTGGACTCCGAGCCGCGGCGGCTGCGTCCGATGGAAGTCACCGTGCTCGCGGTGCTGCTGGCCGACCCCAACCGTCCGATCACCCTGGACGCGCTGATCGACCGGGTCTGGCGGGGCAGTCCGCCACGGACCGCGAGCACCGCGATCCGGGTGCACGTCGACCGGCTGCGCGCGGCGATGCGCCGGCAGGACGTCTCCCGGCTGGTGTCGGTGTCCGGCGGCTACCGGCTGGTGGTGGAACCGGGCGAGTTGGACGCGCAGCGCTTCGAGGACGCGCTGCGGCGGGGCCGGGAACTGGCGGCCCAGGATCCACCGGCGGCGGCCGCGCTGTTGCGCGGCGCATTGGCGGAGTGGCACGGCACCCCGTTCGGGGCGATCGAGGGCATCGAATCGATCACCGTGAGCCGTAGCTACCTGGAGAGCCGGCGCGCGGAACTGTTGGGGGAACTCGCCGAGGTCGAGCTGGCCGCCGGCCGGCATGCCGCGGTGGTGGCCGACCTGCGGCGCTGGTGCGCGGAGTTCCCGGAATCGGAGGCGCTGGCGTCCTGCCTGGTGATCGCGCTGTATCGCAGCGGCGACCAGGTGGCGGCGCTGGAGGAGTGCCGGGCCTTCATCGACCGGTTCTCCGCTGACTACGGCCTGGACGCCGGGCGGGCGTTCCGGCGGCTGGAGACCGACCTGCTCAATCAGCATCCCCGGCTCGACCCGCCCGCGCAGCTGGCCGCCGTCCCGGAACCGGTCCCGATCGGACGCCGGGACCTGATCGACTCGATCACCCGGCTGCTGACCGCGAGCCGGCCGCCCCGGCTGATCGCGCTGGCCGGGCCGCCCGGCATCGGGGTCAGCGCGGTGCTCGGCCACCTCGCCGGCACCCTGCCCGGCGCCGTGCTGCTCTCGCCGGGATCGGCGGCGCCCACCGACCTCGCCGCCGCGCTCGGCGTCTCGTTGAGCGGACGCTCGGCGGGCGACCATGCGACCGCGCTGGCCGGTGAACTGGGCCGTCCCGGGCGGGTGCTGCTGATCGACGACGTGGACGCCCTGGCTCCCGACACCGCCGACTTCCTGCGGGCGCTGGTGCGCTTTCCCGGCATCTGTCCGCTGGTCACCGGCGGCCGGCTGCGTCCGCTGGCGGAGCATCCGCTGCTCAGTGACGGCTGGATCCCGGCCGCCGACTGCGTCGCCCTCGAGGTGCGTCCGCTGGACGACGGCGCCGCCCGGGCGCTGGTCGAATCGCTGCTGTCGCGCACCTTCCCCGGGCGGGAGGCGCTGGTCGACAAGGTGGTCGCCTCGGCCGGCGGCGACCCGTTCCTGCTGGCCGCGCTGGCCCGGGAGGCCGAGGCCACCGGGCAGTGGGCCGACGCCCCGGCCAGCCTGGAGGAGTTCGTCCGGCGGGCGCTGGCGGCGCTGCCCGAGGACTGCGCCGACCTGCTCGTGCTGGCCGCACTGGATCCCCCCGAGGATCTGGACCTGCCGCTGCTGCGGGAGGCGCTCGGGCTGAGCGCCGAGGCCGCCGGCGCGCTCGCCGAGGCGGCGCTGGCCGCCGGGTTGCTGGTCGAATCGGCCGCCGGCCTGCGCTTCCGGCATCGCGGCGTCAAGGAGGTGCTGGCCCGCCGGCAGCCGGCGCCTGCGCTGCACCGGCGGCTGATCGAGCTGCTCGCCGCCCGGCCGGACCCGGACGTGCCACGGCTGGCGCACCATGCCCGGCACCTGCCCGGAGCCGACCAGCAGGCGGCCGCGTA
>NZ_JASGDE010000078.1:0-11701 GCF_047607385.1 Micropruina sp.
CGAACGCTCGCCTAACTATTTGGGGCTCGCTGTATTCAGCGAGCCCCAAATAGTTAGGCGAGCGTTCGGTAGGGGCCTGGTCGCGGCGTTCTCGACATCGCTCATCGCGGGAGGGAAACCCCGCCGCTTTCGTGTTGCTACGCGAGATCGGCGGGCTTTCCCTGTGTCGGACGGCGATGTCGAGAAACCCGGATGCGGCTCTCCGGGGTGGGCGGGCCTGTGACCTATTCGGGCCGGGCACCCTCGACCGGCGGCAGCGCAGACCAGGGGAAGACGATCCAGGCGTCGGTGTCCTTCCAGACGTAGTCGACCTGATAAACCGAGGTGGGTTTCGTGTACAGCACGGCTGTGCGCACCTCGGCGCCGTGCTTGAGCAGGATGTCCATCACCAGCCGCAGGGTGCGTCCGGAATCGGCGACGTCGTCGGCGACCAGCACCCGGCGTCCGGCGATGCTGTCGATGTCGAGCAGCGGGGCCAGCAGCACCGGGTCGGGCAGGGTCTCGGCGACGTCGGTGTAGAACTCGACGTTCATCGCGTCGGCCAGCTTCACCCCCAGCGCGTAGGCCAGGGAGCCGGCCAGCAGCAGGCCGCCACGGGCCACCGCGACGATCACGTCGGGACGGAAGCCGTCACCGACCACCTTCTCGGCCAGCTCACGGCTGGCCTGTCCGAAACCCTCCCAGGTGAGGACTTCCTTGCCTTCGGTATCGGTCGCCTCAGCGTGGTAGGCCGTCATGGGCACAGCCTAGGGGTGCCGGCGACGGGGTCTGGACAGGCTCGACCAACGGGACCGCACGACGGGGTCTCGACAAGCTCCACCACCGGAACCCGGACTCGACAAGCTCGACCGAGGGTCCCGCTACGCGCGTTTCAACCCGGTGGCGTCGACCAGTCGTCCCTGGTCGTCGTACATCGCCACCGCGACCTGCCCGGCCAGCAGCCGTTTCATCCGTCCCACGACCGCCGGATCGACCCGCAACGCGATGGCGTCCGCCAGTTCGGGGTGAGCGAGCCGGACGCCGGCCGGCAGGCCCTTCCCGTCCCTGCTGAGGCTGAACACCTCACCGCCGACGATCGCCTCGGCGTCGAGCCCGAGACCGCCCTTGGCGGAGGCGTGCAGCCGCCAGGTGAAGCTGGACGCCGGCGTTCCCGCGGGCACCGCGTTCGCCGGGTAGGCGATCATCCCGTCGTTCACCAGCACCGCCCGGGCCACCGACAGATCGGGCTTGGCACTGGGCTGGGTGACCGACACCGACACCTGATGGGTGGCCAGCACGTAGTCGATCCGCACCTGCATGCCGTCGGACGGGACGGTCAGCGTCACGTTGTCGGCGGGGTAGGTCTCGTCGAGGGACAGCCCGTGCGCCACTTTGAACTCGTAGCCGCCCTTCGGGATCTGCACCGACGCCCAGGTGTAGGTGCCGTCGCCGTCCAGATCCTGCAGCCAGGGTCGCATGCAGTCCGGCTTCCAATCCGCGGCACAGCCCAGCTCGCTCTGGAAGCTGCCGACCACCGTCAGGATCGGCCCTTGCGCGCTGCTGGTCACCCAGTGGGTGGCGTGGTCGTAGTAGAAGCCGACCGTGCCGCCGGTGGGTTTGACGTTGATGTTGGAGCCGTTGCGGGCACCGCCGACGCCGTAGTTCTCGTCCCAGCCGCCGTTCAGTGCCGCCTTGTAGTCGTAGTCGCCGGCGGGCAGGTTGAAGGAGGCCTTCCAGATCTGGTCTTCGGAGTCGAGCTTCAACTGCGCCTTGTCGCAGTCGGGCAGCCAGTCGGCCGGGCAGCCCAGCGACGCGTTGAACGAGCCGGGCACGGAGACCGAGCCGGGCTGCTTCTCGGGTGGGTCGTAGCTGATCGCGCTCGGCCCGGACGAGCCGGTCGGATCGCCGACGAAAGCCCAGCTGGAGGTTGCCGAGTAGCGTCCGGAGAGGTCCTTGGCGACGATCCGGTACTCCAGCAGGGTGCCCTTCGGCAGGCCGGTGACGTCCTGGTACACCCGGTAGCGCGGGTTGTCGTCGGTGCCGATCAGCTTCCAGTCGGTGGTGCCGGCGGGCCGGTAGTAGAAGCTCACCTCGGCGAACCGGCTGGTGTCGGCCAGCGCCACCGACAGCTCGGCGCGGCCGCCCATGTGCCGCCGGCCTTCGGGGTGAGCGGCACGATCACCGGGGCCGCGGACGACGCGGGCATCGGCCTGCTCGCCCGGAAAACCCGGACGCTCAACGCCGGCACCCGCACGGTGACCCGTCCGGCACGATCGGTGCGGACGTCGCCGCCGGCGCCCAGCAACGCGTCGAAGCGGGTGTTCGGCGAGTAGCTGGCGAAGCTGGCCGAGGCGGCCTTGGTGGAGTTGTTGGTGACCACCAGGTACTCCCGCCGGCTGGCCTTGTCGATCCGGCTGACCGCGAACACGCCGGCCTGGTCCGAGGCGTAGCGGTGCACCTGTGCCCCGTCGGCGAGGGCCGGGTGCTTGGCCCGCAGCGCGGCCAGTTGGGCGATCTGCCGGTACAGCGGCGCCGAGGTGTTGTACCGGTCGCGGGAGCCGGACGGGCCGCCGATCACCTCTTCCTTCGCGTACGAGGGCACCTTGGTGGCGAACATGTCCTGCCGGGACGCCTTGTCGCCGCCGCTGCCGGCGAAGCCCTGTTCGTCGCCGTAGTAGACCACCGGCTGACCGCGGGTGAGGTACATCAGCGCGTTGGCCAGCTTGAGCCGGGCGAGGGCGTCCTTCGCGCTCACCCCGGACGACCGCAGCAGGTAGGCCATCCGGCCCATGTCGTGATTGCCGGTGAAGGTCGGCAGTTGATAGGCGTTGCTGTCGGCGTCGGTGTACCAGTCGTCGCCGGCGTACAGGTCACGCATACCGGTGGTCGCCTTGCCCTGGGCGAACCCGAGGGCGGCGTTCTGGAAGCCGAAGTCGAGGGTGGCCTGCAGCTTGCCGGCGGTCGTGTACTGGCTGGTGAAGGTCGGCGAGGAGTCGTAGACCTCGCCGAACATGAAGAAGTCGTCATTGCCGGACGCCTTGGCGTGGTCGAGCACGGCCGGCGCGAACTGCTGCCAGAACTCCGTGTTGACGTGCTTGACCGTGTCGATCCGGAACCCGTCGATGCCGAAATCGACCCAGGACTGGTAGATCTTCGTCATGCCGTCGACCACGGTGTGGTTCTCGGTGAACAGGTCGTCCAGCCCGACGAAGTCGCCGTAGGTCGCCGATTCTCCGGCGAAGGTCGAGTTGCCGCGGTTGTGGTACAGCGTCGGATCGTTCAGCCAGGCCGGCACCTTGACGGCCTTGTCGGCCTCGCTGCGGAACACCGGCTGGTACGGGAAGGACGTCGCCGGGTCCAGCGAAGGGAAGGTGTCCTTGCCGGCGTAGTCGTGATCGTCGAACTCCTGCCCGCCGGCGTTGGTGTAGGGCGCCGCCTCCTTGGAGATGTAGCCGTAGTCGCCCGGCTTGGCGTAGTCGATGATGTCGGCGGTGTGGTTGGTGATGATGTCGAAGAAGACCTTCATGCCCTTGGCGTGCGCCTTGGCGATCAGGTTCTTCATGTCGGCGTTGCTGCCCAGATGCGGGTCGATCTGGGTGAAGTCGGTGATCCAGTAACCGTGGTAGCCGGCGCTCACATCGCTGCCCGAGCCCTGCACCGGGTTGTTCTTGAACGACGGCGTCAGCCAGATCGCGGTGGTGCCGAGGCCCTTGATGTAGTCGAGTTTGGCGGTGACGCCCTTCAGGTCGCCGCCGTGGTAGAAGCCGCTGTCGGTCGGGTCGAAACCGGACTTCAGCGGGCCGCCGACCAGCCCGCCGGTGTCGTTGGACTTGTCGCCGTTGGCGAACCGGTCGGCCATCAGGAAGTAGAACCGTTCCCGGGTGAGCGCCTCACGCAGCGAGCCGACGGCCAGCGTGCGGTCGGCGGCGGTGGTCGACCCGGGCAGGTCGAGCGGCTTGATGGTGACCAGGTGGGTGCTGTCGTCGTAGCCGAACAGCAGCCGGGCCGGCTTGGTCAGCGCCAGCGGGATGTTCCCGGAACCGCCCTGGGCGCCGTAGCTCTCGTCCCAGGAGTGGTTGATCGCGACCTTCAGCTGCCATTCGCCGGCCGGGACGGTGAAGGCGCGGCTGTAGCTGTTGCCGCGCAGCACCAGGTCGGTGTCGGTGCAGACCGGCTGCCAGTCGTCCGAACAGCCCAGTTCGTTCTGGAGGTCGCCGACCAGGGTGACGGTGCGCCCTTCGGCGCGGGCCGGTGGCGCGGCGGCGAACCAGCCCAGCATCAGGGCCAGGACGACCATCAGGGCAAGACCCTTGCGACGTTGCACGGCGGACTCCCTTCGACTTCCCAGTCGGCAACCTAGCTGGCCGCACCGACAAGAACCAGACCCGGGCGGGCGTCCGCTCGCGCGATCAGCCCCGGCGGTCGCCCAGCGCGGCGAAACCGTCCTGCGGGTCGGACGCCGGGAAGTCGATGCCGCGCAGCGTCCAGCCGGCGTCCGGGTCGCCGTCGGCGACGATCACGGTGGTGTTCGGCATGCCGCCGTGACCCAGGTGCCGGTGCACCACGGGCATCACGAAGCCGGCCCAGGTGCGAATGGCCGCACCGTGGCTGACCACCAGCACGGTCTCGTGCCCCGCCTCGGCGATCTGTCGGATCGCGGCGCCGTAGCGGGCCAGGAACTCCACCCCGTCCTCACCGCCGGGGATCCGGACGCTGTGGTCCCCCTCGCCCCAGGCCCGCAGCGCGGTCAGGTAGCGCAGCACGTCGGGCGACATCTCGTCGTCGCCGGCGGAGATCTCCCGCAGCCCCGGGATCTCCCGGTGCGCCACCCCGAACGATCGGACGGCGGGCGCGGCGGTCTGCACCGCCCGCACCAGGTCGGAACTGTAGACGGCGTCGACGCGATGCCCGGCCAGCCGGGTGGCCAGGACCTCCGCCTGGGCTCGTCCGAGGTCGTCCAGATCGGGACCGGGTGGCGCGGTGTCCAGCAGGGCGGCCACATTGGACGCCGTCCGGCCATGTCGAGCAAGCAGCAGACGCACAGATCGAGGGTATCGGGCTCGTTGCTCGCCGGAGCACCGGACGCCGTCGGCGGGCGCTGATAGCGTGAAATCCGTCACCACTCGTCGTTGAGGAGAAACCACCGTGAGCACACCCGTCAAGGTTGCCGTGACCGGCGCGGCCGGCCAGATCTGCTACAGCCTGCTGTTCCGCATCGCCAGCGGCGCCCTGCTCGGCCCCGATCAGCAGGTCGAGTTGCGGTTGCTGGAGATCACCCCCGCGCTCAAGGCGCTGGAGGGCGTCGTGATGGAGCTCGACGACTGCGCCTTCCCGAACCTGGCCAAGGTCGAGATCGGCGACGACCCGACCAAGGTGTTCGACGGCGTGAACATCGCCATGCTGGTCGGCGCCCGGCCGCGCACCGCCGGCATGGAGCGCGGCGACCTGCTCAGCGCCAACGGCGCCATCTTCACCGCGCAGGGCAAGGCACTCAACGACGTCGCCGCCGACGACATCAAGATCCTGGTCACCGGCAACCCCGCCAACACCAACGCGCTGATCGCGATGAAGAACGCTCCCGACATCCCGATCGAGCGGTTCAACGCGCTGACCCGGCTCGACCACAACCGGGCGATCAGCCAGCTCGCCGCCAAGGTCGGCGTCCCGGTGACCAGCGTGACGAAGATGACCATCTGGGGCAACCACTCCGCCACCCAGTACCCGGACGTGTTCCACGCCGAGGTGGACGGCAAGAACGCCGCCGAGTTGGTCAACGACCAGCCCTGGATCGAGAACGACTTCATCCCGACCGTCGCCAAGCGCGGTGCGGCGATCATCGCGGCCCGCGGCGCCTCGTCGGCGGCCTCGGCGGCGAACGCCACCGTCGAGCACATGCGCGACCTGATCGCCGGCACCCCGGCCGGCGACTGGGTGTCGATGGCGGTGCCGTCCGACGGCTCCTACGGCGTCCCCGAAGGCATCATCTCGTCGTTCCCGTGCACCACGTCCGGCGGCACGTACAGCATCGTCCAGGGCCTGGAGATCGACGACTTCAGCCGCGGCAAGATCGACGCCTCGGTCGCCGAGTTGCAGGACGAGGCCAAGGCCGTCACCGAGCTCGGCCTGATCTGATCGGCGACCCCGTTTGATCGGCGACCTTCGAGTCGACTGCTGAACGACCGGCATCGGGCAGACTTGCCCGGTGCCGGTCGTCAGTTGGGTCGCCGCCGTGGTCTGTTGCCTCGGCTACGGAATCGGCTCGGTGCTGCAGTCGGTCGGCGCGAAGCGGGCCGCCGCCGTCACCGGTGTCTCCGGGCTGGCCGCGATCGTGGCGCAACTGCCCTATCTGCTCGGACTGGCCGCCGACGCGGTGGCCTTCGTCGCCAACATCGTCGCGGCCCGGGACCTTCCGCTGTTCCTGGTGCAGTCGGTGATGGCGGCCTCGATCGGCGTCACCGCCGCCATCGCGGCGCTGCGCGGAGCCCGGCTCGGCGGACGTGACTGGGCTGCCCTCGGCACGCTCGGGGCCGGACTGGTGCTGCTCGCGGTCAGCGCCAGCGCGGACGCCCCGATCGCGGCCGACCCAACCGTCGAGTGGGTGATTCTGGGTGGTTGCGTACTGCCCGGCTTCGCCGGCCTGCTGGGGTTGCGCCGGTCCGGACGCCGGTCGTGGGTCGTCCTGGCGACGGCGTCCGGACTCGGCTTCAGCGTGGTGGGGGTCGCCTCCCGCGGGCTCGGGGCACTGCCGGTGTCGTGGGATCTGCTGACTCATCCGATGCTGTGGTCGCTGCTGGCCGGCGGCGTCCTAGCCATGGCGTTCTTCGCGGTCGCACTGCAGCGCGGACCGGTCACCGCGGTCACCGGCGTCACCTTCACCATCGAGGTCGTCTTGCCCTCCGTGGTCGGGCTGCTGCTCTTCGGCGACCGGGTCGGGCCCGGGCTGGCTCCGCTCGCCGCCGCAGGGTTCGTGCTCGCCATCGCCGGGACGACGGCACTGGCCCGGTTCGCGCAGTAGCCGGGCTGGACCGCTGGGTCTCTCCCCACCGTCCGGGCTCAGTGGGCGCGGGGCGGCCGGACGAACGGGAAGCTCAGCACCGAGCGGATGTTCAGCCCGGTCAGCAGCATCACCAGCCGGTCCACCCCGATGCCCAGGCCGCCGGTGGGCGGCATGCCCAGTTCGAGTGCGGCCAAGAAGTCCTGGTCGAGTTCCATCGCCTCGGCATCGCCGCCGGCCGCCAGCAGCGACTGTCGGGTGAGCCGGTCCCGCTGGTCGACCGGATCGGTCAACTCCGAATAGCCGGTGGCCAGCTCCATCCCGCGAATCACCAAGTCCCAGCGTTCGACCAGTCCGGGCGTGTTCCGGTGGGCGGCGGTCAGCGGCGAGGTCTCCTCTGGGAAGTCCACGTAGAAGGTCGGCAGCTGCGTCGCCGGCTCGACCAGCTCCCCGTACAGCTCCTCGATCACCGCCCCGGCACCGCGGTTCTCCGGCACCGGCACCCCCCGCTCACGGGCCAGCTGGTAGAGCGTGCGCACCGGGGTCTGCAGGCTGACCTGGACGCCCACCGCGTCCGACACCGCCCGCAGCACCGGCACCGTCCGCCACGGCGGGGTCAGGTCCACCCAGTCCTGCCCGGACTCCACCGGCGGCAACGCCGGACGTCCGTGCACCGCGATCGCCGCCTGCCGGACCAGCCGCTCGGTGAGCGCCTGGACGGTGCGGTAGTCGCCGCCGGGCTGGTACGCCTCCAGGGAGGTGAACTCCGGATTGTGGGTGGCGTCCGCGCCCTCGTTACGGAAATTCCGGCCCAGCTCGTAGAGCCGTCCCATGCCGCCCACGACAAGGCGTTTCAGGTACAGCTCGGGGGCGATCCGCAGGTAGAGGTCCTGGTTGTAGGCGTTGCTGTGGGTGGTGAACGGACGCGCCGTCGCCCCGCCGTGCACCACCTGCAGGATGGGCGTCTCGACCTCCAGGAAGCCCTCGGCGGCCAGCGTGCCACGCAGCGCGGACACCACCGCGGCCCGGTTGCGCAGGATAGGGGCCTGCTCGGGGTGGACGATCAGGTCGGCGGAGCGCCGCCGGAGCCGGGCCTGCGGGTCGCTGAGCCCGCCGAACGGGATCGGATGCAGCGCCTTGGCGGCCACCCGCCAGGACCGGACCAGCACCGACCGGGTGCCGTTCCGCGACAGCCCGCGCACCCCGGTCACCGCCAACAGGTCACCGGTGTCGACGTAGCGCCGGAACGCGGCGATGCTGTCCGGCAGCTCGGACGCCTCCAGCACCATCTGCACGGTCACGCCACCCCCGGTCAAGTCGGCGAAGACCACCCCGCCATGGTCACGCGCCGCCCGGACGCGTCCGGAGAAGGCGACCTGCTCACCAGCCACCCACGGCGCCGCCTCCACGTCCGCCACATCGACGGACAGCGCGTCGTCGGCCTCCGGTGTCGGGCCGAGCCCGAGCCCGGACAGCGCCGTCAGATGCTCCAGCCGGTGGCCGGCTTGAGCATCCCGCCGGCGCTGCAGCATGAGCTGCGGGGCCGTGCCCAGCGCGTCCACCTGGTCCAATTCCGCCACGCTCAGCTGCTGCCCGGCGTCGGCTCCGCTGCGGCCGGGCCAGGGCAGGAAGCCCTCGGCGGCACCCACCGCGGTCAGCACCTGCGGCAGGCCGACCCGGTCGTCGAAGCAGAGCACCCGGGGCACCCAGTCCGGGTGGTAGAGCCGGTTGGCGCGATACAGCCGCTCCAGTTGCCAGAACCGGTCCAGCAGCCCGAGCAGGGACGCGTTCAGCCGCGGCCCGGTGTCGAACTCCTCGGCCTGCGCGAACACCCGGCGGAACATGCAGAAGTTCAGCGACACCCGCTGGACGCCGCGCTGCCCGGCGTGCGCCATCAGCTGCGTGACCATCAGCTCGGTCACCCCGCCGGGGGCGTCCGGGCTGCGCCGCATCAGGTCCAGCGACAGCCCGGTCGCGCCCCAGGGCACGAAGCTCAGCAGGCCGACCGGCCGCTCCGCGGCGTCCGAGGCGATGACGAAGAGCAGGTGCCCGTCGGCCGGGTCACCGGCCCGGTTCAGCGCCATCGAATAGCCGCGCTCGGTGCTGCCGTGCCGCCAGCTGTCGGCCAGCGCGTACAACTCGGTCACCGTCTCGGCGTCGAGTTCGGCCTGGCGGGCGATCCGGACCGTCACCCCGGCCCGACGAGCCCGCTGCGCCGCCCGCCGGACGCCGGACGCCGGCGCGAACCGGCGGGCGTCCAGCACCGCCTCGTCACCCAGCGGCAGCACCCGCAGGCCGGCCCGGGCGTACGCGCGGGCACCGTCCGCGGACGCGCCCAGCACGGCCGGGATCCAGCCGTACTCGCGCAGTTCGCCGTACCAGGCCTCGATCGCCGCCGGCCAGGAATCCCGGTCGCCCACCGGATCGCCCGAGGCCAGCGACACCCCCGCGATCAGCTGGTAGGTGATCACCGCCCGGCCGTCCGGGCTGAAGATGGACGACTTGTCCCGCCGGGTGGCGAAGTAGGCCAGCGAGTCGGCGGCGCCGTAGTCGCGGACCAGCCGGCGGATGGCGAGTTCCCGCTCCCCCGACCAGCCGGTGGGGTTGCTGGCGGTGCGCAGGAAGGTGACGACGGTGGCCAGCATGGTCACGGTCAGGGCCAGCGAGGTCACCTCCGGAACCCACCTCGGCATGGCGGCGAGAACGGCACGGTTCAGCGGCCCGGTGTCGCCGAACAGCCGGGCGAAGAGCGCCAGCACCCCGTCCCACGGGGTTCCGGAGCCGCTGGCGTAGGTGCCGGCCAGCAGGTAGCTGACCCCGACGCTGAGCACCAGCCCGGCCAGCGCGACCAGGCCGGCGCGCAGCAGCGAACCGCGCCGCAGCCGGGCGGGGAAGGCCGGGCGCAGCGTCCACAGCCAGACCAGCGCCGCCGCACCGAGCGGGACCGAGGCGATGTCGAACCAGCCGGCCAGCGTGTGCTCCAGCCGCCACGGACGCATCCACGGGCTGACCGGGGCGTTGATCACCAGGCTCAACCCCAGGTACATGCCGAACAGCTGGCAGACCATGACCGCGATCAGCGCCACCCGCTTGCGCAGCACCAGCGCCACCGTGATCAGGGCCAGCAGGGCCACCGAGGCGATCGTCCGGGACAGCGGGATGTTGACCAGGGTGACGATCTCCTCCAGCCAGTGGAAACGCTGATGCCCCCACCGGCCGAACAGCCAGGACGCCGCCGCGATCACCGTCGCGGCGGCATAGCCGCCGGTCAACCAGCGAGCCCCCCGCATCGGTCTGGTCCGATCGCCACGCCCTGGCACGTCCGACTCTCCGTTCCGCGCCGCCACGGCGCGTCCAACCGGAGGCTACTCCGCGGTGCACAGCCTGCGACGCCGGTCGCAACCGTCCCGGCCGACGGTCACCGGCTGGGGGCGCGAGCTAGATTCTTGTGCGGCGCCCGCCGCGCGGCGGACGAGGCGAGGGGTGGGCATCGTGTTCGAACTGACCGGCCGTCCGTTGCAGGTGATGGCTGTGATCGCGGCGGTCGCGCTTCCGCTGCTCGTCGTCTATCTGTGGTCGCGGCGCCGCCCGCACCCCGGCAACCTGGCCCGCCGCGTCCTCACCGTCGCCGGACGGCTGCTGGTCGTGCTGCTCGCCCAGGTCACCGCGATGCTGGCGCTGTTCCTGTACGTGAACGACGAATACGACTTCTACGCCTCCTGGAGCGACCTGCTCGGCATCCAGGACACGTCCCCGCAGAACATCAACGTGGCCCAGCTCAACGCCGGATCCGGCCGGCTGGAGAAACTGCCGGTGCGCACCGACGCCGGCGTGGTCGACGATGTGCTGGTCTGGCTGCCGCCCGGCTACGACGCCAACACGGCCGCCAAATACCCGGTGCTGGAGTTCCTGACCGGCCAGCCCTCGTCGCCGAGCCTGCTGTTCTCCCACTTCAACTTCGGCACGGTGGCCAGCGAGGCGATCAGCTCAGGTCGGATGAAGCCCTTCGTCGCGGTCCTCCCGCCGATCATGATCAGCCCCCCTCGGGACACCGAATGCGTCGACGTGCCGCACGGCCCGCAGGCCAGCAGCTGGGTCACCCACACCGTTCCGGACGCCGTGCTGAGCCGTTTCCATGTCGAACCGATGGGCTCCCATTGGTCGATCATGGGCTTCAGCGCCGGCGGCCAGTGCGCCGCCAAGCTGCTGCTGCGCTACCCCACCCGCTACGGCGCCGCGGTGGCGCTGGCCGGCGACTACGAGCCCTACACCGACGACACCACCGGCGACCTGTTCGGCAACGACAAGGCGTTGTGGAACGAGAACTCGGCCCGCTGGCTCTACCGCAGCTACGGGATGCGCGGCACCAAGCTGCTGATGATCGCGAGCAAGCAGGACGGCTGGTCGGCCCGTCCCACCCAGGCGATGGCGAAGGAGGCGCACGGCGACCCGCACGTCACCACCATCATGTTCCCGGTCGGCGGTCACAACTACCACACCTACGCCCCCTACCTGCCGCAGTCGCTGACCTGGCTCACTACCCAAGGCGCCTTCGGCTGATGCGTTCCCGAGCTCGGATTCGCCTGCTCGTCGGCACGTTCGCCATCGTGGTGGTGGCGGCCGCCCTGGTGTTCACCGGATTCTGGACGCCGGCGGCGCCCGGCAACGCCGCCGTCCCGTCCCCGGCCGCCGCGTCCACACCGGCCACACCGGCGGCCAGCCCGTCCG
>NZ_JASGDE010000079.1:0-5975 GCF_047607385.1 Micropruina sp.
GGCGGCGGCCGCGGTGAGCTCGGCGGTGGACGCCACCGCAGCCCAGCGTCAGGTCGGACGCCGTCCGGACGCCCAGGCCGCGGTCGCTGCGGCCCGGCGGGTGATCGCCGCCGAACCCGGCATGCACGGTTCGGTGACGGTGGCCGGCGACGGCAGCATCCGGGTGACCACCTCGACCACGACCGACACCGTGCTGCTCAGCCTGATCGGCATCACCAGGTTGCAGGGCAATGGCGAGGCCGGCGCCCAACTGTACGACTGAGCGCCGGCACACCCCGACCACCCGGCGTCGGGACGCTCAGGCGGTCTTGCGCAGCGACGCCGCCATCCGTTCCACCGCCTGGGTGATCATCGCCGGCGACGCGGCCAGGTTGATCCGCACCCACTGCTGGTGCGCGGGGGAGAAGTTGCGGCCCGGCGAGAACGCCACCCGTCCGGACGCCAGGAAGTGGGCGTACGGCTCGTCCAGCCCCAGTTCGGTGCAGTCCACCCAGGCCAGGTAGGTTCCCGGCTCGGCCCGGTAGCGGGCGCCGGGCACCAGGGCGTGCAGCAGGTCGGTGAGCAGCCGCTTGTTCTCGGCGATCTCGGCGCGGGCCTGATCGACCCAGTCCTGGCCGTGCCGCAGCGCGGTGCTGTGCGCGATCGATCCCAGATGCCCGGTGGACTGGGTGGCCAGCGGCGGCAGGCCGTTGAGCACCCGGCCCGCCTCGGTGCCGCCGATGAAGAGACCCGCCTTGAACGCGGCCAGGTTCCACGACTTGCCCGCCGACGTGACCACCACCGCCTGCTGCGCCTCCGGGACGCTCAGCGTCGGCACGAACTCGGTGCCCGGGTCGACCAGCCAGGCGTGGATCTCGTCCACCACCAACTGGACGCCGTGCGCGGCGCACAGCTCGGCGACGGCGCTCAGCTCGGCGGCGGTGTGCACGGTGCCGGTCGGGTTGTGCGGCGAGCAGAGCAGGAAGGCGGTGACGTCCGGGGCGGCGAACGCCTCGGCCAGGGCGTCCAGATCGAGCCGGCCCTGCTCGGTCAGCGCGACCGGGACGGTGCGTCGCCGGTAGCCGCTGGTCACCTGCCAGAACGGCGGGTAGACCGGGCTGGTGATCACGATCCCGTCATCGGGATCGGTGACCGTCTCCAGCACACACAGAACGGCGTTCATCACGTCGCCGCCGCGGCGCAACTGGCCCGGAGCGAGCTCCAGCCCCCACCGGGTGGCGGCGCTGTCCCGGTAGGCGTCGATGTAGTCGTTGCCGACCGGGTAGCCGGTGTCGCTGTGGTCGAGGGCGGCGTCCAGGCTCTGCCGGACCGCGGGCAGCATCGCCGAATCCATCTCCGCGACCCACAGCGGCAGCACGTCCGGATCGTAGGTCCGCCACTTCAGGCTGCGTCGCTGTCGCAATTCCGCCTCGGTCAGGGAGAAGATCGTCATGGCTGCATTGTGGCCGCTCGCCGCGGCGGCGGGCGGCAGATCTCGACAGGAGGAGCTTGGGCATGGCTCGGTACTTCGACGTACACCCCGACAACCCGCAACCGCGGGCGCTCGGACAGGTGGCCACGATCCTGCGCGACGGGGGACTGGTGGCCTATCCGACCGACTCCGGGTACGCGCTGGGCTGCATGCTCGGCAACCGCGCCGGCCTGGACCGGATCCGCGAGTTGCGGCACCTGGACGCCCGGCACAACTTCACCCTGGTCTGCAGCGAGTTCGCGCAGCTGGGGCACTACGTGCAGATGAGCAACGACGTGTTCCGGGCGATCAAGGCCGCCACCCCGGGCGGCTACACGTTCGTGCTGAAGGCCACCCGCGAAGCCCCCAAGGTGATGCTGCAGCCGAAGCGCAAGACGGTCGGCGTCCGGTTGCCGCCGCACGTCACCGCGCTGGCCCTGCTGCACGAGCTGGGCGAGCCGCTGATGTCCAGCACCCTGCTGCTGCCCGGCGAGGAGGAGCCGATGTCGGACGGCTGGACGGTCAACGACGAGATCGGCCACGCCCTGGACGCCGTGCTGGACTCCGGCGACTGCGGCTCCGAGCCCACCACGGTGATCGACCTGAGCGGCGACGAGGTGGTGATCATCCGGCGCGGGTCGGGCGACCCTGCGCTGTTCGAGGCCTGACCAGAGCGATGGCTGAGCGTGTCGAAACCGTCGTCAGGAAGGGTCTCGACAAGCTCGACCGACGGTAGAGGTTGGAGCGCGGCGATGCTCGGCCAGGCGAGGTCTCGACGAGACCGACGGTAGAGGTCAGGAGCCGTCCGGGTCGGGCTGGACGTCCTCGGGGTCGAAACGGATGTAGTCGGAGGAGAACCCGTGCCGCATCCCCCAGGAGACCGCCTGGGAACGCCGCACCACCCCCATCTTGCGGTAGGCGGAGCGGATGTAGCTCTTCACCGAGTTGGGGCTGAGGTACATGCCCTGCGCGATCTCCGCGTTGGGCAGGCCCTGGGTGATCAACGCGATCACCTCGCTCTCCCGATAGGAGAGGCCCTCCTCGCGTCCCGGCCAGTTGCCGCCGGTCGGGTTGGCCGCCTTCGGCGCGGGGCTGATCACCATCTTCCCGGCGTGCACCTGTTCCAGCGCGTGCACCAGGGCATGCGCCGGCAGCGTCTTGGACAGGTAGCCCGAGACGCCGTCGGTGGTGACCCGCCGGACCAGCGCCTGCTGGAAGTTCCAGGTGTAGACCACGGTGCGGGCCACCAGCGGATTGCGCAGCACGCCCTCCACGGCCGGGGTGTCCGCCGACGGCTGGCCGAAGCTGTCGTAGAGCGCGATATCCACGCGTTCGCGGATCTCGCGCCCTGCGACCAGCTTCACCACCCGCACCCGGTCGGCATAGTTGGCGAACATGTGCAGCAGCCCGGTGACCACAACCTCGTAGTCGTTGACCAGGGCCACCTTGATCGGCGGTTTGGTAGGCACCCGGTCAGTATTCCACCGGGGAAACCGAATCAGTTCTCGTTGTTCTCGGTGTCGTTGTCGTCGTTGATCTCGTCCTCGGGATCGACGTACTTGTCCTTCTTGGACGTCCGCTCCAGGCCGGCGGTCACGTCCGGCACCTCGTACTGCAGGCCGCGGTCGGTGCGCTGGTACCCGGTCGACGGCGGACGCTTCGGCAGCTTCAACGTGGGCCGCTCCACCTTCTGGTAGGGGATCGACGACAGCAGATGCGCGATCATGTTGATCCGGGCCCGCTTCTTGTCCTCGGACTCGACCACGTTCCAGCGCGCCTCGGGAATGTCGGTGTGGACGAACATCTCGTCCTTGGCCCGGGAGTAGTCCTCCCACCGGGTCAGCGACTCCAGGTCGGTCGGCGACAGCTTCCACTGCCGCATCGGGTCGGTGAGCCGCGACTTGAACCGCTTCTCCTGCATCTTGTCGGACACCGAGAACCAGTACTTGCGCAGCATGATGCCGTCCTCGATCAGCATCCGCTCGAAGATCGGGCACTGGCGCAGGAAGCGACGATGCTCCGCGGTGGTGCAGTAGCCCATCACCCGCTCGACACCGGCCCGGTTGTACCAGGAACGGTCGAACAGCTTGATCTGGCCGGCCGAGGGGAGGTGCTGGATGTAGCGCTGGAAATACCACTGCGACTGCTGCCGTTCGGTCGGCGCGGGCAATGCCACCACCTGGGCGATGCGGGGGCTGAGGTATTCCGTGATCCGTTTGATCGCGCCGCCCTTGCCGGCAGCGTCACGTCCTTCGAAGATCACCACCAGCCGCTTGCCCTCGGTGCGTAGCCATTCCTGCATCTCCACCAGTTCCGCCTGCAACCGCAGCAGTTCGGCCTCGTAGAGTTCGTTGTCCAACTTCGGGAGTTTCGCCATGGGCGTATCGTGCCGCATCCTGCTCCGGGCCACCAGGACTCCGCCAAATTTATCTGCGGCCGCTTGGTTGCGGCGCAGGTTTCAGTGTGCGTGCGGCAGTTGATCGCTGGGCTCGGGGGTCCGGAGGAAGCCGGTGGCGACGATCGCCAGCACCCAGACCGCTCCGGCGCCGAGGAAGGCCAGGTGGGCTCCGTGCAGCAGGCTCTGCTCCGGTCCGGCGCCGGTGGCGCGCAGGGCGTCCGACTGGGCCGCGAAGACGGTGACGAAGACCGCGGTGCCGAAGGCGCCGGCCAGCTGCTGCACGGTGCCGACGATCGCCGAGCCGTGGGTGTAGAGCTGCCTGGGCAGCGAGCCCAGTGCGACGGTGAACAGCGGCGTGAACATGAAGGCGAAGGAGGCGCTCATCGCCACGTGGCAGGCCACCACGAACCACCAGGGGGTGTCCGGCTGGATGGTGGAGAGCAGCCAGAACACGACCGCGACCACCACCGACGCCGGCAGCATCAGCGGACGGGCGCCCAGCCGGTCGTAGAGCCGCCCGACCACCGGGCCCAGGACGCCCATCAGCACCCCGCCGGGCAACATCATCAGCCCGACGCTGAGCGCCGGCAGGTGCAGCGCCTGCTGCAACAGCAGCGGCAGCATGATGACGGTGCCGAACAGGGCCATCATGGCCAGCGCCATCACCACCACACTGATCGCGAAGGAGCCGTGCTGGAAGGCGCGCAGATCGAGCAGGGCACGCTCCTGCCGGGCCAGCAGCAACTGCCGGACCAGGAAGGCGACCAGCGCGCCGAGACCCACCGCGAAGGCGCCGACCAGTTCGAGGACCGGCACCGTGGCGTCCCCGATCAGGCTGAGGCCGTAGACCAGGCCGCCGAAGCCGAGCACGGTGAGCGGGACCGACAACCCGTCCAGCGGGATCTTCATCGGCTCGTTGATGTTGGTGATCCGCAGGCTGCCGATCACCAGCATCAGCAGCCCGATCGGCACCATCAGGCCGAACACGCCGCGCCAGCTGGTGAACTGCAGGACGAAACCGGCCAGCGTCGGGCCCAGCGCCGGCGCCACCGAGATCACCAGGGAGATGTTGCCCATCAGGGCGCCGCGGTGAGCGGGCGGCACCAACTGCATGATGGTGGTCATCAGCAGCGGCATCATGATCGCCGTGCCGCTGGCCTGGACGATTCGTCCGGCCAGCACCAGGGAGTAGACCGGGGCCAGCGCACAGATCAGGGTTCCGGTGGTGAACAGGCTCATGGCAAGGATGAACGCCACCCGGGTCGGGATCCGTTCGAGCAGCCAGCCGGTGATCGGAATGACCACGGCCATGGTCAACATGAACGCGGTGGTCAGCCACTGCACGGTGCGCTCGTCGACCCGCAGATCGGTCATCACCGAGGTGAGCGCCACGTTCAGCGCCGTCTCGTTCAGGATCACCACGAACGCCGCGACCAGCAGGATGGTGATCACCGACCGATCCCGCGGGGTCAGCCAATGTCGGTCGGCCTCGGCTCCGGTCTCACGCATCGTCCTACCCCCAGTCATAGCCGGGCAACATTACGTGGCCGATCGACGGGGCGTCCAATCGGGGAGGCCCGGGACGGACCGGTCAGGATCGGAGAAGTTTCCTGAATGTGCTCTGACTACTGTGAGCGGCATGACCATTGCAATCTCGCGCTGTTTCGTCGCGGTCACCGACGTCGATGCCGCGCTCACCTTCTACCGCGATCTGCTGGGCATGGAGGTCCAGGCGGACGTCGCCCAGGGAGAGTTCCGCTGGATCACGGTCGCGGCACCGGGACAGGACGGCATGGCGATCGTGCTCAGCAACTACCTGGCCGACGCGGCTGCGGACGCCGAGACGCTGCGTTCGCTGTTGGCCAAGGGTGCGCTGAGCGCGGCGCACTTCCGCTCCGACGATCTGGACGGGCTCTTCGCCCGGCTGGCCGATGCCGGCGTGGAGGTGCTGGAGCAGCCCACCGACCAGTTCTGGGGCGTCCGGGACTGCGCGGTGCGGGATCCCTCCGGCAATGTGATCCGGATCGACCAGGCCTGATTCGGTGGGCGGACCCCCGCCCCTCCGCCGAGCGCTCGCCTAACTATTTGCCGCTCGCTGAGTTCAGCGAGCGGCAAATAGTTAGGCGA
>NZ_JASGDE010000080.1:0-63608 GCF_047607385.1 Micropruina sp.
GCCGGGCGAGGGCGCTCGGGGTCTGGGCGGCCGGCGGCGCGGTCGCCTCGGCGGCCGGCCCGGTGCTGGGCGGGGCGCTGTCCGGTTGGGACTGGCGGCTGATCTTCGCCGTGAACGTGCCGGTCTGCGCCGCCATGCTGGCGCTCGCGCCGCGGGTTCGGCGCTCGCCCCGCACCAGCGTCCCGTTCGACTGGGCCGGCCAGCTCCTCGCGCTGGTGGCGCTCGGTTCGATCATCTACGCGCTGATCGAAGGCGGCGTGATCGGCTACGGCGATCCGCTGATCGTCGTGCTGCTGATCGTCGGCGTGAGCGCGCTGGTGGCGTTCGTCGTCGTGCAGTCACGGGTCGCGCACCCGATGATGCCGCTCGGGCTGTTCCACGCCGGACCGATGCGGGTCGCCATGTTCGGCGGCTTCACCTTCATCTACTCCTGGTTCGGCAGCGTCTTCGTGGCCAGCCTGTACCTGCAGCAACAGCTGCACCTCGCCCCGGCGCTGGCCGGCCTGGTCTTCCTGCCCAGCGCCGTGCTGTCCTTCTTCGGCAACCTGGCCAGCGGCCCCCTCGCCAACCAGTTCGGGCCCCGCTTCCCCGTCCTGGTCGGCATGGCGTCACTGCTGGTCGGCCTCGGCACCCTGGCCCTGTCCGCCCCTGCCGAGTCGGTGGCACTGGTCGCGATCACCCTGATCCTGATCGGCGGCGGCGGATCGGTCGCCATGCCGCCGCTGGCCGGCGTCGTCCTGGAACACGCGCCGGACGGTCAGGCCGGGGTGGCCAGCGCCGTGTCGAACACCTTCCGGCAGGTCGGCGGGGCGCTCGCGGTCGCCCTGTTCGGGGTGCTGGTCGGACACCGCACCGACTTCCTGACCGGCATGCAGATCAGCCTGGCCACCGCCGCCGCACTGGCGCTGGCCTGCCTGCTGGTCAGCACCACCCTCGCCGGGCGCCGGCGGGGAGCCGGGCGATAGCGACTACGCACCCGACTCCCCGCCGCACCATCCGCACTTGTTCCGGTTCCAGCTTCACGTGCGATCCGTGTGGTGTGGAGGAACGCGTCATCCGCGTACTGGCAGTACACCGAAAGACCCGGAGTTCCGCCCTAGCGTTGAAGCCGTGAACCAGCGACAGGAGGTCGGCGAGTTCCTTCGCAGCCGCCGCGACAAGGTGACGCCCGAGCGGGCCGGCATCATCGGCGGCCACCGGCGACGGGTCCCGGGCCTGCGCCGCGAGGAGGTCGCGACGCTGGCGAACATCAGCGTGGACTATTACGCAAGGATGGAGCGAGGCGACCTGCGCGGTGTCGCCCCGGAGATTCTTGAGGCCGTCGCACGAGCACTGCTGCTGGACGAGGCTGAAACCGATCATCTGCACGACCTGGCGCAGGCGTCCAGCCCCCGTCCGCCGAGACAGCGCAGGTCGAAGCCGGACCAGAACATACGGCCGAGCCTGCAGCGCTTCGTCGACGCGGTCACCGGCGCACCGGTGTGGGTGCGAGACCGCCGGATGGACCTGGTGACCGCGAACCCGCTCGGCCGGGCGCTGTACCGTCCGCTGATCGACGATCGCGATGGCAGGGGCAACACCGCGCGCTTCATGTTCCTCAGTCCCGCCGCCCGCACCTTCTTTCCGGACTGGGAACGGAACGCGGACGACATCGTCGCCACCATGCGCGGCTACGCCGGGCAGAACCCTCGCGACAAGGCGCTGACCGATCTCATCGGAGAACTCGTCACCCGTTCCGGCGCGTTCCGGACCCGTTGGGCCGCGCACAATGTGCGACACCACCGCACCGGCGTCAAGAGGTTCCGCCACCCCGAGGTGGGCGAGCTGGAACTCACGTACGAAGGACTGGGATTCCCGACGAATCCGGACTGGCTCATGTTCGCCTACACCGCCGAACCTGGCAGCCCGACCGCGGAACGGCTGAGCATTCTCGGCAGCCTTGTCGCCACCACGTCGGCCGGCGAGCAGGTTCACCCCACATGACGACCCCGGACGCCTTCCCCGGTACGCCCTGAGGTCAGGGACGGCAACGGTGTCGTCTGGTTACGCCACACCATCGGAACACAGATGAGGACGAACATGACAGAGAACGAATTCGAGCAGATCTTTCCCCTCGGAGCGCCCAACGACGCCTTCGCGCAGTACTTCGTCGGGCAGAGCTATCTCGCGCCGCTGACATCGGGCAGCGTGCCGGTCAGCAACGTCTCCTTCGAGCCCGGCTGCCGCAACAACTGGCACATCCACCACGGCACCGACGGCGGCGGCGACCAGATCCTGATGTGCACCGCCGGCAGCGGCTGGTGTCAGATCGAGGGGGATGAGCCGGTCAGCATGGAGCCCGGAACGGTGATCCGGGTGCCGGCCGGCACCAAACACTGGCACGGCGCGAAGGCCGACTCGTGGTTCTCCCACGTCGCCTTCATCACCCCTGGCACGGACGTCCGCAACGAATGGCTCGAACCCGTCACCGACGCCGAGTACGGCGCGCTGCCGCGATCGACGGATCGCTGACGAAGCCGGGCCTGGAACACCCGCTCGCCAACGCCCGGGCCGACGTCGGGCTCAGCCCCGGCCGTCCCGCAGATCCCAGAGCAGCCGGGCCACGTGCAGCGCCAGGTAGGCCACCTCGTCGGTGCTCAGCTTCTCGCCCAGGTTCATCTCGAACTGGAAGCGCAGCTTCATCGCGCAGGCGGTCGCCTCGGGGTGAGCGTTGGCGATGGCGTCCGCGAACGTCGGATGCGGGTAGACGATCTGCTTGCCGGAGGCCACCCGGGCGTACAGGTAGCGCAGGTGGGTGACGAACCGGGCGGCGTTCATCGAATGCGTGTCGATGGTGACGCCGAAGCTCTTCTCGATCACCTCGAAGGCCTTGCTGATCGCCTGCGTCATCTCCATCGCCCGGGACATGCCGGGCGATGCGAACTGGGCGTTCACGAAGTGCATCGCGAACGCCACCGCCTCGTCGCCGGGCAGCGCGACGCCGAACGCGGCGTTGGCCAGGCCCAGCGCCGCCTCGCCGACCGCCAGTTCGTCGGGGTACAGCTGGCGCACCTCCCAGGCCAGCGGATAGTGCATCTCCATCCCGTCGGCCTGCCGCCGGACCGCGAAGTGCAGGTGGTCGGCGATCGGCAGGATCAACGCCTGGGTGACCTTCAGGCCGAGCCGCTCGTGCGCCAGCTCGGCGATCCGTCCGGCCACCCGGACGTACTCCAGCGGCACGTCGGCGAGGAATCGGGTCAGCCGCTCGTCGGCGTCGCCGGCCACGAAGACCTGCTCGACCCGCTCGGGCTCCAGCAGGTCGCCGGGACGCCGGCCGTGGCCCAGCCCGCGTCCCAGCGCCACCATGTCCTGCCCGTCGGCGTCGAGCGCGAGGACGGCGTTGTTGCTGATCACGCGTTTGACGCGCATCGCCGCACCTTCCTCACTCGATCGGTCATGTCAGGTCGGCACCGTTTCCGGCGATCACCTTCTGTTCGCGCCCCGGGTGCGCAGCGAGCCCGGCCGAGGGTGGCACTGGCAATACCTCCCACGACGGCGTCCGATGTAGTGAGGTAGAGGCATGTATGGAGCAGTGATTCACGCACCCGGCGACGTCCGCTACGAAGAGCGCGCCGACCCGGAGATCCTGGAGCCCACGGACGCCGTGGTGCGCACCGTGGCGGCCTGCGTCTGCGGGTCGGACCTGTGGCGCTACCGCGGTATCGCGGCGGTGCCGAAGCCGACCCCGATCGGCCACGAGTTCTGCGGCGTCGTCGAACAGGTCGGCGACGCGGTGACCAGCGTCAAGCCCGGCGACTTCGTGGTCGGCGGGTTCAACCCCGGCGACAACACCTGCCCGGTCTGCCGCAAGAATGCCCAGGCCAACTGCGTCAACGGCGCCCACTACGCCGGATGCCAGGCCGAGAAGATCCGGATCCCGTACGCCGAGGGCACCCTCGTGGTCACCCCCGGCATCCCGACCGAGGCGCAGCTGCCGGCGATTCTGGCGCTGTCGGACGTGATGTGCACCGGCTGGCACGCCGCGGTCAGCGCCGGCGTCGGCCCGGACACCACGGTCGCCGTGGTCGGCGACGGCGCGGTCGGGCTGTGCGCGGTGCTGGCCGCCGCCCAGTTGGGGGCACCCACCATCATCGCGATGAGCCGGCACGAGGATCGGCAGCAGCTGGCCCGCCGGTTCGGCGCCACCCACATCGTCGCCGAGCGGGACGAGGCCGGCAGCGAGGCGGTCAAGCGGCTCACCGACGGGATCGGCGCCGACCGCGTGCTGGAGTGCGTCGGCACCGAGGGCGCCCGGCTGCAGGCCATCGGCTGCGTCCGCGACGGCGGCAACATCGGCCTGGTCGGCGTCCCGCACGGCGACCTGCCGGTGAACGAGCTGTTCTGGCGCAACGTCGGCATCAAGGGCGGTCCGGCGCACTGTCGGGCCTACCTGCCGCAGCTGCTCGAGCTGGTCTGGAGCGGCGCCATCGACCCGGGACCGGTGTTCGACCTGCAGCTGCCGCTGGCCGAGGTGGCCGAGGCCTACGCGGCGATGGACTCCCGGCGCGCCGTCAAGGTGCTGCTGCGGCCGTGAGCGCCGGCGTCCGGATCGCGCAGCACCGCGGCACCCCGACGGCGACGCTCGACGTCCGGCTCACCGAGGACGAGGTGAGCGAACCGGAGCGGCCCGACCGGCCGCACCCGCCCACGTCGTTCGCGTAGCTTGGGGCCATGGATCCCGACCGAGACCGGGTGACGCCGGCTCCCGAACGCAACGAGACCGCGGCCGAGCGCCTGGATCGCAACTGGGCGGAACTGCTGCAGGAGCTGCGGGTCACCGAGACCGGCATCCAGCTGCTCACCGGCTTCCTGCTGATCCTGCCGTTCCAGTCCCGCTTCGCCGATCTCGACCCGGTGCTGGTCGGCGTGTTCCTGGCCGCGGTGCTGCTCGCCGTGCTGGCCACCGCGCTGGTGCTGGCCCCGGTGACGGCGCACCGGTTGTTGTTCCGCCGGCACGACAAGGACCTGCTGGTCGACATGGGCAGCGCGATGGCGAAGGCCGGGCTGGTCTGCCTCGGGCTCACCGTGGGCCTGGTGGCCACCCTGGTGGTCGGCATGGTCGCCGGCCGGACCACCGGCCTGGTGGTGGGCGGCGTCACCCTGCTGGTGTTCCTCGGATTGTGGCTGTGGCTTCCGCTGACGCTGGTCCGGCGGCGCGGGCAGCGTCCGTATTCGTGACGCCTCGGCGAAGCCAGTGGGGCGATCGGGCGCGCCGCGGGTCCGAGAACGGTTCGCGGGCCGGCCGGCGTCCGGCCCTTCTCCGGCTGGTGAGCTCTTTCTCCGGCTGGTGAGTTCGGCGCGCGGGACCGGCGTCCGGTGCGGCGAGGGGCCGCCTACGCTGCTGGCGGGCGCACTGTCGCCCCGGGATGGGACGGAATCGGATGTGGGTGCTGTACGCCGCGGGCTCCGCGGTCTTCGCCGGGTTGACCGCGATCCTGGCCAAGGTGGGCATCCGGCACACCCCGTCCAATCTGGCCACGGCGATCCGGACCGTGGTGGTGCTCGGCTTCGCCTGGCTGGTGGTGTTCGTGGTGGGTTCGCAGGGCACCATCGGTGCGCTGTCCGGCGGCACCATCGGGTTCCTGGTGCTGTCCGGGCTGGCGACCGGGGCGTCCTGGCTGTGCTACTTCCGGGCGCTGCAGCTGGCCGACGTCAACCAGGTCACCCCGATCGACAAATCCAGCATCGTGCTCACCGTGCTGTTCGCGATGATGCTGCTGGGTGAGACCGACAATCTGCCGACCCGGTTGGCCGGCGTCGCGGTGATCACCGCCGGCACCTACCTGATGATCGACCGCCGTCCGCGGCGTCCGGCGGTGGCGACCCGGGGACCCGGCTGGCTGGTCTACGCGCTCGGCTCGGCGGTGTTCGCGGCGTTGACCGCGATCCTCGGCAAGGTGGGCATCGCGGACGTCGAGTCGAACCTGGGCACGGCGATCCGGACCGCGGTGGTGCTGCTGATGGCGTGGGTGGTGGCCTTCGTGACCAAGGAGCACCGGCAGCTGACCCGGATTCCGCGCCGCGACCTGGTGTTCATCGTGCTCTCCGGGGTGGCGACCGGGGCGTCCTGGCTGTGCTACTTCCGGGCGTTGCAGGACGGTCCGGCCAGCGTGGTGGTGCCGATCGACAAGACCAGCATCGTGCTCACCGTCGCGTTCGCCTGGCTGTTCCTGGGCGAGCGGCTCAGCCGGCGGGCCACCGTCGGGCTGGTGCTGATCGTCACCGGGACGCTGCTGATGCTGGTGTGAGCCCGGTCGGTTACCGTGGGGCGGTGCCTCGCCTGATTCACCTCAACGGACCGCCGGGCGTCGGCAAGTCCACCTTGGCCGCGCTCTACGTCGAGCGGCATCCGGAGACGCTCGATCTCGACCTGGACCGGCTGCATCCGCTGGTCGGTGGCTGGCAGGATCCGTCCAGCGACACCCACCAGATCGTCCGCCCGCTGGCGCTGGCGATGGCGGCCGCGCACCTGGCCGGCGGCCGGGACGTGATCGTGCCGCAGTTGCGCGCCCGGATCACCGAGATCGAGGCCTTCGAGCGGGTGGCCCGGGACGCCGGCGCGCGGTTCGTCGAGATCGTCCTGATGGCCGACAAGGACGACGCCCTGGACCGTTTCGAACGCCGGGTGGACGACTCCGAATGGGGCCGGCACAACCGGGCGAGCGTCGCCGCCGCCGGTGGCCGCGCGGTGCTCGGCGAGTTCTACGACCGGCTGCTGGAGGTCCTGAAGCAACGTCCGGACGCCATCCTGGTGCCCAGCCGCGAAGGCGAGATCGAAGCCACCTACGACGCCCTGGTCCGGGCCGTCGACGCGGCGTCCTGAACCACCGGGGACGGTTCTCAACGGTTGGGGACGGTTCTCAACGGTCGAAACTCGCACCATTGGGGACGGTTCTCAACCGGCGGGGACGGTTCTCAACGGTTGGGAACCGTCCCCGGCGATCGAGCAGCGGTGGGGTCGGCGCGGCGGGTCACCGGTCCTGGGTGTCGGACGCCTGCAGCGGGCGCGCGGTCGGCACCACCAGGATCGCCAGCAGAGAGACCGCGCCGACCACCAGCAGCGCCCGCAGGATGCCGAAGTGGTCGCCCAGGAAGCCGATCAGCACCGGACCGGCCAGGAACGCCCCGTAGCCGACGGTCGACACCACGCTCAGCCGGACGGCGGCGCGCGCCGGGTCGTCCGCTGCCGCCGACATGCCGACCGGGAAGCCCAGGCTGGCGCCGACGCCCCAGATCGCGGCACCGATGAAGGCCAGCCACGGCGTCCCGAAGACGACCAGCGCACAGCCGATCACCGCGGCGGCGAACAGCGTCCGCAGCACCACCACGCGTCCGTAGCGGTCGAGCAGCTGGGCGCCGAGGATGCGTCCGGCGGTCATGAAGGCGAGGAAGACGGCCAGCCCCACCACGCCCATCGAGTTGTCCAGACCGTGCCCCTCGACGAAGGCGAGCGCCATCCAGTCGTTGGCCACGCCCTCGGTGAAGGCGGCGGCCAGCACCATCACACCGATCAGCAGGGTGCGCGGCTCGGTCCACGGCGAGCGTCCCTTCGAACCGGCGGACGCGGCGTCGCCGTGGTCCTCGTCGAAGGCGGGCAGGAAGCGTCCGGTACCCCACCAGACCGCGATCAAAGTGAGCGCCGCAGCCGAGGCCAGGTGGATGCCGAGCGGCACCTTGAGCCAGGTCAGGCCGGCGCCGATCAGCGCCCCGACCACGGTCCCCGCGCTGAACATGGCGTGGAACCAGGGCATGATCGCCCGGCCGAGCGCCTGCTCGATGATGGTGCCCTCCAGGTTCTGGGCGACGTCCCAGATGCCGATGCCCAGGCCGAGCAGCACCATCATGGGTGCGATCAGCAGCAGCGGCGCGTGCATCTCCACGGCCAGCGCGGCGAGCACGATGCCGGGCAGGGTGAGCAGCGCGCCCAGCCGGACCGTGGTGGTGGCGCCGAACCGGTGGGCGATCCGACCGGCCAGCGGCAGGCCCAGCAGCGAGCCGACCGAGGTGGCCAGCAGCAGCAGGCTGAGCTGCCCGGCGGTGATGTCCAGCAGCTGTTTCACGTCCGGCACCCGGGACATCCACGAGGCGAAGACGAAGCCGTTGACGCCGAACACCAACAGATCGCCGTTGCGGGCGGCGTTGGTTGTCGAGCGAGAGATGGTTGCGGCCTGGGTCACGAAGTTCCTCCGAAGACATGCGGGTGCCACGCTGCCGCGCGGCGGGTGTGAGGGATGTCGAACATCAGCCTAAGCGAACATGTACACTTGTGTCGAGTTTCACCGGAGGTTCGTTCCACGGACGTCGCCCACCCCGAAGCCTGGCCCTCGCCCACCCCGGCGCGGACGCCGACCAGGGCCCTCCCTAACTACCTGGGCCCTCCCACCTGCGGGAGGGCAGAACTAGTTAGGGAGGGGTTTTCGCGGGACGTCCGACCGGCCCGACCCCGACGCGGCACAGGAGGGCCATGGGTACACGTGAGGGCGGCTACGCCGTCGGACGACTGCGCCGCGAGCAGATCGTCACCGCAGCGACGGAACTGTTCTCCCGGGTGGGCTACCGGCACGCCACGGTCCTGGAACTGGCGCAGGCGGCCGGCATCTCCCGGACCGGCCTGCTGCACCATTTCAGCTCCAAGGAGGCGCTGCTGGAGGCGGTGCTGCAGCGCCGGGACGTCGAGGACACCGCCCGGCTCGCCCCGGCACAGACCGACGAGACCGGGCTGACCGCGCTCGCCGCGCTGGTCGACCTGGCCCGGTACAACGCCTCACGGCCGCAGCTGGTCGCCCTGTTCGCAGTGCTGTCGGCCGAGGCGTCCGCGCCCGATCACCCCGCCCACGACTACTTCGTGCAGCGCTACCGGCGCACCGTCGAGGGCGCCCGACGCTCGCTGTGCCGCGCCGAGCGGGCCGGGCTGCTGGCCGCCGGCGTCGATCCGTCCCGGCAGGCCCGCGCCCTGGTCGCGCTGATGGACGGCCTGCAGGTGCAGTGGCTACTCTCCCCCGACGACGTCGACATGGCCGAGGAGGTCCGGCAGCAGGTGCAGCAACTGCTCACCGTCCCGCTGCCCGGTTCCGACTGAGCCGACCGCCCGCGTTCCCGACCCGCGCCCGGGCGCATCGGGCAGACTGCTCCGGTGAGTGAACATGTGCTGATCGTCGGCATCGACGGCGTGCGTTACGACGCGCTCGGCGAGGAGCCGACGCCGCACCTGGACGCCCTCGCGGCACGGGGCTTCCTGACACCGGTCCAGGTCAACGACGCCGGCCCGACGATTTCCGGGCCGTGCTGGGCGACCATCCTCAGCGGCGCATTGGCCGACCGCCACCTGATCAGGGACAACGACCTCTCCCCCAACGCTCTGGACGCCCACCCCGACGTGCTCCGGCTGGCCGCCGTGCAGCGTCCCCGGACGGCGCGGTTCGCCGGCGCCGGCTGGGCTCCGATCGTCGACGCGGTCTCGGGCGGTCCGCTGCTCGCCGACCGCGGCTTCTTCCCGCCCGGCGACCAGGCGCATCTCCCGGACGAGTGGCAGGTCGCCGACCAGGCGGTCACCGACGCGACGGTGGCCTTCCTGGACGACCACGACGGCCGCGACGGCTCGCTGGTGTTCTGCTACCTCGGCGGCGTGGACGAGACCGGTCACCTGCTCGGCGTCGGCGACGAGTACCGGGGTTTCGTCCGCGACTCCGACACCCGGCTGGGCGAGCTGCTGGCCGCACTCGACCGGCGTCCGAGCACCGAGGACTGGACGGTGATCGTGGTCACCGATCACGGCCACGTCGATGCCGGCGGGCACGGCGGCGAGTCGGACGCCGAGCGCACCGCCTGGATCGCGGCCGCCGGACCGGGGATTCCCGAAAACTCCACACTCGATGCCGAAACGGTGGGCGACACGCCGCTGAAGAACAATCGAGTGGGAGATTTTCGGGTTCGCCCGGGACGAGTGGAGCAGGCCGACGTCGCCGGTCACACCATGCACGTCCTGGGCCTGACCCCGCCGCCGGGGACGTTCGGCGTCCGGTTCGGCGCCCGCTGAGGCGAGGCGAGCAGTCACGCTCCACGACGCCGTCCGGACAGCTCCGAAGCCAGGAATCCGAGAATCGCCGGCCGCGACTTGCCCGTGGCGAACAGAATGGGGCCAACGGCCGGACCTGCCGGCCACCGTCTGGAGTGAGCGAGCATGGCCGAGAAGGGCAACACCGAAGAGTTCGAGGTCACCGTCGGCAACGTGATCGGCAAGATCGGCGAACTGATCCGCGAGGGCAACGTGCGCCGGATCACCTTGAAGCGGGGCGGCAAGACCCTCATCGCGATCCCGCTGAACGCTGGCATCACCGTCGGCGCCATCACCGCGATGGTGGCACCGCTGCTGCTGGGCGTGGGAGCCATCGCCGCCGTGGTCAGCAAGGTCACCATCGTCGTGGAACGGCGCCCTGACAAGGCCTGACGCATCAGGGCGGGCGGCGACCCGCCGGGAGCATCCCGGCAGGGCCGCTCGACTCCCCGGCTACTCGTCCAGGCTCCGGACGCCCCGGGCCACCTCGCCGAGCCAGGCCAGCGACGGCTTCGGGGTGCGTTCGAAGGTCTCCCGATCCCAGGAGATCAGCCCGAAGGTGGGGGTGTAGGAGCCCCATTCGTAGTTGTCCAGCAGCGACCAGTGCAGGTAGCCGAGCAGCGGCAGCCCGGCCACCATCTCGGCCCGCAGTGCCTTCAGGGCGTCGCGGGTGTAGTCGATCCGCCGGGCGTCGTCGGCGGTCGCGATGCCGTTCTCGGAGACCAGCACCGGCAGTCCGGTGACGTCGTGGGCGAGCCGAGCGGCTTCGGCGATGGCCGGCGGGTAGTACTCCCAGCCGGTCAGGGTGCGCTCCACGGTCTCCGGCGCCGGCACCGGGCCGTCCACGGTGATCCGGGTCCGGGTGTAGGCCTGGACGGCGACGAAGTCGTCATCGCGGGCCGCTTCCAGGAAAACGATCTCACGCGGGTAGGCGTACGCCTTCAGCACCTCCTCGGCACCAGGGTCGGCGAAGAACTGCTGCGGCGCCACCGGCCAGCCGACCGGGACGCCGACCCGCCGGACGATCTCGACCGCCCGCCGGTGCGCGGCGATCAGATTCGCGGTGGCCACCGGGTCGGGCGCCGGCAGGCTGCCGGCCTGCAACTGCTCGTCGCCCTTCTCGCCACCGATCATCATCGCCAGGATGTTCGGCTCGTTGATGGTGAACACGTGGGACGCGGCGTCCAGCAACGGCAGCACCGCCTCGACGTAGCGGGCGAAGCGCGCCACGCTGCGCTCGTCGAGCCAGCCGCCGTCCTCGGCGAACCAGCGCGGCGAGGTGAAGTGGTGCAGGGTGATCAGCGGGGTGACGCCGTGGTCGGCGCAGCAGGCGATCATCCGGCGGTAGTGGTCGAGTTCGGCGCGCGAGAAGTGCCCCTCGGCCGGCTCGATCCGGGCCCATTCCAGCGAGAACCGGTAGCTGGTCAGGCCCGCCTCGGCGAGCAGCCTGATGTCCTCGGCATAGCGGTGGTAGCTGTCGGCGGCGTCCCCGGACGGCTCCGGAATCCTGGTGCCCGGGGCGTGCTCGCGCACCCACCAGTCGCTGTTGACGTTGTTGCCCTCGATCTGGTGAGCCGCGGTCGCCGCGCCCCAGATGAAGTCGTCGCCGAAGTCATCACCCATGGCTGTTATCTCCCCTTGTCAGTCGGTTCTTGTTCGTTGGATTCCGTCCGGTCGGTGGCGCTCACCCGGTGATCTCCAAGCCGGCGACCAAGAGATCGGACAGCTTGGACGAGGGCCCGACCAGCAGTTCGAAGGCACCGGGCTCGACGATCCGGTTGCCCGCGGCGTCCACGATGCTGCAGGACGCCGCCGGCACGCTCAGTTCCACCAGCCGGCTCTCCCCCGGCTGCAGCGGCACCTGCACGAACGCCTTCAGCTCCCGGTCGGCCCAGGTGACCGAGGTCACCACGTCGCGGACGTAGACCTGCACGGTCTCCAGGGCGGGCCGGGCACCGGCGTTACCGACCCGCACGGTGGCCCGGATCGTCTCGTCGGCGCGGACCCGTGGCGTAGCGACCTGAAGGTCGGCGTAGCGCACCGAGCTGTAGGACAGCCCCTCCCCGAAGGCGAACTGCGGCTCCTGGGTCAGGTCGGCGTAGCGGTTGCCGTGCTGGCCGCGCACCTGGTTGTAGAAGACCGGCAACTGGCCGGCGTGCCGAGGTATCGAGATCGGCAGCCGTCCGCTGGGCTCGATCTGGCCGAGCACCAGCTCGGCGATGGCCCGGCCGCCGCGCATGCCGGGGCTGAACGCCCAGATCAGCGCGGACGCCCCCAGCGCCGACGGCGGCAGCACCAGCGGCTTGCTGGTCATCGCCACCACCGTCATCGGGGTGCCGGTGGCGGCCACGGCGTCGAGCAGCGCCACCTGGCCGGCATTGAGTTCCAGGGTGGCGGTGCACAGCTCTTCGCCGATCTGGCTGAGGTGATCGCCGACCACCAGCACCGCATGGTCGGCGTCGCGGGCATGCTGCACCGCCTCGGCGATCAGGCCCGCGTCGGCGTCGGCGGGCATCGACCGGTAGCGGTCCGGCGCCCCCATCCGGCCCGGCAGTTCCTCGGGCGTGGCCGGGCGCACCATCTGGGCGCCTTGGGCGTGGCTGACCGTCCAGTCCTCCGGCGCGACGGCGCGCAGGCCGTCCAGCACCGTCTCGATCAGGTGCCGCGGGTGGCCTTCGGGCATCCAGTCGATCTGCCCGGAATCGCCGGACCAGTCGCCGAGCTGGCCCACTGGGTAGTCGGCGAGCGGCCCGATCAGCGCGATGCGGCGTCCGGGCAGCGTGGTGTCGAGCGGCAGGACGCCGTCGTTGCGCAGCAGCACCAGCGCCCGCCGCGCCACCTCCAGATTGAGCGCGGCATGCTCGGCCGAACCGATCGCCGCCTGGGCGGCCACCGACGGCCGCCGCGGCCGGTCGAACAGGCCGAGGGCGAATTTGAGTCCGAGGATGTGCCGGACGGCCTCGTCGACCCGTTCCTCGTCGACCCGTCCGGCGCCGACCGCCTCTGCCGTCGCCGCGCCGAAGCCCGCCGTGGTCATGGCCAGGTCGTTGCCGGCCTCGATCGCCACCACGGACGCCTCGACCAGGTCGGCGCACACCTTCTGTTCCCAGACCATCCGGCCGACGCTGTCCCAGTCGGTGACCAGGACGCCGCGGAAGCCCCACTCGCCGCGCAACACCTCGTTGAGCAGCCAGGAGTTGGCGGTGACCGGGACGCCGTCGATGGCCTGGTAGCCGAGCATGAAGGTGGCGCAGCCCTCGCTGACCGCCCGCTGGAACGGCGGCAGGAACCAGGCTCGCAGCTTGCGCCGGCTCAGATCGGCCTCGCTGGCGTCCCGGCCGCCCTGGGTCTCGGAGTAGCCGGCGAAGTGCTTGGCGGTGGCGAGCACCGCGGTCGGGTCGTCCAGCCCCTGCCCCTGGTAGCCGCGGATCATCGCGGCACCCAGCTCGGCGATCAGGTGCGGGTCCTCGCCGAAGGTCTCGCCGACCCGGCCCCAGCGTGGATCGCGGGCGATGCAGAGCACCGGGGAGAAGGCCCAGTGGATGCCGGTGGACGCCGCCTCGATCGCCGCGACCCGCGCCACCCGTTGGGCGAGGCCGGCGTCGAAGGTGCAGCCGAGGGCGAGCTGCTCGCCGAAGACGGTCGCACCCGGCCAGAACGAGTGCCCGTGGATGACGTCCTGCGCCACCAGCAGCGGGATCCGCAGCCGGGTCCGCTGCACCAGGGCGTGGAGTTCGTCGATCCGGCCGGGCGCGGCGTGCAGCACGGCGCCGGCCAGCTTGCCCAGCACGAGGTCGCCGAGGTCGCCGCGGGCGTCGAGTTGCAGCATCTGGCCGACCTTCTCGGCCAGCGTCATCCGGTCGAGCAGATCCTGCACCCGGTCGGCGATCGGCAGACTCGGATCGAGGTACCGGGCCGAGTCGAGAGACCCAGCCGAATCGAACGAGTCGGCCGGATCGACGGACTGGGCAGAGCGCTCAGCGCCCTGCCCAGTCTGCTCGTCGTCGCGAGTCACCGATCTCCGTTCACTTCACGCCGGCGCTGACGACGCTCTGCACGAAGTAGCGCTGCAGGAAGAGGAACAGGATGACGATCGGGGTAACCACCAGCACCGAACCGGCCAGCAGCAGGCCGTAGTTGGTGGCCTCCTGGCCCTTGGAGAACAGGGTCAGCGCGATCGGCAGGGTGTACATCTTCTCGCTCTGCGCGGCGACCAACGGCCAGAGGAACTGGTTCCACGAGCCGAGGAAGGTGAGGATCGACAGGGTCGCCAGCGGCGCCCCGCACAGCGGCAGGATCACCCGGAAGAAGATGGTGCCCTCCTTGGCGCCGTCGATCCGGGCCGCCTCCATCAGCACGTCCGGGATGCCCATGATGAACTGGCGCATCAGGAACACCCCCAGCGGGGTGACGATGAACGGCAGGAACAGGCCGGGCACGGTGTTCACCAGGCCGAGCCGGCTGACCAGCACGAACAGCGGCACGAAGGTGACCGTTCCCGGCACCATCAGGGTCAGCATGACCAGCGAGAACAGCAGCTTCTTGCCCGGGAACTGCATCTTGGCCATGGCGTAGCCGACCATCGAGCAGAACACCACGTTGCCGGCGACGGTGACGATGGCGACCAGCAGGCTGGTGCCGAAGAACTGCTGGATGTTCAGTTCCTGGAACCAGCGGGTGTAGTTCTCGAAGGTGATCTCGGCCGGCACCAGGCCGACCGGGTTGCGCAGCAGTTCGCCCTCGGTCTTCAGCGAGTTGATGATCATGATGACGAACGGCATCACGTAGAGCACGACGCCGGCGGTCAACAGAATGTAGGTGGTGATCTGCAGGGGCATCGGGGTGGCCATGCCGGCCCCGGTGCGGCGCCTGCGGCGGGGCACCTCGGACGTCGGGGCCTGCTCGGTGGCGGATGTGGTGGTGGTCATGTCGTCCTCTCAGTCCCGTTCCCGCAGCACGCGGAACTGCACCAGCGAGAGCAGCGCGATGATCACGAACAGCACGTAGCTGCCCGCCGATGCGGCGCCGTAGTTGCCGAACCCGAACTGGTTGTAGATGTAGTAGCTGACCGACATCGTCGCGTTCAGCGGGCCGCCGTTGGTCATCACGAACGGCTCCTCGAAGAACTGCAGGTAGCCCACCGAGGTGAGGATGGCGCCGAGCAGCAGGGTCGGACGCATCAGCGGCAGGGTGATGTGGATGAACCGGCGCCAGATGGTCGCGCCGTCCACCGCGGACGCCTCCTTCATCTCCGGCGCGATGCCCTGCAGGCCGGCCAGGAAGATGATCATCAGCGTGCCGACGTTGCGCCAGACCGCCATCAGGATCATCGCCGGCATCGCCCAGAAGGTGTCGTTGAGCCAGTTCGGCCCGTGGATGCCGATCGCGCCGAGGGCGGCGTTCAACACGCCCTCGTCCTGCAGGATGAACCGCCACACCACCGCGACGGCGACGATCGAGCAGACCACCGGCAGGTAGAAGCCCACCCGGTAGACCGCCCGGAACCGCTCGATGCCGCTGTTCAGGGCCAGCGCCAGCAGCAGCGCCACCGCCATGGTCAGCGGAATGCCGACCAGGACGAAGTAGAAGGTGACCCACAGCGAGTTGAGGAACTGCGCGTTCCGGAACAGGCCGATGTACTGATCAAGCCCCACGAAGCCGACGGCGAGCGGATTCGGGATGTCCTGCGCGCGGAAGTCGGTGAACGACATGGCGAACGACGACACGATCGGAATCAGCATGAACACCGCGAAGAACACCATGTAAGGGAGCGCGAATCCCCACGCGACCAGCGCCTGCCGGCGGGACTCCTGAGAGGCCCGCCGGCGGGCCGGCACCGTCGGCGCCGGGGTCGTGGTCATCGCCTGCCCGTGCCGATCGAGTCGGCCTGGCTCTGCAGATCCTTCATCACCGCGGCCGGATCCTTGCCGCCCCGGACGATCTGCTCCAGGGCCTTGTCGGCCTGCGCGCTGACCTGGGTCCAGGTGAGCAGGGCCGGCGGGGCCTTGGTGTCGGCCAGCTGCTCGCCGAAGACGCTCAGGTGCGGATCGTCGGCCAGGCTCTTGTCCTTCCACGCGCTCTGCTTGGCCGGCAGGTCACCGATCGTCTTCTGCCACTTGACCTGGATCTCCGGCTTGCTCAGCCAGCGGGCGAACTTCCAGGCGGCGTCGGCGTTCTTGGCCTGCTTGAAGACGACCAGGTTCGAGCCGCCGGTGAAGCTGGTCGACGACTTCTGCGCCGGCACCCGCATCACCGAGAACTTCGACTTGTAGGCGTCGCCGCCGCCGGCCTTGGAGATCGAGCCGATGCCGCTCGGCCCGGCGATCAGCACCGGGGTGTCGCCGCTGACGAACCGGGACTCGGACGCGCCCGCGCCGGTGGCCGGGTTGGCGTCGGCCAGGCCGTCGGTGAACAGGCTCTTGTAGTACTCCATCGCCGAGACGAACTCGGGGGTGTCCAGGGTCCACTTGGTCTGGCCCTCGTCGGTCAGGTTCGCGCCGTTCGACCAGGGGAACATCAGCATGCTCTGGAAGCCGTCGGCCTCACCGCCGTTGGGCAGGCTGATCCCCCACTTCGCGCCGGCCTTGGACTTCAGGTCCTTGAGGAACTGCTTGAACTCGTCCCAGGTCTTCGGGGCCTGGCTCCAGCCGGCCTTCTGGGCCAGGTCGGTGCGGTAGTAGATCACCCGGGTGTCCACGTACCACGGGACGCCGAGCAGCTGGTCGCCGACCTTGTTGGTGTTCAGCGAGCCCTCGAAGAAGTCGGAGGTGTCGATGCCCTGCGGCACGGTCTGGAAGGCGTCGCTGAAGTCGGCCATCCAGGTGGTGCCCATCTGGGCCATGTCCGGTGTGGTGCCGGAGGCGATCGCGGTCTGGTACTTGTTGTGCGCGGCGTCCCAGGGCAGTGCGGTCACCGTGATCTTCAGGCCCGGGTTAGCCTTCATGAACTCTTCGGCGAATTTCGGCAGCGCCGCCGCCTCGTCCGCCTGGGCCCAGACGTTGAGGTCACCGGTGGCCGGGGAGTCGTTGATCGACGCCGCGGAGGACGTCGCACCACCACCGGACGGGGTTTCGGCCCGGCCGCAGCCGGTGAGCAGCAGCGAGGTGGCCAATGCCGCCGCACCGAGGGCCGCGGAGGCCCTCTTCCATCGTTTCGTCCCTGACATCGTTGTCCTCCTCGTGTGGTCTTCCCTGACCCAAGGGCTCTCGGTGATTTTATGATCGACGAGTAGTATTTCCCTGCCGCGAGGTTAAGAGCGCGCCTCCGCACTGTCAAGTGGCTCCGCGGGCCGCCATGGCACACTGACCCGGTGATCGCTGCCGCTCCCGACCAGGGAGGCCCTCGGACATCGAGCCAGTTGCGCCGGGTGACGGCCGATCGCATCCTGCGTGCCCTGAAACGGCGTCCGGTGTGGACGGCGTCCGACCTGATGGACGCCACCGGACTCAGCCGCAACGCCATCCACAAGGTCTGCGGCGAGCTGGCCGGGCTCGGCCTGGTCACCGAGACCGACGCGACGAGCGAGGCGGACCGCGCCCCGGCCGGACGCGGCAGGCCGCCGCGGATGTTCAGCTTCGCCGCGGACGCCGGGGCCATCGTCAGCGTCGACTTCGGGGTCAACACGATCCGGGCCTGCGTGGCCGATCTCCGTGGCAACGAGCACAGCCGGGTGGTGCGGCACGTGGACAATCCCGACGACATCGACCGGGAGAGCGTCCTGGACGAGTTGCTGAACGCCGTCCTGGTGTCCGCGGGCCTACCCGCCGACCGGGTCCGGGTGGCCGTGGTCGGCGTCCCGATGGCGCTGTCGTCGAACGTGGCCATCCAATACCCCGCCTATCAGCGGGTGATCGACATCTCCCGGCGCTGGGGACGCGACCACGGTTGGCCGGTGCTGGTCGAGAACGACGCCAACCTGGCCGCACTGGGCGAGCGACGCTTCGGTGCGGCCCGCGCCGTCGCCGACGTCGTCGTGCTGCTCGCCGGCGAGCGGTTCGGCGCCGGCATCATCACCCGGGGGGCGCTGGTCCGCGGCGCGCACGCCAGCGCGGGCGAGCTGCGGTTCCTCTCGCTGCTGCCGGGATCGACGCCCGAGTACGTGGGCGTCGCGCTGCATGCCCGCGGACTCGCCCACGACGCGCTGCGCGACGGCTGGGCGACCCCCGAGCTGCGCGCGGCGGTCGAGGCCGACGGCGGACGGATCCGGATCTCCGCCATCTTCCGAGCCGCCGAGCAGGGCGACGCCAGCGCGCTGTCGATCGTCCACACCGTCTGCGAGCGGCTCGCGGGCCTGGTCGGCGTGCTGGCCACCATCCTCGACCCGGCCATGGTGGTGATCTCCGGCGGCGCCGCCGAGGCCGGCGACCTGCTGGCGCGGACCACCCAGAGCCTGCTGCCGTCGTGGATGATCGACAATCCCCCGCGGATCGCCATCTCGCCCCTCGGCGGGGACGCGGTGATCGCCGGAGGGCTCAGTCTGGCGCTGTCCCACCTCGACGCCCACCTGCTGGACGACCTCGATGTGCCCGACCGGGCCGGCGGGCCGGCGGCCTGATGCGGACGGGCGTCCGGCCCCGACCCGAGGACGTTGGGATATTCTCATCGGCGTTCATTAATTCTCTGAATCTGTTCCGTTCCGCTGTACCTGTCGAGGAGTGTTCATGACCGAGACCGACATCCGTCCGGTTGACCTGCCGTTCCGGGACCCGGCCCTGCCGGCGGCCGACCGGGTCGCGGACCTGCTCGGCAGGATGACCCTGGAGGAGAAGGTCGGGCAGATGATGCAGCTCGACGCCCGCCGCGACGTCGCCGACGAGGTGCTCCGGATCGGCGCCGGCTCACTGCTGCACGCCTCCCCGGAACGGCTGCGACTAGCCCATTCGCTGGTGGAACAGACCCGGCTGCGGATCCCGCTGCTGATCGGCGAGGACTGCATTCACGGCCACTCCTTCTTCGAGGGGGCGACCATCTACCCCACCCAGCTGGGCATGGCGGCGTCCTGGGATCGGGCGCTGCTGGAGCGGGTGGCGCGGGCCACCGCCGTCGAGGTGGCGGCGACCGGGGTGCACTGGACGTTCTCACCGGTGCTCTGCATCACCCGCGACCTGCGCTGGGGACGGGTGGACGAGACCTTCGGCGAGGACCCGTTCCTGATCGGCGAGCTGGCCTCGGCGATGGTGCGCGGCTACCAGGGTTCCGGGCTGGACGACCCGACCGCGATCCTGGCCACCGCGAAGCACTTCGCCGGCTACTCCGAGACCCAGGGCGGCCGGGACGCCAGCGAGGCCGACATCTCGGAGCGCAAGCTGCGGTCGTGGTTCCTGCCGCCGTTCGAGCGGGTGGCCCGGGAGGGCTGCCGCACCTTCATGCTCGGCTACCAGTCGATGGACGGGGTCCCGATCACCGTCAACGACTGGATCCTCACCGACGTGCTGCGTGGCGAGTGGGGCTACACCGGCACCCTGGTCACCGACTGGGACAACGTCGGCCGGATGGTCTGGGAGCAGAAGATCCAGCCCGACTACGCCCACGCCTCGGCGGCCGCGGTGCGGGCCGGGAACGACCTGATCATGACCACCCCGGGCTTCTTCGAGGGCGCCCTGGACGCCGTCGCGTCCGGCCTGCTGGACGAGGCCGACATCGACCGTGCGGTGGCCCGCATCCTGACCCTGAAGTTCGAGCTCGGCCTGTTCGAGGACCCGCGGCGCCCCGACCCGGAGCGGATCGAGTTGGCGATCGGGACCGACGCCCACGCCGAGCTCAACCTGGAGGCCGCCCGGCGCTCGCTGGTGCTGCTGCGCAACGACGGCGTGCTGCCACTCTCCCCCACCGCGCCGAAGCGGATCGCGGTGGTCGGTCCGCTGGCCGACGACCCCCAGAACCAACTCGGCGACTGGGCGGGCGGCTCCGGGCAGGCCGACTGGATCGACAGCCAGCCGCGCTCGATGATCAGCACCGTGCTCGACGGGCTGCGAACCTCGGCTCCGGCAGGCTGGACGGTGACCCATGCCCGGGGCGCCGACATCGCGCACTTCGTCCCGCACCCCGACGGACCGACCTACGCCGACGGCCAGCCGCGGATGCCGCTGGTGATGGCCAGTCCCCCGGACCAGGCGCTGATCGCCGAGGCGGTCGCGGCCGCCGAGGCGTCCGAGCTGGTGGTGGCGGTGGTCGGTGACTGCATCCCGCTGGTCGGCGAGGCGCGCTCGACCGCCACCCTGGAGCTGGTCGGCGGCCAGATCGCGCTGCTTGACGCCCTGGCCGCCACCGGCACCCCGATGGCGGTGGTGCTGATGGCGTCCAAGCCGCTGGTGCTGCCGCCGTCCGCGCTGGACGCCGCGGCGCTGCTCTGGGTCGCCAACCCCGGCATGCAGGGCGGACGTGCCATCGCCGAACTGCTGCTCGGGCAGATCGAGCCGTCCGGACGGCTGCCGATCTCGTTCACCCGGCACGTCGGCCAGCAGCCCAGCTACTACAACCAGGTGCGCGGCCAGCACGGCGACCGCTATGCCGACCTGACCCAGAGCCCCGCCTTCGCCTTCGGCGAGGGACTCTCCTACACCAGCGTCGAGTACGCCGAGCTGCGGCTGGCGAGCGACCGGCTCACGGCGTCCGACACCCTGGTCGCGACAGTGCAGGTGACCAACACCGGCCGGCGTCCGGCGCGCGAGACGGTGCAGGCCTACGTCAGCGACCTGGTCACCTCGGCCAGCTGGGCCGACCAGGAACTCAAGGCCTACCGGCAGGTGGACCTCGAACCCGGTGAATCCGCGACGGTCCGCGTCGAGATCGCCGTCGGCGAGCTGACCATCGTGGACGCCCACGGCGTCCGGGTGGTCGAGCCGGGCGAGTTCGAACTCCGCGTCGGACCGTCCTCGCGAGCCGAGACGCAACTGCGCGCCCGGTTCACGGTCGTGGGCTGAGAGGTTCCGCAGGCAGGGCGTCTCAGCTCCGGGTGTGCGGACGCGTCACCCGGCGGTGTGGATCGCCTCCGCGATCGGGGCGTCGCCGTCGTTGAACCGGATCGTCCGGCCGATCGTCGAGTCGTCGGCGAGGGTGGCGACGATCACCTGAGCCACGGCTTCGCGGGACACTGTCGCTGACTTCTCGGCCGCGGTGTCGATGCCGCGTGCGGGTTCGAGGGTGAGCGTGGAGGGCCCGAGGATCGTGTGGTCGAGGCCGGACGCCCGCAGATACTCGTCGGCGGCGGCCTTCGCCTCGGCGTACTGCCAGAACGGGTTGCCGGGGTCGACACCGTGCTGCGGCGAGCTGCCGAAGTACGAGACCATGACGTAGCGCTTCACCCCGGACTGCCGCGCCGCATCCATGGTGCGGATGGCGGCGTCCTGATCGACCGCCCGGGTGCGTTCCGGGTTGCCGCCGCCCGCTCCGGCGGACCACACCACGGCGTCGTGCCCCTCGATCAGCGTCGCCAGCTCGGCGGTGTCGAGACGCTCGATGTCGGCGACCAGCGGCGTCGCCCCGGTCGCGCGCACCTCGTCGGCGTGCCCAGGGTTGCGGATCACCGCGGTCACCGAGTCGCCCTGCCGGGTGAACAGGGGTTCCGCGAGCAGCGCGACCTTGCCGTGTCCACCGAAGAGAATGATGCGTGCCATGACTCCACCCTAGGACGGGTCCAACCGACGTCCGCGGCTCGCTGGTGCTGTCCGACGGGAGCTTCTCCGGACGAACAGCACTAGCGTGGGCACCCTGAGCAGAGGAGGGCTCCATGGGCAGGGTCGTCATGTACGCCTCGGTGTCGGTCGACGGTTTCATCGCGGATTCCAGCGATCAGCCCGGGCCGCTGTTCGACTGGTTGGTCAGCGGTGACGTGCCGTTGGACGACAGCGGCGTGCTGAAAGTGTCGCAGGCGTCCTATGACTACACCCGGCCCTACTGGGACCAGATCGGGGTGACGATCGCCGGTCGCCATGTCTTCGACCTGACCGACGGCTGGGACGGGACGCCTCCGGCCGGGGTCGATCACGTGATCGTCGTCACGCACCGTCCGGCACCCGAGGGCTGGGACCCCGATGCGCCGTTCTCGTTCGTGGACGGCATCGTGGCCGCCGTGGCGAAGGCGCAAGAGCTTGCCGGTGATCGCGTGGTGGAGGTAGCCGCCGGTGACGTCGGCGGCCAGGCACTTGCCGCGGGCCTGGTCGACGAGGTCCGCATGGACGTCGTCCCCGTGGTGCTCGGGTCCGGCAAGCGCTACTTCGGGTCGGTCGACGCGCAGCGCCTGCTCGAGGATCCCGACGTGGTGATTCAGGGCGACCGGGTGCTTCACCTGCGGTTTCGGGTGCGCCGCTGAGAAGACGCTCTGTCGCTAGGGCCTGTTACGGAAGCCCGGTCCGGCTCGCGGGGTCCCAGAGCGGCAAGAGTGCTGCAGCAAACCCCGGCGTCCGCCGGATGACAAGATGCTCCCAGTGGCACGCGTGCGCCGGAAAGCAACCGTCCCTATTCCGAGTCACGGACGTCCGGTCACAGAAGGTCGTCGGCAACGGCTCCGTCATCGGTCAGCTCAGCGATCGGCTCTCCTGGCCAGCAACCCGAGCGGGACGAAGTAGAGCACCGCGATCACGGCGCCGACGACGACCGGGCCGTTCGCTGCCAGCGGGGACTCGATGGCGAAACCCGCTATCCAGGTGCCGACAGCCGTACCGACGTTGAACATCGAGGTGCACATCGCCGACGCCAGCGTGGGGGCGTCCTTGGCGTAGCCGACGGCCTTGCCGATCAGCACCGGGTTGGTCGACATGCCGAACAGCCCCAGCAGCGTCAGCAACACCACCGCAGGCACCGCGGCCGACGACGAGAAGACGAGCGCGACCAGGACCACGAGGGTAGCGGCGGCGGAACCGAACAGCAGCCTGAACGGGTGCCGGTCGCCGATCCGTCCGCCCAGGTAGGAGCCAACCGCCGCCCCCACGCCGTAAGCGACCAGAACCACCGGCACCGCCGCGCTCGGCAAGCCGGCGACCTCGGTGATCAACGGCGAGACGAAGCTGTACACGGTGAGCGCCGACCCGGTCACCACCGCACAGCAGGCCAGAACCAGCAGCACCCGCACGTCATGCAGCGCGACCAGCTCGGCCGTCAGCGACGGCGGCCGCGCACCGACGGCATCGTGCGGAATCAGCCGGTACACCGCGAACGCACCCAGGAACGCCAGCACGGCCAACGCCCAGAACGGTCCGCGCCAGCCGATCGCCTGACCGGTGAACGAACCCAGCGGCACGCCGAGCACGTTGGCCACCATGCCTCCGCCGAGCACGACGCCGACGGCTCGCGCACTCATCGCAGCCCCGGCGGTCTGCGCGGCCACGACCGCAGCGACCGCCCAGAACCCGCCGGTGGCAAGGGCAGTCAGGAACCGTGCGGCCAGCACGACCCCGTAGTCGTCGGCGAGGGCGACGAGGACGTGTCCGACGGAGAACACCATCAGCGACAGTCCCAGCGCCAGCCGCCGGGACAGCCGCAGCGTCAGCGCGGCCATTGCCGGCGTCCCGACGATCATGCCGATCGCAAAGACGGTGATCATCAGCCCGGTCTGCGCGACGGACGTCCCCAGGTCGGCGCCGATCTCCGGCAGGATCCCGGCCACGATGAACTCCGACGTCCCCATCAGGAAGACGCCGGCGGCCAGCACGTAGCTGACCAGCGGCAGCCGACCAGGGTTCACGTGCCCCGTCACAGGGTGAGCAGCACCTTGGTGGCGCGCCGTTCGTCCATGGCGCGGTAGCCGTCGGCGGCGTCCTCGATCGGCAGGGTGAGGTCGAAGACGGCGCCGGGGTCGATCTGGTCGGTCATGATCAGTTCGATCAGGTCGGGTAGGAAGCGGCGCACCGGTGCCGGGCCGCCGAGCAGGCTGACCGTCGCGAAGAACAGGTCGAGCCCGTCGAGTCGGACGCCGTGCGAGACGCCGACGTACCCGACATGCCCGCCGGGACGGGTGGCGCCGATCGCCTGCAGCATGGACTCCTGGGTGCCGACGGCCTCGATGGTCGAGTGCGCGCCGTAGCCGCCGGTGAGCGCCTTGATCGTCGCGATGCCGGCCTCGCCACGCTCCTCGACGATGTCGGTGGCACCGAATCGGCGGGCCAGCGCCTGCCGATCGGCGTGCCGCGACATCGCGATGACCCGCTCGGCACCCAGCCGCTTGGCGGCCAGCACCCCGAGCAGCCCGACGGCGCCGTCGCCGACCACCGCGACCGTCTTGCCCGGCCCCGCCTCGGCGGCCACGGCGGCGAACCAGCCCGTCCCGAGCACATCGGACGCCGCCAGCAGGCTGCGCGCCTGCGCCTCGGTCGGCTCGCCCGGCACCGTCACCAACGTGCCGTCGGCCAGCGGGATCCGGGCAAAGTCGGCCTGGGTGCCGATCGAGCCCATCATCACCTGATGCACGCAGCGCGACTGGAAACCGGCCCGGCAGATCTCGCAGGTGTTGTCGGACGCCACGAACGACCCGACCACGTAGTCGCCCACGGTGACCTGGCGAACCTCCGGCCCGACCTGATCGACGATGCCGATGTACTCGTGCCCCATCCGGGTCGGACCGTTGACGTCCTCCAACCCGCGGTACGGCCACAGGTCCGACCCGCAGATGCAGGCGGCGGTGACGCGGATGATCGCGTCCGTCGGCTCGACGATGACCGGCTTCTCCACGTCTTCGACCCGGACGTCGCCGGGCGCGTGCATGACGACAGCTCGCACTGTTTCCCTCACTGAGATGGCTTGTGGACGATTGCACTTCTACGACACCAGAACGGAGGCCGGCGAGGGAGACCTGGTCGATGGAGGTACTGGCAGGGACTCCATGGACAGCGGCCGCGCCGCCTACCCTGACGCCATGGACAACCGCGCCGAGGTCAGGGACTTCCTGACCACGCGACGGGCGAAGATCACGCCCGACCAGGTCGGCCTGCCCGCGGGGATGAAGCGCCGGGTCGCCGGTTTGCGGCGCAGCGAGGTCGCCGCCCTGGCCGGCGTCAGCATCGAGTACTACACCCGGCTGGAACGCGGCGCGATCAGCGGTGCCTCCCCCGAAGTCCTGGACGCCCTCGCCAGAGCGCTGCTGCTCGACGACGCCGAGCGCGCCTACCTGTTCGACCTCGCCCACGCCGCCAGCCCGGTCGCCCGTCCTCCGAAGCGGCGGCCGTCGACGAGTTGGACGCCGCACCGCGGCCTGCAGTGGGTGCTGGACGGCATCACCGCCGGCCCGGCGTTCGTCCGCAACGGCCGGATGGACCTGCTGGCCACCAACCTGCTGGCTCGTGCCTTCTATGCCGACGTCTTCGACATGCCCGGCCAGCCACCCAACATCGCCCGCTTCACCTTCCTGGACGAGCGCGCCCACCGGTTCTACCCCGACTGGGACGCCTTCGCCGACGTCACCGTCGCCATCCTGCGTACCGAAGCCGGACGGGACCCGCACAACAAGGACCTGCACGACCTGATCGGCGAACTCGGCACCCGCAGTGAGGAGTTCCGCCGACTCTGGGGCAGCCACAACGTGCGACACCACGGCGCCGGCTTCAAGACCTTCCACCACCCGGTCGCCGGCCAGCTGACCCTCGCCTACGAAGGAATGAACCTCGAAGCCGAGCCCGGGCTCACCGTCACCGTCTACGTGGCCGAGCCCGGCTCGCCGGACGCCGAACGGATGCGACTGCTCGCCTCCTGGGCGGTGTCCGAGTACGGCGGCTCGGGCACGAAGGACGCCGCCGGCACGACCCGCTGATCGGTGATCATCGCTGGTCGAGCTTCGAGGCCCGGGCAAGGGTTTCGACAAGCTCAACCCACGGTGAGCGTACGGACGGCGTCCCGTCCGGCCCGATTGGCGCCGACGGTGGACTGAGAAGGTCCGAATCCGATCAGGTGGATCCGCGGGTCCGCGACCACCTGGGTGCCGCGGACGGCGATCCCGCCGCGGGCGTTCCGCAGCCCGAGCGGGTCGAGGTGCCGCAGCGCGGGCCGGAAGCCGGTGGCCCACAGGATGGCGTCCACCGGCGTGACCCTGCCGTCAGCTTCGCGGACGCCGTCCGGCTCGATCCGGGTGAACATCGGACGCCGGTCGAGCACGCCGCGCTCCCGGGCGGCGATCGCGTAGGGCGCCCAGCCCAGGCCGGTGTAAGAGACGACGCTGCGTGCCGGGTTGCCGGCCTCGGCGTCGGCGGTGACCGTGGCGATGATCTCGCGCCCCTCGGTCTCCGGACGGAACTCGCCGCCGCGGAACACCGGCTCGCGCCGGGTGTACCAGTACACCGTGGCCGACCGGGAGATCTCCTCGAGCTGCTGGACCGCCGAGATGCCGCCGCCCACGATCGCCACCCGCAGCCCGGCGAACTCCTCGGCGGCCAGGTAGTCGCGGGTGTGCAACTGGCGTCCACGGAAAGTGTCCTGACCCGGGTAGGACGGCAGCACCGGGTTGGTCCAGGTGCCGGTGGCGTTGATGATCGCCGTGGTGCGCCAGCGTCCCGCGCTGCTGTCGACCAGCAGGTCGCCGTCAGAATGGCCGTCCGCCCGGGTCCCCGTGCTGGGCGTCACCGTGCCGACCGTCACCGGGCGCAGGATCGGCAGCCGCATCGCGTCCTCGAAGGCGGCGAAGTACCGCGGCACCGCCGTGCGGCTGGGCTCGTCCGCGGCGATCGGCGGCTTCGGGAAGCCGGGCAGGTCGAAGATGCCGTTCACGGTCGCCATCCGCAGCGACTCCCAACGGTGCTGCCAGGCGCCGCCGGGGTGCTGGTCGGCGTCCAGCATCACGAAGCTGCGCTCGGCGTCCAGCTCGGTGAGTGCGCTGGCGTAGCCGCGGCGGGCCAGGTGATAGCCCGCCGACAAGCCGGCCTGCCCCGCTCCGATCACCACGACGGTCGCAACGCCGATTGCCATGGGCGGATGATAGACGTTTCAACCAACTGTCCGAGGGGGCGACAACCGCGCCCGCGACCTACTGACCCTCCCGAGGGCGGTACTGACAGGGACTCCCCCACCGCACGACCACCGCTTAGCGTGAGGGACATGTCTGTGATCGCGATCATCGGTGCCGGCCCCGGCCTGGGCGCCGCCACTGCCCGCCGCTTCGCCCGCGAGGGATTCTCCCTCGCCCTCATCTCCCGCACCCCCGAGAAACTCAGCTCCCTGCGCGAGGAGTTGGCGGCCGAGGGCATCCGGACCAGCGGCTATGCTGCGGACGTACAGGACACCGCGGCGCTCTGTGCCGCTCTGCAGGCGGCGGCGTCCGAACTGGGTCCGATCGAGGTGCTGCAGTACAGCCCGGTGCCCAGGAAGGAGTTCCTGCGGCCAGTGCTGGAGACCAGCGCCGATGATCTGGCCGCCGCGGCGGCCTTCTCCGTCATCGGGCCGGTGACCGCCGTGCAGACCGTGCTGCCCGGCATGGAAGAACTCGGACGCGGCACGATCCTGCTGGTCAACGGCTCGAGCGCGGCGCGTCCGAACGGGAACGTGGCCGGCACCTCGATCGCCTTCGCCGGCGAGTCCGCCTACGGGACGATGCTGCACGACGCCCTCGCGCCGCGGAACATCCACGTGGCCCAGCTGATCATTCCCGGCGCCATCGGCGGCGGTGATCCGCTGTACGCACCGGAAGCGCTGGCCGACCGGCTCTGGGCCATCCACACCGACCGCGGACCCTTCCGCACCACCGTGGGAGAGCCGTCGGCATGAGGGCGTTGCGGCCGTCGGTGGCCGCCGCGGTCGCGATCGTGACCGTCCTGGCCGGCTGCACCTCCCCGACGACCCCGGACAGCACCGCTCCGTCGTCCGCCTCGGCAACCCCAGCACCCAGCACTCCACCGCCTACCCCGTCAGGAGAAGCCGTGCGCGCGACCCCGATCCGGATAGCCATCGGCGACCGCGTCCTGTCGGCCAGCCTGTCGGACAACCCCACCGCGCGGTCACTCGTCGACCAGCTTCCGATGACGACGGCGTTCGAGGACTACAGCGGCCAGGAGGTGATCGGCACCCCGCCCACGCCGCTCACCATGGCGGGCATGCCGTCCGGCGCCGATCCCGAGGTCGGTGACATCGGGTACTACGCGCCCAGCGGTGTGGTCGTCCTCTACTACGCCGACGTCGGCTACTTTCCCGGCATCGCCAGAATCGGCCGGATCGAGGGCGATCTGTCGGCTATCAAGGGATGGAGCGGCTCGGTGCGCGTGACCATCGAACGAGCCGACTGAACCGAAGGGAGTCACATGGCACCGGCTGGATGCCGACCCGGACGGGCGGACGTCACGCGCCGGACGACCTGACCACGGACGACCCTGCGACCACTCGATCATGGCTCACATCGGGAGCCGGGCGCGGATGTCGCCAAGCCCGCGGGCAATGAGCAACTCACCGTCGTGGAGCGAGGTCCAGGCATCGATGCCCTCATCCCAAGCCCGGAACAGCCGTTCGTCGCAGCCGATGGTGACGGTGGTGGTGGCGGCCGGTTCCAGCTGCGCACCGGTGTAGCCGACGAGGCGGACCGGATGGGCCGGGTCGGCGGGCTGGAAGTAGACCTGCACCATCTCCCGCGATGTCCTGCTCCCGATGTTGGTCATGGTGACGTCGACCACCGGTGCACCGCCGCGGATGTGCAGACGGGCGTCGCGATAGTCCCATGCGCCGTAGCCCAGCCCGTGTCCGAACCAGAACAGCGGTTCGGGCGCGAGCCTCTGGTGGTGGCCGCGATAGCCCACGGCGGTGCCCTCGCTGTAGCTGACGGCGAGGTTGTCATCAGGAGTGACCGTCCAGGCCGGAGCGGCTCCGTCCGCGCGCGGATAGCTGGTGACCAGTCGTCCGGTGGGTTCGGCGTCGCCGAACAGGACGTCCGCTATCGCGTCGCCAGCTTCCTGGCCGGGAAGGCCGGCGATCAGGACAGCATCCACCTGGTCGATCCAGGGCATCAGGATCGGCGTGGCGGCGTTGATCACGACGATGGTGCGCCGGGCGGCGGCGGCAACTCTGCGGACCAGCTCGTCCTGGCGCCCGGGCAAGACGAGGGTGCTCTTGTCGTGCGCCTCGGTCTCATCCTCGTCGGTGAGGCCGACCACGACGATCGCTGTGCGCGATTCACGAGCCGCTGCCTCTGCCTCGGCGAGCGCGTCATCATCGGTGCGGGTGCGTTGCTCTGCGACCAGTGCGACGATGCCGAACGTGCCGGTGGTGAGGAGATGGCTCTCCTCGGCGATGTCCAGCTTCGGGTTCGCCGCGAAGAGCGCCGCCCAGTCCACCCGGGCGATTTCGAGGCGTGCGGTGAGCAGCGCAGCCTCGGGTAGTTCGATCGTCTCGACGATCGCGGGTGGCCGCAGCATGGTCTCGGCGGGCTCGGGGGTGGTCACCGGCAGTTCAGCCCGAACCTGCACGCCGGTCTCGGTGGTGAGCGTCCAGATCCCGTTGGCGATGCCGCCGACTCGGACCGGTCCGGCGGTGTTCTCCAAGCGGGCGGTGAGTTCGACGGCTGTGGGCTTCTCGGCGAAGTCGTCGTCCCAACCGATCGTGATGGTAGTGCCGTCCTCGTGACGACTGGCAAGTTGGCGGCCGTCGGCGGCGAAGAACGTCACCCTCATGCCGTGCTGCCCGGTCACCGGGTCGACGGTGAATGCCGGGTCGGCGGGCAGCGGCCGGCTCCGGACCTCGACGCCGTCCACCACAGTCACGAGGTCGCCGAGCCGCGCGCCGAGGGCATCAGTGAGACTGGTGAGATGGGGCGGGTTGACGTGGGCCGAACCGCCGCCCATCCCCTGGGTGTCCAGCGCGTGACGTCCGATCAACGCCATCCGGTCAGCCCCTTCCAGTGGCAGCAGATCGTCGTCGTTCTTGACCAGCACCATGCCGCGGGTGGCGATCCGGCGCAGCTGCGCGCGGCGCTCCGGGGAACTCGGACGCGGATAGTCCGCGGCATCGGGAGTGACCTCGCCGAGGGCACCAGTTCGTTCCGCGAGCAACAGCAGGCGGGCGAGATGATCATCGATCGTGGTCTCCGCCACCTCGCCACGGCGCACCGCCTCCACCAGGCGCTCACCCCACGGGCCGTCCGGGCCGGGCATGACCAGGTCGAGGCCGGCATTGACTGAAGCCACGGTCCGTTTGACGGCGAACCAGTCGCTCATGATCAGGCCGTCCCAGGCCCATTCGTCCTTGACGATGGCCTGCTGGATGACCCGATGCTCGGTTGCGGTGATGCCGTTGATGTCGTTGTAGGCGGCCATCATCGACCAGGCGTGCGCGTCCTGCACCGCCATTTCGAACGGCAACAGATACACCTCGCGCAGCGCCTGCTCCGAGACCCGGGAGTCGACGAAGTTCCGCAGCGTCTCCGACTCGTTGGCGATCAAGTGCTTCAAGCACGCCGCCACGCCGCGGCGCTGCATCCCTCGGACATATGCGGCCGCGACACGTCCGGTCAGGTATGGATCCTCCGAGTACGCCTCGAACAGCCGCCCACCCAGGGGCGAACGGTGCAGGTTGATCGTCGGGCCGAGCACGACATGGATGCCCTGCCGACGGGCCTCATCAGCAAGCATCCCGCCGACCTCGTCGGCGATCGCGTCGTCCCAGGAGCCTGAGATCAGGGTGGCATTGGGGAACAGCGCCACCGGTTCACCGCCCGCAAACTTCAGCCCCCGAACTCCGGTCGGGCCGTCCGAGAACGCCAGCGGCGCCAAACCGATGGCTTCGCTCCCGGGCAGCGTGAACGCTGTCTCACCGGTGAGCAGATGCACCTTCTGCGGCAGGGCGAGCGCGACGACTCGTGCGCGCTGCCGCTCGAGGGAGGCCGGCCGCTTCCCGCCGGTCGAAGCCGGGCCGATCATGCCCTCGTCCCCGGTCACTCGGCCGTGTGGCCCGCGTCGACGGGAAGCGCCACGCCCGTGACATAGCTGGCGCCGTCACTGCACAACCACAGCACCGCGGCCGCGATCTCTTCCGGACGTCCCAGCCGGCGCAGCGGCGAGCCTGCCGCGACCGCGTCGCGATTGTTGAACGCCATGTCCAAGCTGCCGAAAGCCTCTACCGTCCGCGCGACGGCGTCCTTCACTTGCTGCTCATCGGACACATCACAGCCGATCGGCAACGCACGCAGCCCCTGCGCACTCAACCCTTCCGCGAGCCTCTCAGCGGCGCTCACGTCGCGATCGACGATGGCGACCGCCGCTCCCGCCTGCGCGAACGCACGCACTGTCGCCGCGCCCATGCCGGCACTGCCACCGGTGACGAACGCCACCTTGTCGGAGAAGTCGTAGGTGACCATGCGAGATCCCTTCATCAGCCTTGTGCACTCGTGAGCGGCGACGCCGCGACGGACGTCGGTGACCGTCCGAGTCATCCGACTCCACCACGATCCGCGCGGGCGAGGGAGACCCGGTCGATGGTGGTACCGACAGGACCTCCCAGCACCCGCATCAGGGTGTCTCGACAGGTCCGCGAGGGGCTTCGGCAGCCGGCCGGCGAGCCCGCCGGAACAACACGGACACTGCCCGCAGACCCCCATTTGACCGGCACGCCCACACTGTTAGGCTGGTGTCCGCGTTGATTTGATCCAACTGTCGAATCAGCCCCACCAGCCTCCGGCCAGCGTTCCCCGCGGCCGAACACCCACAATCGTCCAGGAAGGACGGGGCGGACCCATGTCGCTCTCTTCGCACGATGTCTTCAACGCGCCCGATTGGTGGCGCCAGGCCGTCGTCTACCAGATCTATCCGCGCAGCTTCGCCGACGCCAACGGCGACGGCATCGGTGACCTGAAAGGCATCACCTCACGCGTCCCGTATCTCAAAGAACTGGGCGTCGATGCCGTCTGGCTGAGCCCCTTCTACCCCTCGGCGCTGGCCGACGGCGGCTACGACGTCGACGACTACCGCGACGTCGACCCGAAGATCGGCACCCTCGACGACTTCGACGCGATGGTGGCGGCGCTGCACGCCGCGCACATCAAGGTGGTCGTCGACATCGTGCCCAACCACTCCTCCGACCTGCACGAGTGGTTCAAGGCCGCACTCGCCGCCGGCAAGGGTTCCGCGGAGCGCGAGCGCTACATCTTCCGCGACGGCCGGGGCGAGAACGGTGAGCTCCCGCCCAGCGATCTGAAGTCGATCTTCGGCGGCAGAGCCTGGGAGCGGGTCACCGAACCGGACGGCACTCCCGGTCAGTGGTACCTGCACCTGTTCGCCAAGGAACAGCCCGATTTCAACTGGGACAATCCCGAGGTCCACGCCGATTTCCTGAAGACGCTGCGGTTCTGGAGCGACCGAGGCGTCGACGGTTTCCGGGTGGATGTGGCGCACGGCCTGAAGAAGGACCTGAACCCGGCCTTCCATGCCATGGTCGGTTTCGATGACGGTGTCGTCGATTCGGACGACGGCCAGCATCCGCTCTGGGACCGCGACGAAGTGCAGGACGTCTACGCCGAGTGGCGTGCCGTGTTCAACGAGTACGACCCGCCGCGCACCGCGGTGGCCGAGGCCTGGGTGGCGCCGCACCGCCAGGCCCGTTACTCATCGCCGTCCGGATTGGGCCAGACCTTCAATTTCGACCTGCTGAAGGCCGAGTTCACCGCCACCGACTTCCACGACATCATTGATCGCAACCTGACGGCGACCAAGGCGCTCGGCGGCTCGACCACCTGGGTGTTCTCCAACCACGACGTGGTGCGGCACGCCACCCGCTACGGGCTGCCGGACGGCGTCGCGGGCGCGGGCGCACCCGGTGCGGCCTCGTCGACCACCGGCGGCAACAGCGGCAAGCAGTGGCTGCTGGACGGCGGCGACCCGGCCGAGGTCGACCAGGCGAAGGGGCTGCGCCGGGCGCGCGCGGCCACTCTGTTCATGCTCGCCCTGCCGGGCTCGGCCTACCTGTACCAGGGTGAGGAGCTCGGCCTGCAGGAGGTCAGCCAGATTCCGGACGAGGACCGCCAGGACCCGGCCTTCTTCCGCAACCGGCAGATCGAGATCGGACGCGACGGCTGCCGGGTTCCGCTGCCCTGGACGCGCGAGGGTTCGTCGTTCGGCTTCGGCCCCGGCGGCGCGCACCTGCCGCAGCCGGCCTGGTTCGCCGACTATGCCGTCGACACACAGACCGACGACTCGGCATCCACGCTGAACCTGTACCGCCGGGCGCTGCACCTGCGGAACGAGCTGGAGACCGAGGAGAGCCTGGAGTGGACGCAGGTGGCACCGACGGTGCTGGCGTTCGTCCGCCCCAACGGCTGGTCCGCGGTGATGAACTTCGGCACCGAGCCGGTGGCGCTGCCCGAGGGCGAGGTGCTGCTGGCCAGCGGTCCGCTCGGCGATGGCGAACTGCCCGGCGAGACCACGGTCTGGCTTCGCTGACCTAACGAAGTCGTGCTCCGCCGGCGGCGGGTCCACACATGGTCCGCCGTCGGCGCAGTTCGACTCGTTCTCGACGGACCCGCAGGTCTATCGCGTGTCGCCCTGTGGCAAAGTCGCCGGATCGGCCGGTCGCAATTGCCGCGGACATTCGGCGAAGGTCTCGTCCACGAGCACAGCATGGATGTCGACGAAGTCGCGGGCGTCAGCACGCTGGCACAGTGCCGACATCTTGCCAGGCACAGCATCCCTTACGTCCAGCACTGGGCCCAGCTCAATCCGAAGCGGGGGGAACTCACGATAGTTCACTCCGAGCTGCGGATCGCTCTGTGTCATCCGTGGCCGGGTCAACGACGTGGAGGTCAGCAAACAACGCACGAACACGGCGCTTGGTCACTGAAAGCCCGGCAGCGATGAGAGCCTGGCGGAACTCCACGAGCACCTCGTGGAACTAACTGGTCGGCACTGGTGCTACTGGTGAAGAGATCCACCTCCATCAACGGGCGGTTGCCGATGCCATTGACGCTTATCGCGTAGCCGCCGGCCAGCACAAATCCGAACCGATCCACCGCCTGCAAGGGCGACCGGAACAGACCTCCCCCGAACGATTGACCGGCCGGCGGGCGAACGTCCGGCGATCCGGTCTCACTCGGGCCACGCCGGTGGTACCTGGTTCATGAGCCCGACGCCGAGTAGCGCCCCGACCCCGCCGAGCGACACTCCGACCCCTTGTGCCGCTCGAACCGGACCAGAACTCGCGGACGCCGGGGCCATTCACGTCGCCGTCCGGATGCACCGATAGCGGCTCGATCCGCCACCTGATTGCCTTCCCTATTCGTTCCATCGCGCCAGCAATCACGCACTGCCAATCCGCCCGACAGCGGAGCTCTATGCACTTCCCGAATCTCGCGAATTCCGTGCCCCCAGGTTGTCCGCCGCAGCCGGCCAGCTGGCGCGAATCGCCCGTTCGCGATCCACGCCTGCTACCGCTCCCGTCGATCGCCGGCGCGCGGGCCCTGACCTCCTCGCCCAGGCTCGCCAGGGAGCACTCCCCCGCTTTACCCAGGCCCGTGAATCAACGGGGCGACAAACCCGGCGCCTCTCGCCAGCTGCGACCTCACAGCGGACGGACAGCCGGGCAGCCTCCGTCGGACGCCGCCGTCCAGTGCCGAATGACAAGGATCTTCGCACCAGCGAAGCGGTTCAACTCGGCGCGTTGCCGTCGCCCGAACCCCAGGCCCGCATCGCCGCCGCCGGAGGCAACGCGTCCACCCGCCGCGACGATCCGGCCCAGTCGCGCTCGCCGTAACCGCTTTTAGGTCGAGTAAAATGCGCCGTCTCCACCAACACGACCAGTTGGTGACTTGACAGCCACCGCACGCCAGCTAGGATACTGAATATCACGGACTCGTAGCATGGTGTTTTGCTTCTCACGATTTCGAGAACACGCGGCAGTTCGCCAAGCCAGCAACCAGGGACAGGAGCTTACGTAATGGCGCGCAAGACGGTGGTAACCCATATCGACGACCTCGACGGCACGACCGCCGACGAGACCGTCGTATTCTCACTCGACCAGGTCGACTACGAAATCGACCTGAGCACGGCCAACGCGGCAACCCTGCGCGATGCTCTCGGCATCTACGTGGGGGCTGCTCGTCGCGTCGGCGGGCAAAAGCGGGCCGGCCGCGCGACGCGTCCCGCACGCACCGACCGGGAGCAGCTCGACGCGATGCGCCGTTGGGCTCGCGAGAACGGCTTCGAGGTTTCCGATCGGGGCCGAATCAGCAAGGTGATCCGCGAGGCGTACAACACGGCGCGTTAGTCGACAGCCACGCGAAGCGCGGGCCCTCCACCTCCGGTGAGGATGGGGGCCCGCGCTTCGTGTCTGCCTAAGGAAGCGCTGATCAGCGCTTCCCTAACGGTCAACTCCGCATGCGTCCATCGGCACGATGGCGGGTCGCCGCTCTACTGCGGCGGCGTCCGATGATCCACCCGACGATGACTGCAGCCGCGGCGACCACGGCCACCACCCCGTCCGGCACCGCGGCACTCACCCGCATCACCCACGATTCGAGCCGGAACTGATCGGAGACGCCCAGCACACCGCCGAGTGATGCGGTGCCGTCCGTGGCGAGCAGCACGACGCCGACCACCATGGTCAGGACGCCGCCGATCACCGCGGTCCAGGTATTGCGCCAGGCGCCGAGCCTGATCTCGCGGGGACGGACCAGGCGTTGCACGAATGGCAACCGGCCCCAGGCGAGGGCGAGGAGCAGCAGCGGGAAGGTCATGCCCGCGGCGAAGGCGAACAGAACGATCCCGCCGACGACCGCATTGCCGCCCAGGGCCGCGTAGGTGAGCGCGGCGCCGAGCAGTGGCCCCGCACAGACCCCGGCAAGCCCGTAGACGGTTCCCAGCGCATAGACCGCGGCGTTCGATGTTCCCGAGGCACTGCGCTCCCGAGACAGCGCCGGCAAGGAAACCCCGGACAGCATCAGGGCGCCGAGCCCCACCACGATCCATGCCGCAATGGCCACCACGCCGGATCGGTTGTGATTCACAAACGCTCCCAGGCTTCCGGCGAGAATCCCGAGCGGCACCAGGGTGGTGATCAGGCCGAGGTAGAACACGCCGGTGCGGGCGATCAGGGTCGCCGGCCCGGTGAACGCGAACGAGAAGAACGCCGGCAGCAACATGACCGAACAGGGACTGAGCAGCGTGAGCACACCTCCGAGGAATGCCCCCAGCAGGCCGAGTTCCATCGATCAGGCCGCTTGCTCGATCGCATCGTCGAGGAATCGGCGGAAGACCTCGATGGGCTGCGCGCCGGCGACAGCGGTATTGCCGACCACGAAGAACGGGACGCTGTTCACGCCGAGGCTCTGCGCCCCCTGCGTGCTCTGCTGAGCGGCTTGGCGGAGATCAGATCGACCGAGATCGGCGGTGAACTGCTTGATATCGGGCACGCCGGCCTTCTTGGCGAAATAGATCAGCCGCTGCCGCGGGAGTTCCGGATGGCCCTTCTCCGGCGCCTCGGCGTAGACGGCATTCAGGAACGCGAAGAACTTGCCCTGCTCACCGGCGGCCTGAGCGGCCACGGCCGCATCGCCGGATTGTTCGCCGAAGAACGCCACCGGATGCACCTCGATGCGGACCTTGCCGGTCTGAACGTAATCGCGGACGATGGTCGGCAGCGTGTCGCGGTCGAACAAGGCGCAGAACGGGCACCGCAGGTCGGTCCACAGCAGCAGCACGACCGGCGCGTTGACGTCACCGATGGCCGCCGGGTCCTTCGCGTCCCGTCGGACGATGGAGAGCTCGGCCCGCTGCGGGGACGCGCTGGCAGTACTCGTCGCGGTCGTACTCGGCGGCGGGCTCGCCTCCGCCTGGGGCCGTTGCGGGGTCTGTTGCGCGACGAGGACCAGGATCGCGAACACGACGACGACCAACCCGGCGATCAGCAGCGGCGGCTTGCGACGAGACCCGCGCGGGGCCGTGGATGTACTCACCTGCTCAGAATACGAGAAGCCGTCCGCATGGCGACCGGAACGCGTCACCGCGTGGAAACCCGCCGATCTCGCCTCGCCGCAGGCGAGGGTCGGCCCACCCGAGCAAGTGTTTGAACCTTCAAACATTGAGTTGTCCGTAGACACACCCGATCGGCGTCGGGAAGCCTTGGCGATCGAAGGGGAGTAGTTCCGCCCGGCCGCGGCCGGGCGCGCTGCGTCGACATGCTGATCGTCATCCGAGATGGTCCGGCGTAGCACCTCGCACAAGCGGGGCGAACGAGACCTTCGGCTGATCCGTCGTCGCCGGGGACTCGTTCTACGGCTGCGGCATGGGTGAGGACTTCTCAATGCCAACTGCTCTTGCTCGACGCGTTCTGCTGTGCCTGCTGATCGCGGCTCCCGCGATCGCCCTGCGCATGACCGGTACACAGCTGGCACCGATCGCAGACCTGTTCATCTTCGGCGCCTCGGTGGTGTCGGCGGCATTTCTGCTGGCCTGGGCGGCGGAGGCCGCGCAGAAGGACATCTCGGGGACGCTGGCGATTGCGCTGCTGGCGCTGATCGCCGTGCTTCCCGAATATGCCGTCGACCTGTATTACGCCTTCCGGGCCGGCTCGGACGCCGGATACACCCATTTCGCCGCGGCGAACATGACCGGCTCGAATCGCCTGTTGCTGGGATTCGGCTGGCCCTTGGTGGTGATCGTGGCCTATCTGGTAGCCCGCCGACACACCGCCGGGACACGACGCCATCCCGGTTCCCTGCGGCTGCCCGACGAGAGCCGAATCGACATCGGCTTCTTGGCGATTCTGGCCGTGGGGGCTTTCGCGATCCCGGCCCTGGGCAGCATTCCGCTGTGGCTCGGCATCGGGTTGATCGCCGTGTTCGGCCTCTATCTGTGGCGGGCCAGCCAGGTCCACGACGACGAGGAGGAGGAGGAGGAGTTCGTCGGAGCGGCCGCATTGATCGCGGGAATGGACGCCCGACCGCGCCGGATCACCGTCGTGGCGCTGTTCCTGGTCTCCGCGGCGATCATCCTGTCCTCAGCGGAGCCGTTCGCCGAAGCCCTGGTCTCGTCCGGGTCCGCGCTGGGCATCGACAGCTACTTCCTGGTGCAGTGGCTGGCGCCGCTGGCGTCCGAGGCCCCAGAGTTCATCATCGCCGTCATGTTCGCGCTGCGCGGCATGGGTGCCGCCGCGATCGGGACGCTGATCGCGTCCAAGGTGAATCAGTGGAGCCTGCTGGTCGGCTCGCTGCCCGTCGCCTACTGGGTGGGCGGCGGCACGACCGCGCTGCCGATGGACGGCCGGCAGGTCGAGGAGTTCGTGCTGACCGCGACGCAGACGCTGCTCGGCGTCGCGATCATCATCGCGCTGCGCTTCCACTGGTGGTCGGCGCTCGGCCTTGCCGCACTGTTCGCCGCGCAGTTCTTCGTCACCGACACCGGCGGAAGGTACCTGCTCAGCATCGTCCAGGTGGCCCTCGCGGCGGGGTTCTTCATCGCGGCCCCGGCAAGTACTTCGCCTTCGACTCGTCCAATGCTGTCGACCTGATGACAGGATCGATCACACGGGCGGCGGAGCTCCGGGCGGTGGCGCGCGACGCAGCCGGGGTCGCCCACGACACCCTGCAGGTCTCCACCCTCGACCGGGCGCGCGTGCAGGGTTTGACGAGGCGTTCGCTCCGCGGCGCGTCCCCGACGGGCGTGAAGTACGGCGAACTGAGCCACGTCGTCTCCAGCGACATCAAGAGCCGCGTCACGAGCTACAGCTACGTGACGGGCAGCCGGATCTACCCCAACAGCACCGGCATCTGCGGCTGGGTCGCGGGCTCCATCGTCACCCGGTACTGGCATGCCCGCTCGTCGGCTCGCGTTTTGCTGCCGTCCAAGTACCGCAGCGGAACCAACATGACCGCGTCGCCCAACTTCGCGACCTATCTGCAGGGCGACAAGGGCAACGGCACCTGGGCGCCCGACATCGAGGGACGCCTCGCGTGGAACGCGAAGAAGCAGGGTGCCGGGTACGTGTCGTCCTGGGCTCTGAGCAACATCGGCATGTTCAGCGAGGTGCGCAACAATTACCCGGTCATCGTGTTCGGCAACCTGCCCACCGGCAACAAGAAGAAAGGTGCCCATGCGGTGGTGGCCTACGGCGAGACCAAGGGCGGCTACCTGATCACCCACTACGGCTGGTCGGGCTATACCGACATCGTGCTGAACGGTGGCGTCATCGGCTCGAACGCCCGCTTCAGGCTCAAGTGACCGGCCGTGTGCTGCGGGCCGCGTGCCTGGTGATCGTTGCCGCGCTGGTCGCCAGTTGCAGCCTGTTCCAGACCAAGCGGTCCCTCGGCGTCAAGGCCACGGACGTCGCGAAGGTCGAGCTGTACGGCTACACCTGGGGCGACAGCGCCGACCCGATCAGCAAGGTGACCATCGAGAACTCCGACACCCGCCGCGAGCCGGTGCAGGAACTGGTGACGATGTTCACCGATATGCCGGTCAGTCCCCTGCGGTCGGACGCCACCGGCGATGCGGCCGGGAAAGAGACCCTGGGCGTCCGTTACACGCTGAACACCGGCACCACCGTGGAGGTGACCAGAATCCTGGTCGGTCTGCAGAATGCGATCGTGATCTGGCCGGACGGCACCGCCAACCGCACCGACTGGGGCTCCCCCGACCTGATCGGCCACTACAGCGAGATCGGCTCAACCACCAAGGTCGACCCGAGCGAGCCTCCGCAGGCGAAGCTGCCTGGATAGCGTTTCCGTCGCACTCAGCAGCTGGCTGCCCCGCTTCATCGAGGCATCTACACCTCCCCCGGCCTCGAGCGGTCGGGTGTTTGAGTCTCGCGTCCGGCTTCCGGACCACTGGTGACGGGCACCCTGAATCGTCCCAGCGCAGGTTGGTAGGATGGATCCAACCTACTTCGAGTGGAGGCCATCGTGCTCGCCGACCCTGAGAACACCATCGCCATCAGCGACGCCAACAAGAACTTCTCCCTCGTCGCCCGCCAGGTCGACGCCAACGGGGCCGTGATCGTCACCCGCAACAACAAGCCTGCCTACATCGTCATCAGCTACCCCGCCGCCAGGGAGTCGGAGCGAGCCAGCAACGAAGACGTCCTCGCGGTCGCACGCCACTACATGGCCGACCACCGGGCCGCCTTCGAGGCGCTCGCCCGGTGATCCACCTCGACACCGAACACCTCCGTGTCCTGCACGCCTACGCACTCGCTGAGACCGGTGGCGCTGAAGGGGTGCGGGACGAGGCACTTCTCGAAGCCGCAGCAGCCGCACCCTACGCCGGCTTCGGCGGCACCGAGTTCCACCCGACGATCGAGGCGAAGGCCGCCCGGCTCGCCTTCGGCATCATCGCTACCGACCAGATCCAGAGCTGGATCGAGGCCCACGAGATCAGTGCCGACTGAGCAGTCCTGGCCGCCGATAGATGGACGGGCCGTCCCTGGACAGGGAGCCTCTCGCGTCCGACGCTCAGGCTGACAGCGAGCCGAATGCCAACTCGTAGGTGGTGACCGGCCGGCCGGAGTCCAAGCCAGCATCGACGTCCACCGGCCTGAAGCCAAGTGCCAGGTGGATTCTCACAGCACCCGTTCGAGTCTCCTCGAAGCTGTTCCGCACCACGTCGACTCGTCCGGGGGACTTGAGGCGCCGCACCAACTCGGCGAAGGTCGCCAGGCCGAGCCCTCGGCGTCGGTGATCCGGGTGAATCGACGCTCCGATCTCCGCAACTCGCCGCCCATCTTCATCGATCTCGATCCGGTAGTGCGCGTGACCCACGATGTGCTGCCGGGCGTCCTCAACGAACCAGTAGTCGCGATCAACGCCACCCACCCAGACGTGGTACCAGACACCCCGAACCTCAGGTGGGAAGTCCACGCAGCCGGTATCGCGGTGGTAGCCGGCGAACTCCACGGCCCAACCAGCGTTGTAGGACATGAACTCCGGGTCGGCCAGCCACTCCTGTCGGAGCGCCATCTCGGCTCGGTTCGGAGCCCGGAACTCGATCAATGTTCCGCTCCTATGTTGTGCAAGATCGCTCGAACCATAGCAAACTCCGAATAAATCTCCTAGCCAGAGCCATATTCCAGCGGTCAGGGCGACAGGACTCGAACCTGCGGCAGCCTCGACACTACGACTACTGGCGTTGATCCATGAAGAACCCGGGCCAAACGGTGCACACGCTCCATGCCACATTCGAGTCATTGGCGAATGCGGCGTCCGGGGATGAGGCGGGCGGAGTTGAGGATGAACGCGGTCTCCGAGCCGACGTGGATGAACGCGGCGAGAACGGGGCTCAGGTAGCCGAGAGCGGCCAGTGCGATGCCGATGAGGTCGACGGCGATGGTGCCGGCGAAGTTGACCATCACGATGCGGCGGGCGCGGCGGGCGGTGTGGATGGTGCCGACCAGGTCGTCGAGGTCGGAGCTGATCAGGATCACGTCGGCGCTCTCGCGGGCGATGTCGGTGCCCGATCCCATCGCGATGCCGACATCGGCCCGGGTCAGGGCAGGGGCGTCGTTGACGCCGTCCCCGACCATCGCGAGCCGGTGACCGGCGGCCCGTTCGGCGTCGATCGCGGTCAGCTTCTCCTCGGGCAGCAGACCGGCCCGGACGTCGTCGATGCCCAGTTCCGCGGCGACCGCGCGGGCGGTCGGCTCGGTGTCGCCGGTGATCATCAGGGTGCGCAGACCCCGTCGGCGCAGTTCAGCGACCGCGGCCTTGGCCGAGTCGCGCAGGGTGTCGGCCAGCAGGATGGTGCCCGCGTAGCGTCCGTCGACGCCGACGTGTACCGCGGTGGCGATGCCTTGGCCTTCGATCCGTTCCGGGGCGCCGGTGACGAGCATCGGGTTCCCCGCCGTGACCGATCTCCCGGCGACGGTCGCGGTCACGCCGAGCCCCGGCTGGTAGGCGAAGCCCTCACACGGACCGATCGGTAGGCCCTGGGCGCGGGCGTGGGCCACGATCGCCTGCCCGAGCGGGTGCTCCGAGTAGGACTCGGCGGCCGCAGCCAGCATCAGCAGTCCCTCGGTAGTCAGATCCCCGGACGGGCGGATGTCCACCACCGCGGGCGTCCCGGTGGTCAGCGTGCCGGTCTTGTCGAACACGACGGTGTCCACCGCGGAGAGCGCCTCCAGGTGCGCACCGTGCTTGACGAAGGCCCCGGTACGCGCGATCCGGGCGATCGCCGCCAGCACCGCCAGCGGAGTTCCCGCCGCGATGCCGCAGGCGCCCGCCACCACCACGACGGCGATCGTGGCCGTGACGTCGCGGGTCAGCAGGTAGGTGATCGCGGCGCCGGCCAGCGCGAGGTAGATGAGCCAGGCGGCGAGCCGGTCGGCCAGCCGCTGCACCGGCGGCTCGGACGACTGGGCCTTCCGCACCGCCGCCACGATGCGCCCGAAGGACGACTCGGTGCCGACCTTCTCGGCACGGATCTCGACAGCGCCGACGTGGTTGATCGAACCGGCGAACACCTCGTCCCCGGCCGCGATGTCCACCGGCAGGGATTCGCCGGTGATCCGGGACTGGTCCGCCGTGGACCGCCCGGCGACCACCGTGCCGTCGACCGGGATCCGTCCGCCCGGCCCGACCACCACAACCTGCCCGGGCCGGACGTCCGCCAACTGCACCGTGATCAGGTCACCGCCCTGGCGGATCTGCACGGTCTCGGGCAGGAACGCCATCAGATCGGTCAGCGCGTCCCGCCCGCGGTCCATCGAGAGGTCTTCGAGGATCTCCGCGGCCAGCACGAACGTGGTCACCACCAGGGCCGTCGTCCACTCACCGATCGCCGCCGCAGCCGCGATCGCGATCAGCATGGACAGCTCCATGCTCATCCGCCGCTCCCGGGCGTCGTGCAGCGCCTCGGTCAGGATCGGCCAACACCCGACAACCAGCCCGACGACCGCGATCAGCGGCACCTGCGGCCAGGGCCAGGTCAGACCCAGCGCCACGGCGAGAGCGCACACCGCCACGAACAGCGTCCGAGCCAGGTCGCCTCGATCGATCCTTCGCCACAGGCTCGCCAGGCTCGGAGCCGCGCCCGTCTCGGTGGCCGGCACGGTGTCGACGCTCACCGCTCGCCCTCGTCGTCAGCCCCGGACGGGGCCGCTCCCCCGGCGCCCCCGGCGCGATGGTGCGGCGGAATGGCGTCCACGACATGCTCGGCCTGGAACACCGCGTGACTGACCAGCTGACGGGCGTGCTCGCCGATCAGGCTGTAGAACACCCGGGTGCCCTCTTGCCGGGCCCGGACGATCTTGCCCCACCGCAGCTTCGCCAGATGCTGCGACACCACCGTCGGCGACTTGCCGACCAACTCGGCCAACTCACCCACCGGCAGCTCCCCCTCGCGCAGCGCCAGGATGATCCGCACCCGAGTGGCATCGGAGAGCAGCGAGAACACCTCGGCCGCGAAGTCCGCGTACTGACTCTCCGGCCCGAGTGTGCATCTCTTCGAATCTTCACGCATGCTTAGATACTAAGATTGCTCGGTTCGGTCAAGCAACTACCTCAAGCAGCAGATCAAGCCTCGCGTTCGACTTCCGGGCCAGTGAGCGCCGACTCCAGTGTCGTCGCCCTCACGCTCCCGACCTTCCGCGCCGGTCACGGGCAGGATGAACACCGTACTTCTCGATCATGAACCGCCAGAAGAGCGGCAGGGCTTCCGAGGTCGGCCTGGTGATGTCGTCGTCCCGGCCCCGAAACGACATGTGACTAATCCGCACAGTTCCCGAGCCACGCGAGGACACCCGCACGTGATCAATCGGCCCTTCACCCAGGGGCAGCGAGGTGACCAGCAGATCATTCATCGAGGTGTGACCAACCAGTTGACTATCCGCCTGCTCCGCCACGACGCTGCGCGCAACGTCCAGCATCGGCGACACGAACAGAGCCCCGTTCTCGAGCCGGGACTCATAAGTCGCAATGATGTCCGACCACGGACGCCCTGGGAACAGGTCAGCCACTCCCCGATCGTATGGCAATGGCATGCCGTACTCCTTGCCGCGGCCAGCACCATCCACCTCTGGCAGGCTGTCGCAATGTCCGCCGTCCGAGGAGTCGTCACCCACTGGCTGGACGACCACCAGCCCGGCTTCGTCGAGTTCACCCTTACCGATGTCGACGGTGCCGTCCACGTCGTGCACGAGAAGGTGCCCGTTCTGACCGCGGAAGAACTCTCCCCGTCGTCAACATATCCACGAGAGCTATGGATCGACGCTGAGGTGCTACGGCGTCGCCACAAGGGAACAACCGTCCGACTCGGCGCCGGCATCGAGTCTGTCGATGGCCGCACGGACTTCACCCTCCCACCCGAGTCGATCAGCCACCACTGAGCCGCTGCTTACCTACCGCCGGTGAGCAACACGAGGATCTGGTGAACCTGATCGACCTGAGTCGGCGAGTACGGCGCGCGGTCGACACGGGTGACTCGGTTGATCGACATGGACTTGACCTGTTCGCACATCGCCACGGTGGTCGAGCCACTCGAGGTGAGCTTTACGTGCGTGGACCAGCCGCGGTCGGTGTGCGTCAGCGGCACGGCGATGAGCAGGCCGCGGGCGCGGTGAAGCGCTGGCTCGGACAACACCAGCCAAGGCCGGTGCTTTGCCTGCTCGCGGCCGACGGTCGGGTCCATGTTCGCCCAGACGACATCACCGCGGGCGACCACCTGGGTCACTGACCCGCCTCGAACCGGGCGATGGACTCCTCGGCGTCACCGGCGAATGCCGCGTCCGCCTCGGCAAGCTCGTCCAAATACTCCTGGTCAGGACTCTCGGCTTCGAGCGCAGCCCAGAACTCAGCCTTGCGGCGCTGTTCCAGCATCTCCTCGATGAGCTGCCCCTGGGTCAGGTGCGCCGCCCGGGCGGCGTCCCGAACACGGTCACGCACCACGCGAGGAACCTTGATGGTAGCCATTTCAGTCATACCTGCATGGTATCTCTGCGGTCCCGGTGCTGTTCAGTCACGGGGTGCCGACTCCCGTTCCGTGTCGGTCTCGGCCGGCCGCCCAGAGGCAGGAACAGCGTGCCCGGAAGGAAGCTCGAGGTGAGCGCCACTGTTCAGCGCGGCTTCTTCGAGCAGACCAACTCCTACGACACCCGGAGTCCCTGAACGAGCTCCACGGTGCGACCTCTGGGAGCGTACGCATGCGCCCGCGCATCGACACCAGCCCAAACCCGGTCTACGCCCTGGCTTAGCCGTCCCAGGTGTGGAGCCTGTACAGCGCCGCTGTGTGCCGGTTCGAGGCGTCCATTGAGCGCCGCGGAACGAGATCGTCGGGGTCAAACCCGAGGTTGTGAAGGGCGTTTCACCCGCCGCTCGACTCAGCGATTGGGAGAAGGAACGGCGCCAGCAGATCGAGCGAAACCTCGATCGCGACGCGGTCGTCGAGATGGTCGCGAGGCGGCTCGAACTGCTCATGGACGCGCTCGCACGCATCGAAGAACAGGGGTTGAGCGCCCCCGCTGGAGACCGCCAGATCCTCTCCGACGCCATGATCCGAACGGCGCTTTCCGTCTCCCCCGAGACCGTCGACCGGGCCACCGCGTCCCCGGGGCGCCCGCACAAACGAGACGTCTCCGAGTGGGTCACCCTCCTCGACGAGCTGACCATGCAGCTCGCCACCGGGTTGCTCTACAACCGCGATCTGCCGACGCTCGACGATCCCATGCGCAACCTGGTCGACCACTACCTCCAGCGCGTGGACGGCTCGAACCGCTGAGCAGACTCCCCCACCCGGGTCGGCCAGGTCGCCTCGGCGTTTGCGACGCGCTCGGCGAGGTTCAGTGATCCCAGAGGCTCCGCATCGGCAGCACGTGCAACCAGCCGTGAAGGTGTGCGACCTGAGTACCCCCGTGAAGGACGACCCCCGTGGTCTTCCGGTCTGGGTATCGGTTGCGGAAGCGCTCCAGCGCCGACCAGGACTGCTCTGTGACCGTTCGCGTGCTCTTCACCTCGATAGCCAGTAGTTGACCGTCCGGGAGCTCGGCGACGATGTCGACTTCCAAGCCGTCGAGGTCACGGTAGTGGTACAGCTGGAACGGCTGCTGAGTCCAGGCGGACTGCTTTCGCAACTCCAGCGCGACGCACTGCTCGGCAAGGGCTCCGAAGTACTCGCGTCCCCCCACAGTGCCGGCTGCGGCGCTGGTGAAGCCCGTGAGATGGGCGGACAAGCCAGTGTCGTTCAGGGCGACCTTGGGACGGCGCGCGATGCGACCGCGCGGCGACCTCGTCCATGGAGGAAGGAGGACCAGAAGCCGCATCGTCGAGGCGAGCCGAAGGTACGCCTCCACGCTGTTCTCGGAGACGCCGATCGTGCGAGCGAGCTTGGCCTTGACGATCTCCGCCTGCCCGCCAGCGGCGATCAGACGCAGCAGGGTCCGCATGTGGTCGGCGTAGCCCCCTTGCTGGAGGTCGCGAGCGTCGTGGTCGGCCAACCGCTCGATGTAGGCGTCGAACCATCGTGCGGCCCGGTTCGGGGTGCGCTGGACTGCTTCGGGGTACCCCCCGCGCACGATCGTGTCCGGCTCGATGGCGGAGAACCTGCCCGAGGCCGCCCCCGCCATGACCCAGGCGACGAAGTCCTCCGGTGTCGCACGACGGCCCAGTTCCCCCTTGCTCAACGGCAGCAGTTCGATGGTCTCTGCGCGTCCGGCGAGGGAATCGCCGACTCCTTTGACCTGGAGGAGATCGGCGGACCCGGTGAGAAGAAAGCGGCCGGGTCTCCGGTCCCGATCAACGCTGGCCTTCAACGGCAGGATCAGGCCCGGCGCCCGTTGGGCTTCGTCGATGACGAGCAAGCCCTCACCGGCCTGCTCCACGAAGAACACCGGGTCGGACTCGGCAACGGCAAGCACGGCGGGGTCGTCCAAGGTCACCGAGACCACCTCAGGCGCTTCGGCGGCCACCATCGCAGCCAGCGTGCTCTTGCCCACCTGACGGGCGCCCTGGATGATCGTGATCGGCGTGTCACCCATCGCCTCGCGGACTGTGACGGCGGCGTGCCGAGGGTACGGCTCTGGTGGTGTCATGACTCAACGCTACCCGAGAACTTGCAGATTTGAGCAACGAAACTTGCGGTTTTGAGCTGCCGAACGTGAAGGTTCGCCCGACCTGTCGGGAGATCCAGGCGGTGCCGCAGCGAGCTCAGCAGTGCTCGACTCAGCCGAGCCAGAAGGGACGCAGCATCGCGTCGACGTCCTCGGGACGGACGCGGAGGATGCGCCGTCCGCTCGAGAAGACCGGCAGTTGGCCGGACGCGATCCGGCGTCGCAAGGTCTTCCGGCTGATCCCCGTCCGTTCCGCCGCCTGGGCCAGAGACTCGTAGCGCTGCAGTTCCATCTTGATCTCCTTCCGCAGTCCCTTAAGCCTCAGAAGGAGCCCGATCCGGACATGGAGGGCCCAGGGGATGTGAAGATCTGCCACCCGACGACCGGGTCGCGCAGACGGGCCTCCGATCTCCGCGAGCTTGCTCATGTTCTCGGCCAGCCGCGACCGGGACGCCCGTGTCGCGTGCTGGTAGCGCTCGACCATCCCGGCGGTGGCGTGGCCCATCATCGCCTTCAACTCGGCGGTCGTTGCCCCGGTCATGCCAGCCAGCGACGCCGCGGAGTGGCGCATGTCATGGAAGGTCAGGTCCTCCCGGCCGATGACCTTGCGGGCCTTGCCGTACGCGTAGCGCAGCGCCTTCTCCGACATCGGCGAGACGCCGTCTCCGCCGGGGAAGAGGAAGCCGTCGCGTCCGGTCACCGGGAGCACGGCCCCGTACTTCGCCAGGTACGAGATCAGGTGCGGCGGAATGCCGACGTCCCGGGTGCCGGCCGCCGTCTTCGGCGCGCCGACATGCACCTGGCCTTTGGTCCGCCACCGCATGCCGGACGCGCACAACGGCCTCGGTCAGGGCCAGGTCGCGCCAACGCAGGCCACGAACTCCCTCGACCTCAGGTTGCGCCAACCTGCCAGGACCACCGGCAGCCCCTGTTTGGCCGGCAGGTCGAGCAGCGTGTTGAGTTCGGCGGGCGTGGCCGGCTCGATGTCGCGGGTCCGGTGCACCTTGCCAGCGTTGCGGACGCGGCACGGATTGCGGTCGATCAGGCCCTCGTCCTCGGCCTCCCGCAGGATCGAGCGCAGCAGCGAGTAGGCGTGCTTGCGCTGTACCGGACGATCCGCCGACAGCACCGTGGAGTACCAGCGGCGGATCTGGTCAGGTTCTAGGTACTTCAGCTTGAAACTCCCGAGCGTTGGGGCGATCAGCTTCTCCAGGAGCCGGCCGTACTCCTCACGCGTCCGCGGGGTCAGTTCGCGCTCGGCCAGGCATTGCCGCGCGTAGCCGGCGAGGGTGTCCAGGTCGTCCGGCTGACCCTTCACCTTCACCGGCGGACGCCACTCCTGGCGCGAGATCGAGCGGTGCACCTCACCCAACCAGAACTCGGCGTCGATCCGCTCGGAAAACAGGTTCGGAGCCTCATAGCGCTGCCGATCCGGGCCGACATAACGCGCACGGAAGTACCCCCTTCGGCGCTGATGCTGCCAAAGGACCGGCGCTGCTGACCCTTGGGAACCTCCTGATCGGCAGGAAATCCGAGAATCGGTATATCGCTCTGACTAGGGTGTTCGCTTGCCCCAAATTGGCCCCAATCGGGGCCTAGGGCCTGTTACGGAAGTGGCTTGTGGGGTGTCGCGTGTCGGTGCGCGAGGGGGTGAGGCTCCCGGGGTAGACGGGTTGGTGTCGAAGCAAGCTCCTTCTTCCCCAGGAGGCCTCGTGTCCACGATAGACGCTGCCCGCCGCCATGATCTGACCGACCCACAGTGGAACCTGCTCTGCTCGGTCCTCCCGGCACCCACCGGCCGGGGCCGCCCCCGCCGATGGCCCTTGCGCGGCCTGATCGATGGGGCGCGTTACCGGACCCGGATCGGCTGTCCCTGGCGTGATGTGCCCGCGGTCTACGGGCCGTGGTGGCGGGTGTATGCCCTGTTCGCACTATGGCAAGTGACCGGGGTGTGGGCACAGATCGAGGCCGCGTTGCGTGCCGCTGCACAGACCCTTGGCAAGGTGAAATGGCAGGTATCGGTGGATTCCACCACCAGCCGAGGACACATCCACGCCGCCGGCGCGCGACGCGACTCAGCATTCCGAGTGGTGGGTGAACCTGCTGATCACGGGTTCGGGGTCTCGCGGGGTGGTTGGTCCACCAAGACTCATCTGGCCTGCGACCAAGACCGAGGCGTGCTCGCGTTCCACATCACCGCCGGACAAGCCGGTGACAGTCCCGAGTTCACCCGCGTCCTGGACAACATCACGGTCGCGAACCCGGTCGGCGCGCCACGCCGACGCCCTGACCGGGTACTGGCCGATCGGGCCTACTCCTCGAAAGCGAACCGGGCCTGGCTGCGTGCGCGTCACATCAAGGCCACCATCCCCATCCCGGCCGACCAGGCCGGTCACCGGAAACGCCGCGGCCGCCGAGGCGGCCGACCACCCGCATTCGACCCCACCCGCTACCACGACCGCCACGCCGTCGAATGCGGCATCAACAAGCTCAAACACCACCGAGCCTTCGCCACCCGCTACGACAAACTCGCCGTCCGCTACACCGCCACCATCCACCTCGCCGTCATCAACGACTGGCTCAAACGACTTACATAACAGGCCCTAGGTGAGGCGGTCTCCGACGGGCCTGCCGTTGCGGAGGTTCTCGGTGAACCCGAGAATCTGCTCCTGTAGATGTCCGAATGCGCCGGGAAGAGGGGTCTCCGCAGCGGCGAGCGTGGTGAGTTCCTCCAGTGTGTCGTCGACCACCCTCGTCGCACGAACCAGCCCCCAGGAGGTGATCTCCGCCACCAGGTCGTTTCGGACGACCTCGCGGTGCCGGTACTTCTTGTTGACCGCCAAAGCGAGCCTGCCGTCGTTCTTGAGATGTACCTGGGGTACCACGTCATAGGCAGGGGCGAGTGTCACTTCGCCGTCGGCGGGGTGAAGCAGCCCGAGGTTCTTCGTGTGCATGTCGAGATTGCCGATAGCTACCGAAAGCACGACCATCTGAGCAAAGCTGCGCAGGTCGGCGTCCGAAGCGAACTTCCTGAGTGCTGCCGCGGCTCGATGGAGACTGACGACTCCACCGACCTCTTGGTACTTCTCATTGCGGCTGGCGCCGAGAACCTGGCTGAAGTCTTCCTGGTGCACACGGTGGCCGTGATCTCGGTCGAAGCGCTCGATGACGATCGCAGGCAGGCCGTCGAAGTCCTCGATCCAGGCGTCGAACGTATTCAGGCCCACGCGGCGCGCCAGGCGTAGGCCGTACTCCTCGTCGAAGATGACGGTTTCCTTGTCGCCACTGAGCTGTGGTTTGAGGATGTGCGTTGTGGGATAGCCGCCGAGTGCTTGGGCCCAGCCGTTCGTGGTCCGTGCCAGAACCACCTTCGGCTGGACTCCACCCAGTGACGACTTCCCCGAGTCCACGTCGTTCGCCAGCGGGGAGCCGATGGGATCCTCCAGCAGGTCGCGGACCTCGCCGCGACTCACAAGCCTGATCGACTGGGTCTTGGGCTCGGTTGGGTCGTCCAGATCCCATATCTGCAGCGCGCCGGCGACATCGCGGCCGTAGCGAGCAAGAAATGCCGGGGTGTCGTCTCGTCCGAGCTGTCCTTGGGTCAGCATGTAGTCGTACTGGTCACCTTCGGGCAGTAGTTCTGTGAACCAGTTGCGGCGCCGAGTCGCTCGATCGCGACGTTGGCTGGGGGCGAGCGGAATCGTGGTCGAGAGGATGAGACTGTTCGTTCCGAAGCGGTCGATCCCCTCCGGGCTCGGGGCGAAGTCGAAGCTGCGGAAGTCGCCATTCAGTGTCCCGATGATCGTGTCGTAGAGCTCAACCGCGAGTCGCATCGGCGTCCTCCCAGCTTGCGCTCAACTCCAATCCGGTAGCCCTGGCGATGCTGAGGAGGCGACGCAGGTAGATGGTCGACTTGCCTGACTCGATCTCGCTGATGGCACTCTGGGTGACGCCCAGTTCGGCGGCCAGCTGGCTCTGGGACAGTCCACGCGCCAGCCGCGCCTGCTGGACCGCCAGTCCGAAGTCCGCGGGCGCTCGTAGGCGAGCCGTGTGGCGCTTCATGCGAACCTGGTTCGTATCATGATTTCACGATACTCGAAGTCTATCGGGAAATCTCGATAGAGATGGCGTAGCCCTGCTCGGCCATGGCGCCGGTAGGGGCGCTCTGTAACAGAACGGTCGCGCCTTAGGGTAGGGCGGCATGCGGCCGCCGCGCGTCGCGCGAATGGCGATCCCACAAGGCAGGCTGCTGAGCTATGCGGTCGTGCCGGGCGAGCGCGGCAGGACGCTGCCGGTCTCGTTCGACCAGGGTCGCCATGTCGGACGCGGCCAGCGGCCGGGTTCGTGGATGGCGGTCTCTGCCCGGCTGCCGGTCGGGACGACCCTCGATGACCTGGCTGCCCTGATCGAACTGATCACCGAAGGCCCGACGGACCGCGATCCGCTGGCGTGGGACTGAGCGCACGCTCGTGCCCAGGTCGTGCGGCCGCCGGAAACAGCGAAACCGCTCTGACTTGGAGTGTTTCTCCTAGCCAGAGCGGTTCCCGCTGGTCGGGGTGACAGGATTTGAACCTGCGACCTCATCGTCCCGAACGATGCGCGCTACCAAGCTGCGCCACACCCCGATGGCCCCGAGGGCCGTCGAGCAGTCTATACGAGTCTGGCCCGATCAGCCATTTGAATCCCGGGCGATGAGCGTCAGCACCGTCACCTCGGGTGGGCAGGCGAACCGGTAGGTGGCGAACGGGGACGATCCCATGCCGGCCGAGACGTGTAGTTGGGCCGTCCGACCGTCGGCGGTGTGGGTGGAGAGGCCCTTGGCGCGGATGGTGTCCAGGTCGCAGTTGGTGACCAGTGCTCCGTAGTAGGGGACGCAGACCTGGCCGCCGTGGGTGTGGCCGGCCAGGATCAGGTCGAGGCCGTCGGTGGTCATGGCGTCCAGCACCCGTAGGTAAGGGGCGTGCGTGACGCCGATCGACACGTCCGCCTCGGGAGCCGGCGGGCCGGCCACCAAGGCGTAGTCGTCGCGCCGTAGGTGGGCGTCGTCGGTGCCGCGGAACTCGAAGGTGACGCCGCGGACGGTGATCTGCGCACGCGAGGTGTTGACGTCCACCCAGCCGCGTTCGGAGTAGGCGGCGCGCAGCTCGTCGAACGGCAGCGGTCGGTGCGCCTTCTCCTCGCCCTCGGTGGAGCGCACCAGGTACATCATCGGCGGCCGGAAGATCGGCGCCTCGTAGTCGTTGGAGCCGAAGACGAACACGCCGGGGACGTCGCGCAGCCGTCCCCAGGCGCGCAGCAGCGGCTGCAACGCGTCCGGCTCGCTCCAGTTGTCACCGGTGGTGACCACCAGGTCCGGCTCCAGCCCGGCCAGCGCGTGCAGGAAGTCGGTCTTGTACCGCTGCCGCGCCATCAGGTGGATGTCGGAGACGTGCAGCAGGCGCAGCGGCGCCGAACCCGGCGGCAGGATCGGTACCTCGCGACGGCGCACCACGAAATGCCGGGCCTCCCAGAATCCGTAGGCCAGGCATGCCGCGCCGACCGCGGTGAGGCGGCCGAGGAGCTTTCCGAGCATCTATTTCTTCTTCGGCGGTGTCGGGTCGGTCTTCGGTTTCTCGGACGGCTTGGACGTGGGTTTGTCCGACGGCTTCGGATCTGGTTTGGGGTCGGGCTTCTTCACCGGGCCGGACGAGATCAGGATCCGGATGCTGGTGCCACGGACGGCCACCCCGGCGGGGCTGATGCCCAGGAAGGTGCCCTTCGGCGCGTTACTGGCCACGTAGTCGGTGTAGGAGCCGAAACCCGCATTGGCCAGCACGGCCTTGCAGTTGTACACACCGGAGCAGCCCGGCACGTCCACCTTCCGGCCGGCGAGGATGCCGTAGGGCGGCTCGACGAAGGCCTTCCGGTCGTAGTTCTTCAGCGCCATCGCGAACGGCGGCTTGAAGATGTATCGGCCGGCCTCGGGGCCGGACTGGCCCTTGATCTTGCGGTGCGAGTACTTCATGTAGGCGCCCTGGATATACACCCGTGCGCGGTAGCCGCTCCAGTACTTCTTGAAACGCTTCTCGCTGGAGTAGCTGATCATCCCGCCGCCGGCCAGGTTGCGGGTGAAGCCGACGGTCCAGATCGCCTTGTTGTCGGCGACGGTGCCGGTCTTGCCCGCGAGGGTGTAGCCCGGGATCCGGGCCGCCGTCGCGGTGCCGGAACGGAACGGGCCCTGGAAGATCTTGCTCAGGGCGTCCGCGATGCCCTCGTCCAGCACCCGCTTGCAGTTGGCGCTCGGCGCCTCGAGAGTGGAGCCGTCGGCGGCCTTGATGGACTTGACGATGATCGGGTCGCAGTGGATGCCGCGGGCGGCGACGGTGGCGTAGGCGTTGACCAGCGACAGCGGGGTGACCTCGACCGCGCCCAGGGTGAACGCCGGATAGTTGCTGTAGGTCCTGGTCAGCAGGTCGCCCTTGGGGTCGACCGCCATCTCCAGGCCCAATGCCTGCGCCATCTTGGTGGAATCGCACAACCCGGCGGCCGACTCGAGTGCCGTGAAGTAGCCGTTCACCGAATTGGTGGTTCCGGTGAAGAGGTTGAAGGTGCCGGCTCTGCCCTTGACATAGTGCCGTGTGGGGAAGTTGAACGGCCCCTGGCAGGACTGGAACCGCATGCCCTGAATGTTCATCGAGCCGGGCACCTTGATGGTTCCGTAGGCGCCCAGGCCGTTCTTCAAGGCTGCGGCCGCGACGAACAGTTTGAAGGTGGAGCCGCCCTGATAGCCGCCGGCGCCGCCCATCTTGTTGCCGACCGCGTAGTTCCAGTAGGTCTGGCTCTTCTTGGTGCCCATCTTGTTCCGGTTCTGCGCCATGGAGACGATCAGGCCGGTGCCGGGCTGGATCATCACGTTCACCACGTCGAGCGGGTCGCGCGGGTCGACGAAGTTGTGAATGCTCTTCTCGGCCTTGCGCTGCACCTTCGGGTCGATGATCGTCCGGACGGTGAGGCCGCCACGGTAGAGGGTGTTCTCCCGGTCCTCCTCGGAGGCGCCCAGGCTGGGGGACTTCAACAGAGTGCGGCGCACGTAGTCGCACAGGAACGGGAATTCGCTGTTGCCGCAGCCGTGCAGCTTTGACTTGGCCTTGACCAGGCCGAGCGGCTTCGCTTTGGCTGCCGCCGCATCCTGCGGGGTGATCACCGCGACGTCCTTCTGGGCCATCCGGTCCAGTACGTCGTTGCGGCGCTGCAGGGTGACCAGTTCCAGGCCCGGGGTGCGCGGGTTGGTTCCGACCGGGTTGCGCACCATGCCGGCCAGCATCGCGGCCTGCTGCAGGTTCAGCTTGCTGGCGTGCACCCCGAAGTAGTTCATCGCGGCGGCCTCGACGCCGTAGGCGCCGTCGCCGTAGTAGGCGATGTTGAGGTAGAACTCCAGAATCTGGTCCTTGGTGTACTTCTTCTCCAGGGCCATCGCATAGCGCAGCTCCTGGATCTTGCGGGTGAGGGTGTTCTCCTGCGCCTTCTGCACACCCTCGGCGTCCCCACGGGCGGCGGCGGCGCTGATCTGCGCCATCTTCACGTACTGCTGGGTGAGAGTGGAGGCGCCCTGGGTGTTGCCCCTGACCGTGCTGACCAGGGCCCGCATGGTGCCCTGCAGGTCGAGCGCGCCGTGCTCGTAGAAGCGGTGGTCCTCGATCGCGACCTGCGCCTTCCGCATGATCGGGGCGATCTTGTCCAACTTCACGTACTGGCGGTACTCGTCGTAGAAGTTGACCAGGGTCTTGCCGTCGGCCATCAGCACGCTGGATCGCTGTGCCTGTGGCGGCGTCGCCAACTCGGCAGGCAGCGAGTCCATCGTCACCGCGGTGGCCTTGCCCACCTCGGCGCCCATGCCCGCTACCGGAACCACCAAACCGGCCACCAACAGCCCGCCAAGGACGCTGACCACCAAGAACATGACCAGCGAATAGAGCCTCTTCCCCAAGCGCATGGGCACCAGAGTACGTGACGTACCTGGCCGGCTCCGAAACCCTCGCCCCGGCGGCGCGCGGCCGGCGTCCGGTGAGGGGCCCCGGAATGGGCCGTCTTGTCATCGACGATCACGACAACTACACTGCGTAGTAGTAAAGAATCCAACCAACCACGGATGGTGATCCACCTTGTCGCTGATGGAGATGGACAGTTGGCCGATGCTGGCCAAGTGCCGCGGTATGCAGGACGACTTGTTTCCGGACGGTGCGGACCAGAAGCGCGCTCGCACCGTCTGTTACGGATGTGAAGTTCGCGCCGAATGCCTGGCCGAAGCCCTCGACAACCGGATCGAGTGGGGGGTGTGGGGCGGCATGACCGAGCGGGAACGCCGTCGCCTGCTGCGCCAGCACTCAGACATCCAGTCCTGGCGCCGGCTGCTGCTCGAGGGGAGCAAACAGGGCAAGTAATGACGCGAGGTCGTTGACCCCGCCGTCCCGCCGCGCGATCGAGATCGCCGGCACCCCGGTGCGGAGCAGTCCGGCGATGGCCCGGTGCTCCGCTTCGGCTTGGGCCAGCCGCAGGCGATGATGCCGCAGCACGGCCCGCTGTGCGGCCGGTGCGGATTCCTCCGCATCGGCCAGCCGTTCCGGATCGACCTCCACCGGGACGGTGACCTGATTGACCAGCACCCCCCGCAGCGGCAGGCGGTCGGCGCGCAACCGCCGGACCAGCGCCAGTGCCTCCGCCGCCGGACCCGGACGGGGTGCGGCCACCACCAGAAATCCCGCCGCCTCGGACGCCAACAGCTGCCGAGTCGCGGCGGCGTGCGACTCGAAGGCAAGCACCGCCCGCTCGAACACCCTCAGGAAGGTCCGCAGGTCGCCGAACAGCCGTCCGCCGAGGATCGCGTCCAGGGCCCGGCCGGCGAAGGCTGCGCCGGCGTCCAGGAAGCCGAACGGACCGCGAGGCAGGCCCAGCACCACCCGGAGCAGCGGGTTGTGCGCCAGCGACTCCAGCCGGCTCGGGCCGTCCAGGAAGTCGAGGGCGGACGCGCTGGGCGGGGTGTCCACGACCAGCAGATCCCACTCGCCCGCGTCGGCGCGGCGCTGGAGTTCGCCGATCGCCTCCATCGCCACATATTCCTGGGTGCCGGAGAAGGTCTCGGCCAGTGCCTTGTAGAAGGGGTTGACCCGGATCCGCTCGGCCTCGGCGGCGCTCACCTGCGCGGTGAGCGCCCGGTCGAAGGCGTGCCGGACGTCCAGCATCATCGCCTGCAGGCTGCCAGCGGCTCCCGGGAGCGACACCGGGCTGGGCTCGTGCGCGAGGGCGTCCAGCCCCATCGCCTGGCCGAGCCGCCGGGCCGGGTCGATGGTGACCACCAGCACCCGGCGTCCGAGCATCGCGGCCCGGGCGGCGACCGCGGCCGACAGCGTGGTCTTGCCGACGCCGCCGGTTCCGACGCAGAGCAGCACGCGCAGCCCGTCGCGGCGCAGCAGATCGTCCAGGTCGGCGTTCACAGCGCCGCCAGGGCGTCGGCCAACGCGGCCGGCCGGTCGGACGGCGCCGTGCCGGGGTCGAGGTCGGGCAACAGCCGGACGTCCAACCCGGTGCGATGGGTGAGCAGGGCCAGCCAGGCGGTCTGACCGCGAGCCAGGTCCGCCTCGGCGAGCAGCGCGGCGGTCATCGCGTTCCACTGCCCGGCGGTGATGCCCTCGGGGGCCGGCGGCAGCGGTGCGGGCACCTCCGGCGGCGCCAGGCAGCGGTTGGCCACCAGCGCTCCGGGCACCAGCCCCAGGTCGCGGACCGCCTGCACCGTCTCGATCGCCTCGGTCACCGGCAGCTCGTCGAGCAGCGTGACCACATGCACCTGGCAGCCCGGGTCGCGCAGGTCGTCCATCACCGACTCGGCCTGGCCGGCGATCGGACTGCCGTCGGTCAACTCGGCCAGCCCCTCGCCGGCGCCCAGGAACGAGCCGATCCGGCCCGAGGGCGGGGCGTCCAGCACCAGGGCGTCGATGTCGGGGTGGGAATCGGCCAGATGGGTGACCTGCCCGATCAGCAGGATGTCGCGCAGTCCCGGAGCGATCCGGGTGGCGAAGTCGACCAGCGGATCGAGTTGCAGCAGTCCGGTGGCGAAACCGAGGTGGTAGTAGCGCTGCAGATAGCCGCTCAGAGCACGGCGGGCATCGATCTGGACGCCGAGCACCTGCCCGTTGCCACGGTTCAGCAGACGGGTCGGCTCCGGCCCCACCGAGCGCGAGGTGGCCAGCGCGAGGCCGCCGCGCCCCTCCACCTCGGCGACGACCACCCGGGCGCCCTCGCCGGCCAGCCGGTGCGCCAGCGCGAGTGCGACGGTGGTCTTTCCGACCCCTCCCTTGCCGGTCACGATGTGCAACGGACGGCGGACGGGCATGGGCCCCAGCTTAGGTGTCGGTGTTCGCCGTTAGGGTTGGCCCATGACCAAGTGGGAGTACGTGACGGTGCCCGTTCTGGTGCACGCGACCAAGCAGATTCTCGACCAGTGGGGCGCCGACGGCTGGGAGCTGGTGCAGGTGGTTCCGGGGCCGAATCCGCAGAACCTGGTGGCCTACCTGAAGCGTCCGTTGGAGGACGGGTGAACGAGGAGGTCGCCGGCCCGCCGCCCTCGCAGCGGCTGGCCGAGCTGGGGCTGACCCTGCCGCCGGTGGCGGCGCCGCTGGCCGCCTACATTCCGGCGATCGCGTCCGCCGGGCAGGTGTTCACCTCCGGTCAGCTGCCGACCGTGCAGGGCGCCCTGGTGGCGACCGGCAAGGTGGGCGCCGAGGTGACTCCTGAGCAGGCCACCCAGGCGGCCCGGGTGGCGGTGCTGAACGCGCTGGCCGCCGCGGCGTCCGAGGTGGGCGGCATCGATCAGATCCGCAGGGTGGTCCGGCTGGTGGTCTACGTCGCCGGGGTGCCCGAGTTCACCGGTCAGCCGCAGGTGGCCAACGGTGCCAGCGAGCTGCTCGGCGAGATCTTCGGCCCGCTCGGCCGGCACGTCCGTTCCGCGGTCGGGGTGGCCTCGCTGCCGCTGGACGCCCCGGTGGAGTTGGAGCTGGTGGTCGAGGCCAGCGCGGCGTCGTTCTGATGGCGGGCGCCCTGGTGGAGACCCGGACGGCGCTGGTCCGGCGGGCCCGGGCGATCAACCGCGTCCTGGCCGAGACCTACCCGGACGCGCGCTGCGAGTTGGACTTCGGCAACCCGCTGGAACTGCTGGTGGCGACCATCCTGAGCGCCCAGTCCACCGACCGCCGGGTCAACGCGGTCACGCCGGTGATCTTCGCCCGCTACCCGGACGCCGCCGCCTACGCCGGTGCCGACCGGGCCGAGCTGGAGGAGTTGATCCACCCGACCGGCTTCTTCCGGGCCAAGACCGACTCGCTGATCAAACTCGGCGCGGCGCTGGTCGAGCGTTACGGTGGCGAGGTCCCGGGCACCCTGAAGGAGCTGGTCACGCTGCCCGGGGTGGGCCGCAAGACCGCCAATGTGGTGCTCGGCAACGCCTTCGACGTGCCCGGCATCACCACCGACACCCACTTCCTGCGGCTGTCCGCCCGGTTCGGCTGGTCGGCGTCCACGAAGCCCGAGGTGGTCGAGGCCGAGGTCGGGTCGCTGTTCCCACGCAAGGACTGGACGCAGCTGTCGCACAACGTGATCTGGCACGGGCGGCGGCGCTGCCACGCCCGGCGTCCGGCCTGCGGAGCCTGCCCGGTGGCGAAGCTGTGCCCCGCCTACGGCGAAGGTCCGACCGACCCGGCGGTGGCCGCCAAGCTGATCCGGGAGCCGCGCGGATGAGACGTCTCGGCGTGCTGCTGGCGCTCGTCGCGCTGCTGCTGTCCGGCTGCGCCGGCTCCCCGCCGACATCGGAGCAGAGCCTCCCGCCGATCGATCCGGCGGCGGTGGTCGCCGCCCGCAAGCAGGCCGGCATCGCCGACTGCCCGACCTCGTCGGCGACGGTGCCGGCACGCGCCGGCGGGCTGCCCGATCTGGTGCTGGACTGCTTGGGTGGCGACTCCACCGTCCGGCTCGCCGGGCTGCGCGGCAAGCCGATGGTGATCAACATCTGGGCGCAGTGGTGCCCGCCCTGCCGGGAGGAGTCGCCCTACCTGCGCCAGTTCCAGAAGGTCAGCAAGGGCAAGGTGCAGATGCTCGGCATCGACTACGACGATTCCCGGCCGGACTGGGCGGTCGAGTTCGCCTCGCTGGTGGACTGGAACTACCCTCAGCTGCAGGATCCGCAACGCCGGCTGAGCACCGTGATGACGGTCGGCGGACTGCCGTCCACCCTGTTCGTGGACGCCGACGGCACGGTGGTGCACACCGTGGTCGGCAAGCTGCAGTCCTACGACGAACTGGTTCAGCTGGCCGGCGACAAGCTGGGTGTGAAGCTATGACCCCTGCGGACCTGGATCGGCTCCGGACGGCGCTGGCCGGCCCGGAGGCGGCAGCGCGGGTCGCCGAACGGGCGGCCCGGGGCGGACGTCCGGCGGCGGTGCTGATCGCGCTCGCCGATCATCCCGAGGGCGCCCGGATCGTGCTGGTCGAGAAGGACATGCGGCTGCGCACCCACGCCGGTCAGGTTGCTTTTCCGGGCGGGGCGATCGAGGCGTCCGACGCCTCCCCGGTGGCGGGGGCGTTGCGGGAGGCCGACGAGGAGGTCGGGTTGCCGCCCGGCGAGGTGCAGGTGCTGGGCGTGCTGCCGCCGGCCTTCGTCCGGGCCAGCGATTTCGCCGTGACGGCCGTGGTCGGGCATTGGCCGACCCCGCGTCCGCTGGTTCCGGTGGACGTCGGCGAGATCGCGGCCGTGCATTCGGTGGCGGTCGACGTCCTGCTCGATCCGGCGAACCGGCTCACCTGGACGCATCCGGCAGGCTTCAGCGGCCCCGGGTTCGTGGTCGGCGAATTATTCATCTGGGGCTTCACCGCCTACCTGTTGGACGGTCTGTTCGACCTGGCCGGCTGGACGGTGCCCTGGGATGCCGGACGGCTCTCGGACATCCCGGAGCGGTTCCGGATCGGCCGCCGCCGCTGACGGCCCTTAGGTCAGCCGCGGGGCGGGAGGAAGGTCGGGGTGGACGCGCCGGAGGTGATCGACGGCGCCGTCTTGCGGGCCTCCTTGCGGGCGGCGGCCTCGGCCTCGGCGTCCGAGACGCCACGCTGCAGCGCCTCCTGGACAGCCTCGATGGAACGCTGGCCCTGCGACACGGTGGCCTCCGGACCCTTCACCGACACCTTGTTCTTGGCGATCAGCGCGAGGACGCCGGCGATCAGGAACATCGCCACGGCGACGATGGCCAGGCCCATGAACGCGGCCAGCAGGGGCTCCCAGCCCAGGCCGGTGGCGAAGAAGTGGCCGACCAGCGCGGACAGCCCGAGGAAGAGCAACGCGATTCCGTTCATCGCGAAGTAGCCGGCGCCGCCGAGCAGGCCGGCGCCGAGGCCCACCGACTTCGCCTGCGGCACCAACTCCGCCTTGGCGAGCTCGATCTCGCCCCGGACGATGGTGGTCACATCGGCCTGGATGGCCTTGATCCGGTCCGCGATGTCTGTCTGGTTCGCCATGGTGGCTGCCCTTTCGCCGCTTGTCGCCGTTCAGCCTAGTGGTCGTTGCCGACACTGGTTGGCACCTCAAAGGGGGATGTGCAGCCCGTCGTCGGGAAGGTCGAGCGGCGCGGTCAGTTCGGTGTGGTCCACTTCGGCCAGCCAGCAGTTCACCCGGTAGGGCAACAGCAGTGGCTCCGGCACTCGTGCGGAGTTGTCGTAGAGGGCGCCGACCTCCTCCAGCAGGGCGGTGCGGGCGTCGTCGTCCAACCGTCGCGCGGACGCCGTCCGCTCCACCATCGCGACCAGCCCGGGCCGGTCGATCGGCACCCAGCGCCGGAAGGAGCGGGTCTGCAGCTGGGGGAAGTAGGCGCTGTCCTCGAGCGCCTGCAACGACTCGGTGCCGTAGTCGCCGCGCATCGCCTCCGGGTCGTAGCGCCGGGCCAGCGCCACCAGGCGTTTCACCCAGGGCACCGAGTCGTCGCGGACGGTGTAGGCGATGCCCAGCCGGCCCCCGGGACGCAGCACCCGGGCGAACTCCGACAGCGCCAGGCCGGGCGCGTAGGTGTGGAAACTCTGCGCGAGCAGCACCCGGTCGAACGAGCACGGAGCCAGCGGAAGAGCCTCGGCGGCAGCCACCAGCGGCAGCCCGGAGGGGGCGCGGCGCAGCAGGCTGGAGACGGTATCCCGGTCGCGGTCGACCAGGGTGAGCCGGTGCCGGCCGCGCAGGCCGGCGGCGAACGACGCGGCGGTGCCGCCCAGGATCAGCGTCGGACCCCGGGAGTCCCCGGCCAGCCAGTCGAGGGCGTCGGCCAGGGTCGAGGTGTTCACGGTGGCATCGTACGGGGCCGGCTGCCGGGGGCGACGAATCTGAACACTTTCCGGAAACCGGGCACACACTGACGGCGTGGGAGCTACGGAGGTGGTCGTGGTGTCCGGCCTCGGCGAGGTACGCGAGGTCGTGACGACCGCTGCGGCAGCGCTCGGTCATCGGGCGGTGGTCTGCGAACCGGAGGCGGTGGCCGACCGATGGCACGCCGGCGGCACGGTCTTCATCGGCGTCGACAGCGCCGCCGAGGTGGCGGCGCTGGAACTGCCGCGGCGCGACCGGGTGTATCTGGTCGGCGCCGACAGCGGGGCGGCCGCGCTGTGGTCGGTGCCGCTGGGCGCGGAGGTGATCCTGCTGCCGCAGGGCCGGGCCTGGCTGTCGTCGGTGCTGACCGGCCCGTCCGACGGCTCGGGCGAGTTGCTGGCGGTGTTGGGCGGCTCGGGCGGCGTCGGTGCCTCGACGGTGGCGGCCGCGCTGGCCTGGCGGGCCAGCGAGCGGGGCCGGTCGGTGGCGCTGGTCGATCTCGACCGGGCGGGCGGCGGAATCGACCTGCTGCTGGGCGGCGAGCGAGAGCCCGGGTGGCGGTGGCCGCGGTTCGCCGCCGCCGACGGGGTGTTGGGCGACGTCCGCGAGTTCCTGCCGGTGATCGACGGTGTCACGGTGTTGTCGACGGCCCGCGGAACCGATCTCGAGGTGGGCCGTGAATCGGTGACGGCGGTGTTGGGCTCGCTGCAGCGCTGCTTCGATCTGGTGCTGCTCGATCCGGGCCGAGGCTGGTCGCCGGCCGGACGGGAGGCGCTGCGGCTGGCCGGCCGCACACTGCTGCTGGTGGGTGGCTGCGTGCGCGGGGTCGCGGCGGGTGCCCAGACGGTGCGGGCGTTCGGGCCGCCGGCGGCCGAGGTGGTGGTGCGCCGGCTGCCGGGGGTGCGGGTGCCCGACGACGCGATCGAAGATTCGCTGGGCCTGCCGGTGGTGGCCCGGCTGCGGCACGATCCGAGCCTCGTGGTCGCCGCCGAGCGTGGCGAACGACCGGGATTGTCCCGCCGCCGGGGCGGCCTGGGCCGGGTCTGCGATCAGTTGCTGGCGGCCTCGTGACCGGCACGGATGCCGCCGGGGTGCGGCTGGCCGACGTCCGGGCGGTGCTGGGCCGGGCGGGAGCGGCGCCTGGGCCGGTGGAGGTGGCGGCCGCGTTGCGCGGCCTCGGCGCCCTGGTCTCGGAGGGAACCGTCCGCGAGACGGTGGCGGCCCTGCGCCGGGAGAGTGCCGGCGCCGGCCCGTTGGAGTCGCTGCTGCGGCTCCGCGGGGTCACCGACGTGCTGGTCAACGGATATCGGCAGGTGTACATCGACCGAGGCGCGGGGCTGGAGCAGGTCGACGGCGTCTTCGCCGACGAAGACGAGGTTCGCCGGCTGGCCGTTCGGTTGGCCGCCGTGGTCGGACGCCGGCTCGACGAAGGCTCGCCGTTCGTGGACGCCCGGCTGCCCGACGGCACCCGGGTGCACGCCATTCTCGACGTGCTCACCGATGTCGGCACCTGCCTGTCGCTGCGGGTGCCGTCCCGCGGCACGCTGAGCCTGGCCGACTGGGTGGCCGGCGGCACCATGCATCCGCGGGCGGCGGAACTGCTGCGTGCGGTGGTGCAGCGACGGCTGGCTTTCCTGATCTCGGGCGGCACCGGCTCGGGCAAGACCACGCTGTTGGCCAGCCTGCTGAGCCTGGTCGATCCGGGCCACCGCATCGTGATCGTTGAGGACTCCCGCGAACTGGCGCCCGACCACCCGCACGTGTTGCGGCTGGAGGCGCGTCCGGCGAACGCGGAGGGCGCCGGGGCGGTGCCGCTGGCCGCGCTGGTCCGGCAGGCCTTGCGGATGCGGCCCGACCGGCTGGTGGTCGGCGAGGTGCGGGGCGCCGAGTTGACCGACCTGTTGACGGCGCTGAACACCGGCCACGAAGGCGGCTGCGGCACCCTGCACGCCAACTCGGCCTCCGACGTCCCGGCGCGGTTGGAGGCGCTGGCGGCGCTCGGTGGGTTGCCGCGGGCAGCTCTGCATGCCCAGGCCGCGGCGGCGCTGGACGTGCTGATTCATGTCGGACGCCTGGCCGACGGCACGCGCTGGGTGCAGGAGCTCGGCCTGCTCTGCTGGGACGAGGCGTCCGGGCTGTGCCGCCCGGTGCCGGCCTGGCGGTTCCCGGCCGGCGCGGCCCCGGACGCCTCGTCCCAGCAGAGCAGGCCGAGCTCCTGCACCCAGCGCGTGCCGTCGGCCA
>NZ_JASGDE010000081.1:0-27772 GCF_047607385.1 Micropruina sp.
GGAGTGGTCGGCGGGGTCGTGGGCGGGGTGGTCGGCGGAGTGGTCGGCGGGGTCGTGGGCGGGGTGGTCGGCGGAGTCGGCGGGCATTCCACCTCGGCCTTGGCCTCGCGGTCGCGCTCGTCGATCAGCTTCCAGGGCGAGCCGGGCTCATCGGTGGTCCAGTTGGCCTCACCCAGTTCGTTCGAGGTTTCGCCGCCGGGCAGGTAGTAGACGGTCTGGTCAGGCGTTCCGTCACCGTTGCCGACCGTGCGGCTGTCCACGTCGCGGGTCGCGGTCTCATCGCCCGGGCGCTCGGTGGTCCAGTCCGACCAGGGCCCCCAGTCGGTGTAGCCGGCGTCGGTCAGGACCTTCTCGGCCTTGTAGGCGACCATGACGCTGGGGCCGCCGTAGCTGCTCAGGGAGACCCGGCCGGTGCCCAGGTACTGCTCCGGGACGCCGTTCTTGCCCCACACGATGTTGATGATCACGTCCGGGATCTGGTGGAAGCCGTCCGACTTCACCCAATGCCCGGCGACGACCTGGCCGTTGACCTTGGTGGTGCCGCCGTCGACGAAGTCGTAGCCCTCGACCGACTTGATCTCCTTGGAACCGTAGAGCGGGGTCCGGCTGCGGAAACGGTATTCGGTCTTCGAGGTCTCCTTCTCGCCCTGGATGACCTTCTTGTAGCGCGACTCGTGAACGTTCGAGATGGAGTAGCAGATGCCCGATTCGGAAGCGGGCGAGGCGGCCGAGGCGATCGGGGCGGCGATAGCGAAAGAGCTGCCCAGAATGGCGACCGTTGCGGCCACGGTTCCGATGATCTTCTTCATTTCCTTCTCCTTGCTGTGGGGCTCGATTGAGGCTCTTGGTCGAGGGTTTTTTTGAGTTCCTCGTTGTCGTGAGAAAAGATTCGCCCACCAAGTGCAAGTTCCTCTTGGGCAGCGATGAGCCCCCGGTCAAGACATGATCAAGACCGAGTTCAGCGTTCCTTGAGGTTCAGAGAAGGTTGCCGGCGCAGCAAAAAGGTCCCCGGGGTCGCGCGACGCGCGACCCCGGGGACCCGGGTGCTGGGAGGGGTCAGATCAGCCAGCGGTTTGCCCGCACCAGGGCCAGCCGGCGCCAGGCGTTCCCCAGGCCCAGATACCGGCCGGAGTCGAACGCCAGCACCGAGAGTGCGGCGATCGCGTAGAACAGGTGCTGGTCGAGGAACGGGTTGTACTCCAGTGGCAGCGACGCGAACCACAGATTGAGCATCAACACCCCGCCGCCGATCGAGGCAACCCGGGTGCCGATGCCGAGCAGCAGGGCGAGGCCGGCCCCGACGGTGGCGAGCAGGAACAGCGCGTCGGCGACCGGATGGCCGGCCAACGGCTTGAGCAGGGCGGCTGCCGGCGCACCCTCGGGGAGTCCGAAGCTCAGGAAGCCCTTCGTCGGGGAGATCCCGGCGAGGACGGATTGCTCCGGCGTGGTGGCAAACCCGAGGCCGAAGATCTTGTCGATCCCTGACCAGAACAGCGCCCAGCCGAAGCCGATCCGGAGCAGGCCGAGGCTGATCTGCTGGAGCGGGCGCTGCGCGTGGTGGACGTTCAGGCCGGACGTGACGTCGTCGGGTCGGTCGATGGCGATGGCGGGCATGGGGGTCTCCTTGTGTCTGCGGGTGGGAGGTATCGGCGACAGAAACCCATCACGCCGCCCGTTGAGCGGGCGGCGTGATGGTGTGTGGCGGTCGGCGGATCAGGGTCTAGCTGGCGACCCGGTGCGGGCTGCGGAAGGCGGGGATCCCGCTGGGCCGTTGCACCGGACGGGTGGAGAAGCGGGCGGTGGCGCCGAGGTGCCGGGTACCCGAACGAAGGATCCGCAGCCGGCGGTACTCGGCGTCGATGGTGCGCAGCACCCGCATGCCGTCGGGCAGGGCCCGCAGGTTGGAGGTGCCGTGGATCCGGTCGTGCTCGTAGCTGGGGATCTCCAGGATGGTCAGCCGGGCGGCGGCGGCCCGGCAGTTCAGCAGGGTCTCGATCTCGAACCCGTCGCCCCACCGGGTCCCGCCGGCCTGCGGATCGGGCAGGTCGAAGACGTCCAGCACGTCGCGCCAGAACGCGTTGTAGCCGTAGCACAGGTCGGTGTAGCGGGTCCGGAACAGGGCGTTGACCAGGCCGGTCAGGGCCCGGTTGCCCAGCGCCCGGGTGGAGGTCAGGTCGGCAGAGCCGCCGCCGTGCAGCATCCGGCTGCCCTTGACGAAGTCGGCGCCGCTGAGCAGCGCGGCGACCATCAGCGGGATCTCCCGGGCATCGGCCGAGCCGTCGGCGTCGAACATCACCAGGATGTCCCCGGTGGCGGCGGAGAAGCCGCAGGCCAGGGCGTTGCCCTTGCCGGTCCGGGTCTGTTGCAGCACGCGCACCGACGGCATCACCCGTTGGGCGGTCTCCACGGTGCCGTCGGTGGAGCCCCCATCGACGACGATCACCTCGTGGACGTCGGGCAGGGTGGGCAGCACCCGTTCGAGGTTCGGAGCCTCGTTGAAGGTTGGAACGATCACGCTCACCCGAGGGTGCGCAGGGACGGTACGGAGCGACATGAGCAACTTCCCCCGAAGTTTCTTACGCTGGGCAACTGACTAAGGCTTGCCTTACCTAAGTTACATCAGACCTATGCGGGCCTGGCAATCGGTCGCATCCTGGAATGGACACCCCGGACGGGGGAGAGCTCAGCCGACCTCGACCCGGTAGCCGGCCGAGCGCAGCGGGTCGGCCAGCGCGTCCGCGTCGCCCACCACGACCAGGGTGAGGCCGTCGCCGGGCAGGTGCCGGGCCACCGCCTCGGTGGCCTGCTCGGGGGTGACCCGCTGCAGCGCCGCGGTGTGCGCGTTGACGAAATCGGTGCCCAGGCCCACTTCCGCCAGGGCCGCCGCCTGATCCCCGATGCCGGACGCCGTGGCGCAGCGCAGCGGGCTGATCCCGATCAGGAAGTTGACCGCGTCGGTCAGTTCGGCCGCGGTGAGCCGGCGGTCGCCGTCCACCCGCAGCAGTTCGGACGCCTCGGCGACGGCCGCCGCCGCCACCTCGGTCCGGAACGAGGCATGCAGCGCCAGCATCCCGCCGGAGCGGGCCGGGGCGTTGGCCAGCTGGATCCCGTAGGTGTACCCGCGCTCCTCGCGCAACACCCGGTTGAGCCGGCTCAGGAAGCCGCCGCCCAGCACGAAGCAGCCCAGCCGCAACGCGGTGTAGTCCGGATCCAGCCGGTCCAGGCCGAACCGGCCCAGCCGGACGTCGGCCTGCACCGCACCCGGCCGGTCGATCAGCAGCGCCCGTGGGGACGCCGGCGGCAGCGGGATCTCGTGCTGCACCGCGGACACCGGCTGCACCCAGTCGCCGAAGGCGTCCTGGACCAGGCCGAGCGGATCGACGCCGAAGTCCCCGGCCAGCACCAGGGTGCCGCGGGCCGGGCCGTAGTGGGCGCGATGGTGGGCCCGGACGTCGTCGGCGGTGATCGCGGCGACGCTGTCGGCGGTGCCGCCGGCCGGACGGGAGGCCCGGAACCGATCCTGGATCACCGCGCCGCGGAAGGCCAGCGCTCCGCGGTGGGTGGGATGGGCCTGCTGCTGGGCGATCTCGGCCAACCGCAGTTCCCGATGCCGCCGGACGTCGGCGTCCGCCAGCTGGGGCTCCCGGACCGCCTCGGCGAACAGCGGCAGCGCCGCGGCGAACCGGGTGCTCGGCACCTCCAGGCTCAACTGGGCGCCGGTGTGGCTGCTGCTGCCGGTGAGCACCGCCCCGCAGCCCTCCAGCCGGTCGGCGAACTCGGTGCCGGGGTGGCTGGCGGTGCCCTCGTCCAGGCAGCGCTGCAGGATCGTGGAGACCCCTTCGCGATCGGCCGGCTCCAGGCTGAGCGGCAGGTCGAGCACCAGGGTGGCGGTGACCAGATGCTGGCCGGGCCGCTGGAAGATCAGCACCCGCAGGCCGTTGTCCAGGGTCGCGGTGACCGGGGTGGGGAAGTCCCAGGGCAGCGGCGCGGGAACCGTGGGTCGCTTCATGCGGATTCCTTCCGGTAGGTCAGCACCGCTCGCTGATCGGGCCGCAGGTACCGTCCGGCCGCCTCGCCGACCTCGTCCACGGTGATCGAGAGCACGTCGTCGAGGTGCCGGTTGATCAGGTCGGGGTCGCGATGCAGGGTGGCGTAGCAGCCGATCAGGTCGGCGCGGCTGTCGAAGCGGCCCAGCTGGGCCAGCCACTCGCGCTCGAACTGGGCCTTCGCCCGGTCCAGCTCGGCGGGTTCGGCGCCGCCGTCGACGAACCGGGCCAGCTCCTCGATCAGCACCGTCTCCAGCTGCTCGGCGCCGACGCCGGCCAGGGCCCGGGCCTGGGCGAATCCCATGCTGGTGCCTCCGATCAGGCCCAGCGCGGACGCCCCGGCGCCCTCGGCGATCACGTCGCTGCGGACCAGGCGGCGATACAGCCGCGAAGTCTGCCCGTCGCCGAGCACCGCCAGCCCGAGCTCCAGGGCGGTGAACTCCCGGGTGTCCCGGGCCGGCAGCCGCCAGGTGGCGTAGACGGCGTCGGTGGGCACGTCCGCGGCCAGCTCGGCGCGGGGCAGGCCGGACAGCGGCGGCAAGGCGGCGGCCGGCGTCCGAGAGGCCCGCGGGGCGGACGGGATGCCGCCGAGGTAGTCGGCGGCGCGAGCCAGCGCGTCCTCGGGTTCGACGTCGCCGACCAGGGTGAGGACGGCGTTGTCCGGGGCGTAGTGGGTGGCGAAGAACGCCCGGACGTCGTCCAGGCTGGCGGCGTTGAGGTCGTCCATCGACCCGATCGTCGGGTGGTGGTACGGATGCCCCTCCGGGAAGGTCAGCCCGACCAGGTGGATCAGCACGTCGCCGTAGGGCACGTTGTCGTAGCGCTGTCGCTTCTCCTCCATCACCACGTCGCGCTGGTTGTCCAGGGTGTGCTGGGTGAGGTCGAGGCTGGCCAGCCGGTCGCCCTCCAGCCACAGCGCCAGGTCGAGGGCGTTGGTGGGCACCGTCTCGAAGTAGTTGGTGCGGTCGAACCAGGTGGTCGCGTTCGCCGATCCGCCCACGTTCTGCAGCATGGCCAGGTGCTCCCCGGACGCCACGTTCGCCGAGCCCTCGAACATCAGGTGCTCGAACAGGTGGGCGAGACCGGTGCGGCCCGGTTGCTCGTCGCGCGAGCCCACGTCGAACCAGATGTTCACGGCGACCACCGGAACCGCATGATCGGGACTGACGATGACCCGCATGCCGTTGTCCAGGGTCGCTCGGTGCAGAGGAAAGCGCACAGCGGCGGACATGGTGGCCATCGAACCACACCATCGCCCGTAGTGGGGCGATGCCCGCGGGATGAGTCGCGGATCGAGGCCGGCGGGCGGTCAGCCGATCGGACGCCGCGGTGGCCGCAGCAGCAGGGTCAGGCCCATCACCACGATCGCCCCGCCCATCATCGGCAGCATCGCCGTCATGCCCCGCTCCAGGGCCAGCGAGTCGGTGGACGGCCACGGATTGGAGCCCCCGCCGGGCGGCTGCTGCCCGGGCGGCGGGGGATTGGGCGGCGTGCCCTGCGGAGGCTGCGCCGAGGGCGTGGCCGAAGAACTCGGGGAACTGGGGGAGTCCACCGATGCGGTGCGGCCACCGACGATCTGGGACGTGGTCGCGCCCGTCGACGGCACGGTGGACTCCTGCTGGCCGGGGCTGGACGGCGGCCGGACGCTGGGCTTGGGCGGCTGATCGATGCTCGGCCGGGTGGGTGGCGTCGGCGTCGGGATGGTCGGCGCCAGGGACGGGATCAGGGAGGGGACCAGGGACGGCGGGCCGATTGTGGGCGCGTCCAACGACGGGGTCGGACGGGGGACCAGGGTCGGAACCAGGGTCGGCGGTGCGAAGGTGGGGGCGTCGATCGGCGGGGAGGTGGACGGCTCCGGAATGGGCGGTTCGGCCGGCACGTCACTCGGGCGGGGATCCGACTTCTCCGGCGGGCTCGGTTCGGGACGGGGCTGTGGGCGCTCCGGATCACTCGGTTCGGGACGGGGCTGAGGACGCTCCGGATCGCTCGGGGTCGAGCCGGGACGCGGTTCACTGGTGCAGCTCGGGGTGTCCGCGCCACAGGGGTCGGAACTCGGATCGGCCAGCGCCGGGGATACCGCCAACAGGGTAGAGCCGAGTATCGCTGCGACGCCCCACCCGGCGACACGCAGCCGCAGGCCGAGCTGATCGCTCATCTACCCCCCCAAGGCTTCTAGCTACAGAGTAGCGAGCAGATCCTCGGATTGTCTTCACCCGACAGGCCGGGTCGTCGGGTCGAGCGGCACGTGATGTCGTCCAGAAGGCCTAGCGAAGCGGTGATCAACGGACGTAGCGGCTGGACCGGTTGCGCAATCCGGCACACGCTGGACCTTCGACGAACGTGCCGGACGGGTCCACGATCGTCTTCGAATGCCCGGGGATGCCGCTGCCGCCGGGTGCCGGCCTCGAACACCTCGCGGTGATCGATCCGGAACGTCCGCATGCGGTGGTCGGCCCGGTCTACGTCGAGGGTGCCGAACCGGGCGACACGCTCGTCGTCGACATCGTGGACGTCGCCCTCGCGCAGAACTACGGCCACACCCTCTTCCTGCCCAGGCACGGCCTGCTTCCCGACGACTTCTCGATGCCCTACATCCACAACTGGTCGTGGGAGTCCGGCAGCACCCATGCCCAGTTGAAGCCCGGCATCTCGATCCCGATCTACCCGTTCTGTGGATTCCTCGGTACCTCCCCGGCCGAGCCCGGCGAGCACCCCACGCTGCCGCCCCGGCACACGGGCGGCAACCTCGATCTGCGTCACCTCGTCCCCGGTACCCGCCTGTTCCTGCCGGTGGAGGTGCCGGGCGCTCTGTCCTACTGCGGCGACGGCCACGCGGCACAGGGCGACGGCGAGGTGTGCCTGACGGCGATCGAGACCGGCGTGCACGCCACCATCCGGCTGTCACTGCAGCGCGGCGTCCGCCGCTCGGCGCCGGAGTTCCGCACCACCGGGCCGCTCAGCGTCCAGCGCCGATCGATGACCGACCGTGCCGCCGCCGACCTCGCACTGGTCGACGGCGAGCTGGTCGCACTGGAGAACAGCGCCCACGCCCCGATCCTCGAAGAGGTCGAGGCAGTGAACGCCGCACTGTTCGACTTCCTGCGCTGACCGGTACAGGGCCGATCGCCCGCAGCCCCCGCTTGAGGCATGCAACAGGCCCTCTGACTTGGTCACCCTAGTCAGAGGGCCTTTTTCGTAGCGGGGACAGGATTTGAACCTGTGACCTCTGGGTTATGAGCCCAGCGAGCTACCGAGCTGCTCCACCCCGCGTTGCTCGAACAACTATAGGGGAGTCCTGGCGCAGACCCAAATCGGGCATCCTCGGGCCGACGCGCGGCGGTGGCTGCGGCTAGACTTCCGGGCGATCCGCTGCCCCGAGGCGGGCAGGTTACGAGGAGGACAGATGGTCTCCAGCACGACCGCTGCAGCCGCACCCCGCCGAGGGTGGCGCTGGGCGGCCTTGTTCGCCACCCTGGCTCTACTGGTCGGGTGTGTGGCCCAGCCACCGGCCAGCACCCCGCAACCGACGCACACCCTGGTGGTGGGCGCCACCCTGGAACCGCCCACCATGAACCCGACCGCTTCGCCGGCGGCCTCGATCCCGCAGGTGTTGCTCTACAACGTCTACGAGACCCTGGTGAAGATGAACGCCGAGGGCAAGCTGGTTCCGCTGCTGGCCCAGACCTGGGACATCAGCAAGGACCGCACGGTCTACACCTTCAAGCTCAACCCGGCGGCGAAATTCGCCAGCGGCAAGCCGGTGACCGCCCAGGCCGTGGTGACCAGCTTCGACCGGATCAAGACCGAACCCTCCATCTCGGCGCCGCTGGTCGAGCAGATGGCGGTGGTGAAGTCGACCGAAGCCGTCGACGACACCACGGTGAAGGTGACGCTGAGCCGTCCGTCCAATCTATGGCTGTACGACATCAGCTCCACCGCCGGCATCGTCTACGACCCGGACGGCCTGGCCACCCTGGACACCGAACCGGCCGGTTCCGGCCCGTTCCGGCTGCAGAAGTGGAACAAGGGCCAAAGCGTGGTGCTGGCCGCCAACACCGGCTACTGGGGCACCCCGCCGCGGCTGGACACGGTGACCTTCCGCTACCTGGACGCCAACGCCATGAACGCCGCGATGCTGTCCGGCGACATCGACGTGGTGTCCAACCTGCAGGCCCCGGACGCCATCGACCAGTTCAGCGACACCAGCCGCTTCACGGTGATCGAGGGCACCACCACCTCCGAGGTGGTGCTGGCCCTGAACAACGCCCGCGGCTCGCTCAAGGACGTCCGGGTGCGCCGGGCGATCTCGATGGCCATCGACAAGAAGGCCCTGCTGGACAACGTCTGGAACGGCAAGGGGACGCTGATCGGCTCGATGGCCGTGCCGACCGACCCCTGGTACGAGGACCTCACCTCGATCAACGCCTACAACCTGGACAAGGCCAAGCAGCTGCTCGCCGACGCGAAGGCGAACAACCTCAGCCTGAAGCTGCGGGTGCCCACCACCGCCTACGCCACCAAGAGCGCCCAGTTCGTGGAGAGCTCGCTGCGCCAGATCGGGGTGAAGGTCACCGTGGAGGAGCTCGACTTCGCCACCTGGCTCAGCGACGTGCACAACGGCGGTAACTACGACATGTCGATCGTGGCACACGCCGAGGCCCGGGACCTGCGCCGGTTCACCGACCCCACCTACTACTTCCACTACGACAACCCCGAGTACAACAAGGAGTTCGAGGCCGCGGACGCCGCGCCGGCCGACCAGTTGGTGCCGCTGATGCGCAAGGCGGTGCGCACCCTGGCCGACGACGCCGCCGCGGTGTGGCTGTTCGCCCTGCCGAACCTGGTGATCACCAAGAACACGGTCACCGGGGTTCCGCAGAACGCGGCGACGCTGAGCTTCGACCTGACCACGATCGTCCACCGCTAGAAACGGCCTGCGGTGCCGATCCTGGCCTTCCTCGGACGGCGGCTGGCGATCTTCGCGATCAGCCTGCTGGGGGCGTCCCTGCTGGTCTTCGCGGTCTGTTCGGCGCTGCCCGGGCAGGTGGCCGAGATCATCCTCGGCGAGGGCGCCGGCCAGGACCAGATCGACGCGCTGACCGCCGAGCTGGGGCTGAACCGGCCCTGGACGACGCGCTATCTGGAGTGGGTCGGCGGGATGCTGCACGGCGACTTCGGCCGTTCCTACTTCACCGGACAGTCGGTCGGCGAGCTGATGGCGCCGCGGATCGCGGTGACCGGCTGGCTGGTCGGCTTCGCCCTGCTGCTGGCCATCGTGGTCGCGGTCGTGGTGGGTATGCTGGCCGCGATGAAGCGGCGCTCCTGGCAGGGTTTCGCGGCCTCCGCGGCGTCCCAGCTGGGCATGGCGGTGCCGGCCTTCTGGGCGGCGATCGTGCTGGTGCTGATCTTCGCCGTCGGGCTGCGCTGGCTGCCGGCGAACGGCTACGTGCCGCTCGGCGCCGACCCGGTGAGCTGGGCGTCCCACCTGGTGCTGCCGGTGATCTCGCTGGCCATCGTGCAGTCGGCGGTGCTGGTCCGCTACGTCCGCTCCGCCTTCATCGAGGTGCTCAGCGAGGACTACTACCGGACGGCGCGGGCGGTCGGCTGGCGTCCCTTCCCGGCGTTGCTGCGGCACGGGCTGCGCAACGCGGCGCTGTCCCTGGTGACCGTGGTCGGCCTGCAGCTGGCCGGGGTGCTGGTCGGCGCGATCGTCATCGAGCAGGTGTTCGCGCTGCCCGGGCTGGGCAGCCAATTGCTCAGCGCGGTCTCCCAGCGCGACCTGATCATCGTCCAGGGCGTGGTGATGTTCCTGGCCGCCTCGGTGCTGCTGATCAACTTCCTGGTCGACCTGTCGTACGCCTGGATCGATCCCCGGCTGCGGGCGGAGGGCGGCCGATGAGGCGCGCCGGGCTGTGGTGCGGGGCGGCGCTGGTGGCCGCCGTGGTGCTGATGGCGCTGCTCTCGCTGGTGTGGACGCCGTACGACCCGACCCTGGTGGTGGCCGGGCAGCGGCTGCAGGGGCCGAGCGCCGCGCACTGGCTGGGCACCGACCACATGGGCATCGACAACCTGAGCCGGATCCTGGTCGGCGCGCAGACCACGCTGCTGGTCGGGGTGGTGTCGGTGGGCATCGCCGCGCTGCTCGGCGTCCCGCTCGGGATGCTGGCCGGGCAGGCCGGCGGCTGGGTGGACGAGATCGTGATGCGGCTCACCGACATCGCCTACGCCTTCCCGGCGCTGCTGCTGGCGATCCTGCTGGCGGCCCGGTTCGGGGCGTCCCCGGTGACCGCGATGACCGCGATCGGGTTCGCCACCATTCCCAGCTTCGCCCGGGTCACCCGGGCCGGCACCATGCAGGTGATGCGCAGCGACTTCGTGCTGGCGGCGCGGGCCTCCGGCACCCGCTGGCCCGGCATCGCGTTGCGCCATGTGCTGCCCAATATCGCTCCGCTGATCGGCGTCCAGGCGTCGGTCACCTTCGCGCTGGCCATCCTGGCCGAGGCCGCGCTCAGCTATCTCGGCTTGTCGACGGCGGCGATCGTGCCGACCTGGGGGCGGATGCTGCGCGACGCCCAGACGGTGATGTTCGGGGCCCCGCTGCAGGCGGTCTGGCCGGGGCTGGCGATCGCCGCCGCGGTGCTCGGCTTCAACCTGCTCGGCGACGGGCTGCGCGACCTGCTCGATCCCCGGCTGCGGGAGGTGCGATGAGCCTGCTCGAGGTGGACGGTCTCTCGGTGGCGTTCGGACGCCACCGCCGCGTCGCCGTGGACGGCGTCTCCTTCGCCCTGGACGCCGGCCAGCGGCTCGGCATCATCGGCGAATCCGGGTCGGGCAAGACGGTGACGGCGCTGGCGGTGCTCGGGCTGCTGCCGGAGACCGCCCGGGTGTCCGGGTCGATCCGGCTGGCCGGCCGGGAACTGATCGGGCTGGACGAGGCCGGCTACGCCGGGCTGCGCGGCGACCTGGTCTCGATGGTGTTCCAGGAGCCGATGACCGCCCTCGACCCGACGATGCGGGTCGGACGCCAGGTGGCCGAGGTGCTGCGGCTGCACGCCCCGGGCCGCGGGAATGCCCGGACGCGGGTGCTGGAGATGCTCGGACGGGTCGGCCTGGCCGATGCCGAACGGGTCGCCGACAGCTTTCCGCATCAGCTCTCCGGCGGGCAGCGGCAGCGCTGCCTGCTGGCCATGGCGCTGATCAACTCGCCCGACCTGGTGATCTGCGACGAGCCGACCACGGCCTTGGACGTCACCGTGCAGGCCCGGGTGCTGGCGCTGCTGGACGAGGTGCTCAGCGCCGAGCGGGCCGCCTGCCTGTTCATCAGCCACGACCTGGCGGTGGTGTCCCAGGTGTGCAGCGACGTGCTGGTGATGCTGGACGGCCGGATCGTCGAGGCCGGGCCGGTGGCGAAGCTGTTCAGCGCGCCCGAGCATCCCTACACCCGCGGCCTGGTGGCGACGGCCCGGATCGACCAGGTGCCGCCCGGGCAGCGGCTGCCCACCGTGGAGGACTTCTACCGGCGGGAGGCGCGATGAGCGGCGAGCCGCTGTATCAGGTGCGTGATCTGCGCAGGACCTACGGCCGCGACGGCCGGGTCCGGGCGCTGGACGGGGTCAGCCTGGAGGTGCGGGCCGGCCAACGGCTCGGCATCGTGGGGGAGTCCGGCTCCGGCAAGTCCACCCTGATCCGGCTGATGGCGGCGCTGGACCGGCCGACGTCCGGCAGCGTGACCTTCGAGGGCCAGCAGATCACCGGACTGCGAGAACCCCGGCTCGGCTTCCTGCGGGCCGCCGTCCAACTGGTCTTCCAGGATCCGCGCAGCTCGCTCAACCCGCGGATGACGGTCGGCTCGATCGTCACCGAGCCGCTGCGCTCCCGGCACCTGCGGGGGGCGCTCGACCCGGTCGACCCGTCCCGCCGGTTGGCCGAGGTGCTGGCCGCCGTCGGGCTGCCCGCCGAGGCAGCCGGACGCTATCCGCACGAGTTCTCCGGCGGCCAGCGGCAGCGGATCGCCATCGCCCGCGCGCTGGCGCCCGATCCGCGGGTGCTGATCGCCGACGAGCCGGTCTCGGCGCTGGACGTCAGCGTGCGGGCCCAGGTGCTGAACCTGCTCGCCGACCTGGTCGCGGCCCGCGGCCTCACCCTGATCTTCGTCAGCCACGACCTGGCCGTGGTGCGGCACCTGTGCGAATCGGTGGTGGTGCTGCGCGACGGCCGGATCGAGGAGCAGGGCCGCACCGAGCAGGTGTTCGCCAACCCGGCGGCCGAATACACCCGGACGCTGGTGGCGTCCGTGCCTCAGATCAGGCTGTGACGCTTCGTCTCGATGGCTCGCGCGGGCCGGTAGGCGCCCACCGGGGTCGGCCGGCGCAGGAACAGCACCGCGGCGACGCCGAGCAGCAGCACGCAGGCCGGCAGCAGCACGGTCTGCGCCATCGCGGTGGCGAACCCGTCCCGGACGAACGCCGGCAGCTGGCCCTGGCCGAACCCGCCGCCGCTCTCGGCCGCGCCCGGCAGGTTGGCCACCAGCCGGCCCTGCATGAACGCCGCGATGGCGGCCGAACCGATCACCGAACCCATCGTCCGGGTGGTGTTGTAGATGCCGGCACCGGCCCCGGCCTGCCGGGGCGGCAGGTTCCGGGTCGCGGTGGTGGACAGCGGCCCCCACATCCCGGCGCTGCCCAGACCCATCACCGCCGAGGGCAGCAGGAACATCCACACCGGGGTGTCCGGCCGCATCAGGGACGCGTACCAGAACAGCGCGGCGGCGGTCAGCAGCAGCCCGGGCACCAGCAGGAGACGTGGATCGGAATGGTCCAGCAGGCGTCCGGCGAACGGCGCCAGCACCCCGGACAGCACCGCCATCGGCACCATCAGCAGCGCGGCCTGGGTGGGGCTGAGCCCGATCACCAGCTGGATGAAGAACATCAGCGGCAGCGACATGCTGGTCACCGTGAAGCCGACCGTGGCGATGGTCAGGTTGGACACCGAGAAGTTGCGGTCGTGGAAGAGCTCCAGCGGCACCAGGGGTTCGTTGCGGGTGCGGGCCTGGGTCCAGACGAACAGGCCGAGGACGACGATGCCGGTACCGATCATGCTCCACACCGAGACCGGTCCCCAGATGGTGCCCCAGGAGTAGGTTTCGCCTTCTTGGAGGCCGAACACGATCAGGAACAGCGCTGCGGCGCTGAGCACCACCCCGGGCAGGTCGAACCGGTGCGGATGGGTGGGCAGCTTCGGCACCAGCACCCAGGCCAGCACGAAGCCGATCACGCCGACCGGCAGGTTGACGAAGAAGATCCACTCCCAGCCGAAGGCGTCCACCAGCAGGCCGCCGGCCAGCGGGCCGACCAGGGACGCCACACCGGCGGTCGATCCCCACAGGCCCATCGCCGCGCCGCGGCGATCCGGCGGGAAGGTGCGGGTGATCACCGCCATGGTCTGCGGGGTCATCATGGCCGCACCGAGACCCTGCACGGCGCGCATCGCGACCAGCATGCCCAGCGAGCTGGACAGCCCGCAGCCCAGCGACGCCAGGGTGAAGATCGCCAGGCCGACCAGGTAGACGTTGCGGGGTCCGAAGCGGTCGCCGAGGCGTCCGGTGATCAGCAGCGGGACGGCGTAGGCGAGCAGGTAGGCGCTGGTCACCCACACCACGTTGTCGAGGTTGTTGGTGGTCGGGTCGAGGGCCGCCTTGATGGCCGGGTTGGCCACCGAGACGATGGTGGTGTCGACCAGGATCATGAAGAAGCCGACGACCAGCGCCCACAGCGCCGGCCACGGATTGCTGGGGCCCTGCGGGACGTGGCCGTGGGCCGCCGGGGGATTGGTTCGGGTCTGTTCGGTCATGACGGTGTTGCCTCTCGGTAGCCGGGGCCGCTGGCCGTTTCGGGGTGCTGCGGCGGGCCCCAGTCGATGTCGGTGTTCTGCAGCCGGGCGAGGAACTCGTCGGTCCAGCGGAGTTCGGCGTCCAGCAGGGCGGTCTGGCGGTCGATCTCGACCAGGTACTGCTCGGGTACGCGGCGTTGCCGGGACTTGCCCAGTCCGTCCCGATGGATGGTGTATTCGGCGGTCAGCGCGGCCCGGCGTGCGGTGAGCAGGTCCTCGACCTCCTCGCGATCGAGGTTGTGGGCCTCGGCGAGAGCGACCCGGAACTCGGCCGGACGATCGATCCGGCCCAGCTCTCGGCGCACCCAGTCGGCGACCGCGTCGCGTCCCTCGGTGGTGAGCGAGTAGGTGGTGCGTTCCGGACGGTTGCCGTCCCGGTCGGTGCCCACCTCGGCGAGCAGGCCGGCCCGGGTGAGCCGCGCCACGGTGTGGTACATGGTCCCGTTGGTGATCGGCACCAGCCGGTCGTCGCGCCGTTGCCGCAGCACCCGGATCATCTCGTAAGGGTGCATGTCGCCCTCGCGCAGCAGCGCGAGCACGATCACCCCGAGCGGGGTGAGCCGGTCGACGGCGTCCTTCATCTGCGTCCTCCGCGTCCGTCGCCGCATTACTCCACGACGACTAGTCCACGTGGACTATATGTCGCCCGAACCTCCCGCACAACCCGACCGCCGGGGACGGTTCTCGCTGGTTGGGGACGGTTCTCGTCGGTTGAGAACCGTCCCCGTCGGTTGAGAACCGTCCCCGACGGTTGGGGACGGTTCTGGACGGTTGAAAATCGCCGCATTGGGGACGGTTCTCGCCTCGTTCGGGAACGGTCCCCAATGACCGGGCACGGTTCTCTTCGGCTCAAGACCCACCGGTCGGGGCACACCGGGCGGATGGCGGCACGGCACTTGGTGCCGGAACCCGCCCGCTGTCGATGGGGCGGGACGAGGCGCTACTCGGCCAGTTGTTGGACGACGGAGTCGTGCAGCAGGCCGTTGGTGGCGATGGCGCCGGGGCCGTGCGGGCCGTCCACGCCGTCCAGGTTGGTGAACCGGCCACCGGCCTCGCGGACGATGACGTCCAGGGCGGCCATGTCGTGCAGCGCCAGTTCGGGTTCGGTGGCGATGTCGACGGCGCCCTCGGCGAGCAGCATGTAGCTCCAGAAGTCCCCGTAGGCGCGGGTCCGCCAGCAGCCGCGCATCAGGTCGACGAACTGCTGGCCTCGGCCACTGTCCACCCAGCCGTGGATGGACGAGTACGACAGCGAGGCGTCGTCCATGCTGGTCACCCCGGAGACCCGGCAGGGCTGGCCCTGTAGCAGGGTCTTGCCGCAGAACGCGCCGCCGCCCTCACTGGCCCACCAACGCCGGCCCAGCGCGGGGGCGGACACCACGCCCACCCGGACCCGGTCCTCGACCATCAGCGCGATCAGCGTGGCCCAGACCGGGACGCCGCGGACGAAATTGGCGGTGCCGTCGATCGGGTCGATGATCCAGCGCCGCGGCCCCCAGCCGGTGTCCTCGCGCTCCTCGCCGTGGACGGCGTCGCGGGGTCGGGCGGTCTTCAAAGTGCGGCGGATGGCGTCCTCGACGGCGACGTCGGCGTCGCTGACCGGGGTGAGGTCGGGCTTGGAGTCGACCTTCAGGTCGAGCGCCTTGAACCGGCTCATGGTCAACGAATCGGCGTTGTCAGCCATCACATGGGCAAGTCGAAGGTCGTCGAGGTAGCTCTGCTCCGCCATGTCGTTCAACCTATCGGTTCCGCGCCCGCCGACCCTCATCGACGCTTCGGCGCGTCATCCGGACGCCGGACGGTCCGTCCAGGCGCCCTCCATCCGGCGGAACGACTCCAGCCGCTCGGCGCTCAGCCGGCCGTCGGCGACGGCGGCGTCCAGGGCGCACTCGGGGGCGTCGCTGCCGTGGCTGCATCCCCGCGGGCAGTCGGCGGTGAGTTCGGCCAGGTCGCCGAAGGCGGCGACGATCGACTCGCGGGTGACGTGGCTCAGCCCGAACGAGCGGACGCCGGGGGTGTCGATCACCCAGCCGACCTGGCCGGGCAGTTCCAGGGCGATCGCGGACGTGGAGGTGTGCCGGCCGCGTCCGGTGACCTCGTTGACCTCCCCGGTGGCCCGGTCCACCCCGGGGATCAGCGCGTTCACCAGGGTGGACTTGCCCACCCCGGAATGCCCGATCAGCACGCTGGTGCGGTCGGTCAGCAACTCCCGCAGCACGCTCAGGTCGGCACCGGGCCGCACCGTCACGATCGGCACGTCCAGCGGGGCATAGGCGGCGATCAGCTCGTCGGCCGGCGCCAGGTCCTCCTTGGTCAGGCAGAGCACCGGATCCAGCCCGGCGTCGTAGGCGGCCACCAGGATGCGGTCGATCATCCCGGTCCGCGGCGGCGGGTCGGCCAGCGCGGTGACGATCACCAGCTGGTCGGCGTTGGCGACGATGGGACGCTCGAACGGGTCGGTGTCGTCGGCGGTGCGGCGCAGCACGGTGCGCCGCGGCTCGACCTCGACGATCCGGGCCAGGGTGCCCTCGGTGCCGCTCAGGTCGCCCACCACCCGGACCCGGTCGCCGACGATGACGCCCTTGCGGCCCAGCGCCCGCGCCTTGGTCGCGGTCAGCGCCACGTCGCCGAGCAGGCAGCGGTAGCGGCCCCGGTCGATGGTGGTCACCATCGCCAGCGGCGCGTCGGAGTAGTTGGGCCGGTCCTTGGTGCGGGGACGAGTGCGGCGCGGTGGCCGGCCGAAGCCGGCGTGGTCGTCCTCGGTGATCGCACCACGCAGCCGGCGGTTCACCCGCGGCCCACCAGCTGGGCCCACAGCCCGGGGAAGTCCGGCAGCGTCTTGGTGGTGCAGCTGACGTCGTCCAGGGTGACGCCGTCGACGGCGAGGCCGAGCAGCGCGCCGGCGTGCGCCATCCGATGGTCGGCGTAGGTGCCGAAGACGCCGGACGTCAGCGGCGCCGGGGTGATCGCCAGCCCGTCCTCGGTCTGCCGCACCTGTCCGCCCAGGGCGTTGATCTCGGTCTCCAACGCGGCCAGCCGGTCGGTCTCGTGACCGCGGACGTGGCCGACGCCACGGATCCGGCCCGGGGCGTCCGCGACGGCGAGCAGGGCGGCGGCGATGCAGGTCAGCTCACTGGCCCGGGACAGGTCGAGGTCGGCGCCGCGCACCGTGCCGGTCCCCGCGACGGTGACGGAGCCGGGGGAGCGCCGGACGTCGCCGCCCAGCCGGCGCAGCACGTCCAGGATGGTGTCGGCGGCCTGCACGGTGTGCTCCGGCCAGGCCGTGGTCACCGCGCCGCCGGCCAGCAGCGGCGCGGCCAGGAAGGTGGCGGCGTTGATCAGGTCGGGTTCGATCGCCTCGTCGCGGGCGCCGATCGGGCCGGGAGCGACCCGCCAGCGATCCTCGCCCGGCACGCTCTCGACCTGGACGCCGCGGTCGCGCAGCATGGCCACGGTGAGTTCGATGTGCGGCCGCGACGGCAGCGCGCCGCCGGTGTGGCTGAGGTCGAGGCCGGCGTCGAAACGGGCGCCGGCGAGCAGCAGGCCGGAGACGAACTGGCTGGACCCGGAGGAGTCGATGCGCACCCGCCCGCCGGGCACCGCACCGCTGCCGTGCACGGTGAACGGCAGCGCCTCCGGATGCTCGATCCGGACGCCGGCCTGGGCCAGCCCGTCCAGCAGCGGCGTCACCGGACGCAGCCGGGCCTCGGGGTCGCCGTCGAACCGGCTGGGACCGTCGGCCAGCGCGGCCAGCGGCGGGACGAAGCGCATGATGGTGCCGGCCAGGCCCACCTCGACGTCGCCGGCCTGGAACCGCCGCGGCGGACTCACCCGGACGGCACCCCCACCGAGGTCGGTGAAGCCGACGCCGAGAGTGGCCAGGGCGGCCCGCATCAGCCGGGTGTCGCGGGCGTCCAGCACCCCGGTCAGCACGCTCGGCGCGTCGGCGAGCGCGGCCAGCACGTAACCCCGGGCGGTCGCCGACTTGGAGCCCGGGACCACGATGGTGGCCCGTAGCGGCCCGGGACGTGCCGGGGCCGCCGCGGAGGTCACTTCAGCGCACCTTCGATGCTCTTGGACGCCTTGGCGGCCACCCGCTTCGCCTTGCGTGCGGTGCGGCGTCCCTCGCGGGCCAGGCTGGCCTTGGCGTGCGCCGCCTCCCGGGTGATCGTCGCCTTGGTGTGCTCGGCCTCGCGGCCCAGCAGCTCGGCGCGGTTCTTGGCCCGCCAGGCCAGGTTCGGTTGGCCCTCGGTGTCCTGGGCGGCCAGGAGCACCCCGCCGGTGATCGCCAGGTTGCGCAGGAACACCTCCTTGCCGCCGGCGTCGGAGTCGCCGGTGAACGGGTTGCTGGCCAGCAGGTGCGGGACCATGCTCACCGCCAGCGCACCGGCGCCGAGCCGGCGGCCGATCCCGGTGGCCAGGCTCAGCCCGCCCACCACCTGGGCCAGCCCGGTCAGCCGGACCAGGCCCTTGGCGTCCTCGGGCAGGTAGGCGACCGCCTGGGGCGGAAGCATCTTCTCGGCCAACGGCAGCACCGTCCTGGCCAGCGGCTCGGTGGCCCCCACCAGCGGCTCGGGATCCCGCATCGCCTTGACACCGTTCACGACGAAGAAACTGGCCAGCATCGTGCGGGCCGCGAATCGCAGCAGACTCATGCTCTATGTCTAGCGCCTGGCCGTCGTTTGTCCAAGCGCCTTCGTCTACTCTCACCCCCATGTGTGGAAGGTATGCGTCGTCGGCGGACGCCTCCTGGCTGGAGGAGGTCTTCGAGATCGACGAGATGCCGGACGAGGTGCCGCCGCCGCGCTACAACATCGCCCCCACCGACCCCGTCCTCGCGGTCGTCGAACGCACCCCCAAGGACGCCCCGGCGCGGGTGGTCCGCAAGCTGGTGGAACTGCGCTGGGGGCTGGTGCCGTCCTGGTCGCGGGACGCCAAGGGCGGCGCCCGGATGATCAACGCCCGGTTCGAGACCGTCGCCGAGAAGCCGGCGTTCCGGCGAGCGCTCGCGGTGCGCCGCTGCCTGCTGCCGGCCGACGGCTACTACGAGTGGTATGCCCCCGAAGGCAGCGCCGAGTTGCCGGCCAGCCGGCGTCCGCCCAAGCAGCCGTTCTTCATCCATCCCGCCGACGGGTCCCGGCTGGCCATGGCCGGCCTGTACGAGTTCTGGAAGAGCCCGGCGGGGGAGTGGCTGAGCACCTGCACGATCATCACCACCACGGCCGCGGACGCGGTCGGCCACATCCACGACCGGATGCCGATGACCGTCCGCCCGGAGGCCTGGGACGCCTGGCTCGACCCGCACCGGACCGAGGGCGCCCTGGACCTGCTGGACGCCCCGGGCGCCCAGCTGGAGGCTTACGCCGTCTCCCGGCTGGTCAGCACGGTGGGCAACGACGGGCCGGAACTGATCGAACCGCTGCCGGAGTCGTAGCGCCGGCCGCGGGTGTGTCGAGACCTCCAACCGGGCGATCTGGGGCGACCTGACCAGGGAATAGCCGATCGCCGACCGGCGTTTCCTGGCATGTGATGAGCTCCCTCCGCGACGCACCGGTCCATGACCGACCGGCCGCCCGGCTGGCCGACCCGCTACTCTCGTACGCGATGACCATCCCTGCTGCTGACGAGGAAGCCGCCGTCGACCTGGCGACGGAGACACCACAGGAGCGCGCCGCCCGGTTCGAGCGGGACGCCATGGGCTATCTGGACCAGCTCTACGGCGCGGCGCTGCGGATGACCCGCAATCCCGCGGACGCCGAAGACCTGGTGCAGGACACCTATGTGAAGGCGTTCGCGTCGTTCCACCAGTTCACCCCGGGCACCAACCTGAAGGCCTGGCTGTACCGGATCCTGACCAACAGCTACATCAACACCTACCGCAAGCGGCAGCGGCAGCCGCAGACCTCCGGCGGCGACCAGATCGAGGACTGGCAGTTGGCCCGGGCCGAGGCGCACACCTCGGACGGCCTGCGCACCGCCGAGATGGACGCCCTGGACCGGATGCCCGATTCGGCGGTCACGGACGCGATGAACGCGCTGTCGCCGGACTTCCGGCTGGCGGTCTACCTGGCCGACGTCGAGGGCTTCTCCTACAAGGAGATCGCCGAGATCATGGGCACCCCGATCGGCACGGTGATGTCGCGGCTGAACCGGGGACGCAACCAGTTGCGCGCCGCCCTGGCCGGCTACGCCGACGAACACGGACTTTCCCGGCGGGGTGGTGACGATGAGCGGCGGTGACTGCTCGGCGGCCCTCGCCCGGCTGTACGAGTTCCTCGACAACGAGCTCGACGACGCGGACGCCGACACCATCCGCGCCCACCTGGCGGCCTGCGAGCCGTGCCTGGACAAATTCGGCGTCGAGGAGCACATCCGGGCCCTGGTGAAGCGCTGCTGCACGGCGTCCCGGGCGCCCGAGACGCTGCGCGTCCGGGTCAGCCAGGTGACCACCATGACGGTCATCGTCCGCAACGACTGAAACTCCCGGTCCACAACGACCGAAACCCCCGGCACCGATCGGTGCCGGGGGTTTCCATCACGGTTCAGGCGTTGGGCCGCTTGCCGTGATTCGCCTTGTTCCTCCTGCGGGAACGACGCTTGCGTCCACCCTTGCCCATCGTTATCTCCTGTCGTTGTCTGCGCTTGAGGCGCTGTCCGCGCGGCTTGCCATTCTGCCATAGGGTGGCAGGCATGCTGTCGATGGCCGACGTGATCGCGGAGCACACCGCACTCGCCCCCCGCCACGTGGCCTGGTTGGAGCATCTGGTAGCCGAATGGCACCTGCTTGCCGATCTGGCCTTCTCCGACCTGATCCTGTGGGTGCCGGACGTCGACGAGAACGTGTTCTGGGCCTGCGCCCAGGTGCGGCCCACCACCGGACCCACCGCGCTGGAGGACGACGTGGTCGGCGAGGAGGTGCACTACGACCCCGAGCATCTGGTCACCGAGGCCTACATGTCCCACGAGATCGCCCGGACCAGCGACAACCAGCTCAACTCCGGCATCCCGGTGGACGTCCACGCCATCCCCGTGGTGTTGGACGGACGGGTGCTGGCCGTGGTCGAGGCGCACACCAACCGGATGGGGATTCGCGCCCCGGGCGCCCTGGAGGACGCCTACCTGGAGGCCGCCGACGTGCTCTCCGGCATGGTGCATCGCGGCGAGTTCCCGACCGGCGGCGACAAGGGCGACAAATCGGTGCCCTGGGTGTCGCCGCGGGTCGGCGACGGGATGATCCGGACCAACGCCGCCGGGCTGGTCACCTTCGCCAGCCCGAACGCGGTCAGCGCCTATCGCCGGCTCGGGCTGCACACCGACCTGGAGGGCGAGAGCCTGGCCGCGGTGACCATGTCGCTGCTGCGCAACCGGGCTCCGGTGGAGATGGCGCTGCCCACCGTGCTGCGCGGACGCGGCCCGCGCGAGGTCGAGGTGGAGACCACCGACGTCCAGTTGCGGCTGCGGATCATCAACCTCAACGACGCCGACGGGCCCTGCGGGCAGCTGGTGCTGTGCCGGGACACCACCGAATTGCGCAGCCGGGAACGGCAGCTGGTCACCAAGGACGCCACCATCCGGGAGATCCACCACCGGGTCAAGAACAACCTGCAGACGGTGGCGGCGCTGTTGCGGCTGCAGGCCCGCCGGATCTCGTCCCCGGAGGCGACCGGTGCGCTGACCGACGCCATGAAGCGGGTCGGCGCGATCGCCGTGGTGCACGAGATCCTGTCCCAGGCCTTCGACACGACGGTGAAATTCGACGACGTCGCCGACCGGCTGCTCCGGATGGTGGTGGACGTCGCCGCCACCGGCGGGCCGGTGCAGCTGCGTCGCGAGGGAACCTTCGGCTACGTCCCCGCGGACGTCGCCACCAGCCTGTCGCTGGTGCTCACCGAGCTGTGCCAGAACGCGATCGAACACGGCCTGGGCCAGGAGCGCGGCGTGGTGTGGGTGAAGCCCTGCCAAAGCGACGGCCGGCTGGTGGTCGAGGTGACCAACGAGGGAGCTCCGCTCCCGCCCGACTTCTCGCTGGACACCACCAACAGCCTCGGCCTGTCCATCGTCACCACACTGGTGGACGACATGGACGGCGATTTCTCGTTGAGCACCTCCGAGACCGGGGTCGGGACGGTGGCGCGGGTGACCATTCCGGTCGCCTGAGCGGCGTCCGGTCGAGGTCGCGGGTGGCGAAGTTCAGCCGGCGCGGACCCGGGAGCGGGCGGCACGGCGCTTCAGCGCACGTCGTTCGTCCTCGCTGAGACCGCCCCATACGCCGTGATCCTGTCCGGCGTCCAGAGCCCACTGCAAGCAGGCCTCGCGGACGTCGCAGCGCTTGCACACCTTTTTGGCCTCCTGAATCTGCATCAGGGCCGGACCGGTGTTGCCAACTGGAAAGAACAACTCCGGGTCTTCGGTGAGGCAGGCAGCCCGATGGCGCCAATCCATGCGGTTTCCAACTCCTTACTGGGGAGAATCATTCGTGCCGGGCGGGGGCGGGGGCGCCCCGGTGTCCATACGGCACACGAACTGTAACGATAGAAGCCTGGCAATGGTAGGTGCTCAGGGCAAGACCCTCGCCAGCCCTTGAACCCTTTCTCACCGTCGATTCCGCTGACAGCGCATTTTCCTAGGGCCGCGGTGCCGAGGCTGGTCTACGGTTGGGGCGTGCAACAGATCCGTCCGGCCGGCCTGGTGACCGCGGTGGCCTGCAGCGTCGCGCTGGGGCTCACCTTCATCGTCTTCGCCGCGATCAGCGCCGCCTCCGGGCACGGCGTGTTCAGCGTCCAGATCGGTGTGCTGCTGGCCGCCTACGGGTTGATCCTGATCGCTGCCGGCGCGGGCCTGTGGCGGCTCCGGCTGTGGGCCAGGGGACCGGTGGCCGCGTTCGCGCTGATGTCCGGGTTCGGCTTCGGCGAGTACCTGCTGGAACAGCCGTGGATGTGGCTGCTGGTGTTGCTCTGCCTGGCCACCGTGGTCGGGGTGGTGCTGCCCAGCACCACCCGGGCGCTGAAGGAGCGGGTCAGTTCAGCCGACCCGCGCCCGCCGACGGCCTGGCCACAAAGGTTGCTGGGGCGCTTCGGCCGGAGTCAACGAACGCCGTAGTCACCGCGGCGGTGATGGCGCCCAGCGATTCCACCGGGGCGAGCACCAGCACGCAGCCGCCGAAGCCTCCGCCGGTCATCCGGGCACCGGTGGCGCCGGCGTCCAGCGCCGTCTGCACGGTCAGGTCCACCGACTCCTCGGTGATCTCGTAGTCGCCCCGCATCGAGGCGTGGGACGCGGTCATCAGTTCGCCCAGCGCGGCGAAGTCGTCCCGGCGCAGCGCGGCACAGGCCTGCAGCACCCGGTCGTTCTCGGTGATCACGTGCCGGGCCCGGCGGACCAGCCGCTCATCGGACAGCCCGGCCAGCCGCTCGTCCAATCCGTCGGCGGCCACGTCCCGCAACGCCGGGACGCCCAGCTCGCGGGCGGCCTGCTCGCAGTCGGCGCGCCGGGTGGCGTACTCGCCGCCGGCATGGCTGTGCCGGGTGCCGGTGTCGACCACCAGGATGGCCCGGCCGTGCGCACCCGGATCCAGCGGCACCTGGTCGACGCTCAGCGAGCGGCAGTCCAGGAACAGCGCATGGCCGGCGGTGCACAGCATCGACGCGGCCTGGTCCATCAGCCCGGTCGGGGCGCCGACGTAGCCGTTCTCCGTCCGGCGGGCCAGGACGGCACGGGCCATCGGGTCGATGCCGAGGTCGTAGAGGTCGTTCAGCGCCTCCACCAGCACGCACTCGATCGCCGCCGAGGACGACAGCCCGGCGCCGATCGGCACGTCGGAGGCCAGCGCCAGGTCGGCGCCGCCGACGTCGTGGCCGGCCTCCCGCAGCGCCCAGAAGACGCCGGCCAGGTAGGCGTGCCAGCCGTCGTGGTTGGGCGCGAGATCGGCCAGGTCGGTCTCGAACCGTTCGCCGAGATCGACCGAGACGATCCGGATCCGGTTGTCGTCGCGCCGGGACGCCGCCAGGTAGGCGGCCTGCGGCAGCGCGAACGGCAGCACGAAGCCGTCGTTGTAGTCGGTGTGCTCGCCGATCAGGTTGATCCGCCCCGGAGCCCGCCAGATCCCTTCCGGGTCGCCGCCGGTGAGGCCGCGGAAGGCGTCCAGGACCGCCAGGTCGAGGTTCATCTTCTTCTCTCCCTACTCGGCGAAGGCGCGGGTGAGCAGGTCGTCCTGCTGCAGTCGGTGGATCTTCAGCGAGCCCACCGAGGGGGCGGACGCCGCCGGCCGGGTCACCCCGGTCATGGTCAGCTGGTAGCCGGGCAGGAAGGCCGCCACCGCCTCGGGCAGATGCTGCTGCAGGAACCACCAGGAGCCCTGGTTCTCCGGCTCGTCCTGGACGAAGCGGATGTCGGCGTCCGCCGGGTACTGGGCGAGCTGCGCCGCGAGTTCCTTGGCCGGCAGCGGGTAGAGCCGCTCCAGGGACAGGATCGCGACCTTGCCGTCCAGCCCCGCCTCGGCGCGCGCGGTGACCAGATCCCAGCGGATCTTGCCCGAGCAGAGCAGGATGCGGCGCACCTGCGACGGGTCGGCGATGGTCGGGTCGCCGACCGCCGGCTCCCAGCGTCCCTGGGTGAAGTCGGTCGGCTGCGAGACGGCCTGCTTGCTGCGCAGCATCGACTTCGGCGTGGCGATCACCACCGGACGGTGCCAGTTCACGTAGGCGTGGGTGCGCAGCAGGTGGAAGTAGCTGGCCGGCGTGGACGGCTGGCAGACCGCCAGCGCGCCCTCGTGACACAGCTGCAGCCAGCGCTCGATCCGGGCCGAAGAGTGGTCCGGGCCCTGGCCCTCGTAGCCGTGCGGCAGCATCAGCACCACACCCGACTTCTGCGTCCACTTGGCGTTGGCGGAGGCGATGAATTCGTCGGCGATGGTCTGGGCGCCGTTGGCGAAATCGCCGAACTGCGCCTCCCAGCAGACCAGCGCGTCCGGCGCCGCCACCGAATAGCCGTACTCGAAGCCCATCGCGGCGTACTCGCTGAGCAGCGAGTCGTAGACCTGGAAGGTGCCCTGGTCGGGGGCCAGATGGTTGAGCGGCACGTAGGACTCGGCGGTGTTGCGGTCCACCACGGCGGCGAACCGCTGCACGAAGGTGCCGCGCCGGCTGTCCTGGCCGACCAGCCGCACCGGACGCCCCTCCAGCAGCAGCGAGCCGAAGGCCAGCGACTCCGCGGTCGCCCAGTCGATCGGGCCGTGCAGGATGCCGTCGGCGCGGCGCTGCAACTGCGGCAGCACCTTCGGGTGCACCGCGAAGCCCTCGGGGAAGGTGACGTGCACCCGGGCCACCTTGGCCATCGTCTCGGCGGTGATGGTGGTGCCCTGGGTCTTGCCGAGCTTCGGCGGGTAGTAGGGCACCCGGCGGTAGCTGTCGTCCTCCTGGGCCTGTTCGCGGGCCTGCTTGAAGACGCTCTCCAGGCCGTCGCGGAACCGGGTCAGCACGGCCTCGGCGTCCTCGGTGCTGATGTCGCCGCGACCGATCAGGGCCTCGGTGTAGAGCTTGCGGACGCTGCGCTTCTGCTCGATCAGGTCGTACATCCGGGGCTGGGTGAAGCTCGGGTCGTCGCCCTCATTGTGACCACGGCGGCGGTAGCAGACCACGTCGAGCACGACGTCCTTGTTGAACCGCTGCCGGTACTGGAAGGCGAGCTGCGCGATCCGGGCGACCGCCTCGGGATCGTCGCCGTTGACGTGGAAGATCGGCGCCTGGATCGCCTTGGCGACGTCGGTGCAGTACACCGCGGTGCGGGAATCCAGCGGCGCGGTGGTGAAGCCGACCTGGTTGTTCACCACCACGTGGACGGTGCCGCCGGTCTTGTAGGGACGCAGCTGGCTCATCTGCAGGGTCTCGTAGACCACGCCCTGGCCGGCGAAGGAGGCGTCGCCGTGCAGCAGGATCGGCAGCACCGGGTAGCCGTCGGAGACCCCGAGCTGGTCGAGCTTGGCCCGGGCGATGCCCTCCAGCACCGGGTCGACCGCCTCCAGATGGCTGGGGTTGGCGGCCACCGAGGTCTTGATGGTCTTGCCGGACAGCGCGGTGAACTCACCCTCGGCGCCCAGGTGGTACTTGACGTCGCCGGTGCCCTGAGCCAGCCGGGGATCGACGTTGCCCTCGAACTCCTTGAAGATCTGGCTGTAGCTCTTGCCGACGATATTGGCCAGCACGTTGAGCCGGCCGCGGTGCGGCATCCCGATGCATACCTCGTCCAGGTCGGCGTTGGCGGCCTGGTCGCACAACTCGTCCAGCAGCACGATGGTCGATTCGCCGCCTTCCAGGCTGAATCGCTTCTGGCCGACGAATTTGGTCTGCAGGAAGGTCTCGAAGATCTCGGCCTCGTTGAGCCGGTCCAGGATGCGCAGGTGCTCTTCGCGCGGCCAGGGGGCGTGCTGCACCTCGACCCGCTTCTGGATCCAGGCCCGCTGCTCGTTGTCCTGGATGTGCATGTACTCGATGCCGATGCTGCGGCAGTACGAGCCGCGCAAAGTCGACAGGATGTCGCGTAGCGGCATCACCTCGCCGTCGTGGCCGCCGAAATTGCCGACCGGGAATTCACGGTCCAGATCCCACAGCGTGAGGCCGTGGTATTCCAGGGTGAGTTCCGGATGGGAGCGCTGCCGGTATTCCAGCGGGTCGATGTCGGCCATCAGGTGCCCGAACTGGCGGTACGCGGCGATCAGCGAGAACACCCGGGCCGACTTGGGGATCTGGCCGGGGCGCTCGGCGCTGACGTCCTGCGCCCAGCGGATCGGCGCATAGGGGATCCGCAGCGAGGCGAAGATCTCGTCGTAGAAGCCGTATTTGCCGAGCAGCAGTTCGTGGATCACCTTGAGGAACTCGCCCGACTGGGCGCCCTGGATGATCCGGTGGTCGTAGGTGGAGGTGAGCGTGGTCACCTTCGACACCCCGGCCTCGGTGATCCGGCGCTGCGAGGCGCCCTGGAACTCCGGCGGGTAGTCGATCGAGCCGACGCCCAGGATCAGACCCTGGCCGGCCATCAGCCGCGGCACCGAATGGCTGGTGCCGATGCCGCCCGGGTTGGTCAGCGTGGCGGTGGTGCCCTGGAAGTCGGAGACCTCCAGCTTGCCGGCGCGGGCCTTGCGCACCACGCCTTCGTAGGCGGCCCAGAACTGGCCGAAGTTGAGGCTCTCGCAGCCCTTGATGTTGGGCACCAGCAGCTGCCGGCCACCGTCCGGACGAGGCAGGTCGATGGCCAGGCCCAGGTTGATCGTGTTGGGCTCGACCAGGAACGGCTTGCCGTCGACCTCGTCGTAGGAGTTGTTCATCGCCGGCACCCGCTTCAACGCCTGGATCATGGCGAAGCCGATCAGGTGGGTGAAGGAGATCTTGCCGCCGGTGGTGCGGGCCAGGTGGGCGTTCACCATCTGCCGCTGGTCGATGGCCAGCTTCATCGGCACGTTGCGCACCGAGGTGGCGGTCGGCATCGACAGCGAGGCGTCCATGTTGCGCGCGGTGCGCATCGGCGCGCCCTTGAGCTGCACCCGGGTCGGCTCGGACGCGGTGGCGTTGCGGACGGTGAGGCTGGGCCGGTTGGCCGACAGGCCCATCCCGGAGCCGGGGGACTCCGGTGCCAGGTCGTGCCGGGCGCTGCCGCTGGACTCGACCCGGGCGGCACGCTCACCCGGCTGGGGTTCGGCCGGGGCCGGCTTCGGTGCCGGCGTGGACGCGGTGGCGCGGGAGTCCACCACGACGGTGTAGCCCGGCGGGGACTGTTGTTGGGCCGGCTTCGGTGCCGCCGCGGTCGCGGGAGCGGGCGCCGGCGGCTGGGGCGCCGGCGCGGCCGCC
>NZ_JASGDE010000082.1:0-9671 GCF_047607385.1 Micropruina sp.
GGTCGCCTGACCGCACACCCCACCGCTCGCATAACTATTTGGGGCTCGCTGAATTCAGCGAGCCCCAAATAGTTAGGCGAGCGGTGGGGAGTGCGGTCAGGCGACCCGGCGCTCCCGGGAGCGGTGCGGACGGACGACCGCCGCGAACGCGGCCAGCACCCGCTCCATGGTCGGCTTCACCACCACGAACGACACCTCGGACGCCGCCGCGGCACGCGCCCGGCGCATATGCCGCTTCACCGTGGACAGTGAGCAGCCGAGCCGCATCGCCAGCACCTCGAGGCTCTCGTGCGGGTTGGCCTGGCGCAGCCGCAGCACCTCCTCGTGGTTGAGCTGGCGGCCGCCGCGGACGACGCCGGCCATCGCGTCCAGGTCCTCGGGCTCGACCGTCACGCCCAGCGCGGCCCGGATCTGGGTGCGCTGCGTCTCGGTGGTGCCGGCCACGAAACCGGCCACGTCGTGCTTCACCACAGCGTCGTACAGGCAGGACTCGAACAACGGGCAGTCGGCGCAGACGGCCCCGGCGCGGGCATTCAGCAGGACGGCCTGGCGCTGGCGTTCGCCGTTGCCGCGGGCGAGTGCGGGATCTTCCAGCAGTTCATGCTGGAACAGGGCCGGGTTGTCGATGCAGGCGGCGCGGTCGGCGCTGGTGCTGTGCGGCATGTCGTACTCACTTCCGTGACTGGTCCTCTTCGCGTGCTTGGACGCGGGCGGTCACGATTTGGTTGCAACTCCCTCCGGAATCGTCCCGACGCCCGCTGAACGGGCCGGTGTCGTGGCACAAGCCGGGAAGCTACTCTGAGGCCCACCACCGATCCAGGGAGCAACCACCTATGCAGGCCTTCCACCGGGAGCCGGACTGGTTGACCGTCATGGCCGACGGAACCGTCAAACAGCTCAATCCGTTCTCCGGCACCGAGGTGTGGACGGTGGCCGGACGCGGCAACCGCCCGCTCGGGATCGCGCTGCCGCCCCCGGTACCGCTGGAGCCGGAGCAGCACGGACGGCACTGCCCGTTCTGCGAGAAGCGCTACCTGGAGACGCCGCCGGAGAAGTCCCGGATGGTGCGCCGCGGCGACGGGAGTTGGCAGACGTGCTACGGCACCACCGCGGAGGAACTGTTCACCACCACCGCCGAATTCCGCCGGGTGCCGAACCTGTTCGAGATCCTCAGCTACCAGTACTGGAATGCCAACTACGGCTACACCCTGCCGGCGCGGGTCGCGGCCCGGAAGGCCGCCTATCTGGAATCGCCGGTGGGGCGGGCGCACATTCTGGGCGTGGCGAGGGCCAAGCTGCTGGCCGGTGGGCGGACGCCGGCGCAGATCGACGCGATGACCCTGCAGGAGCAGGTCGATTTCGCGTCCGGCTTCTTCGGCGGCGGGCACGACGTGATCATCAGTCGCCGGCATTTCGTCGACGGTGCGGTCGACAACACCCAGCTGGCCGGGTCGGGCACGCTGAGCCCTGAAGAGCACCACCAGCTGCTGTCGTTCACGGTGGAGTCGATCTCGGCGCTGTTCAACCTCAACCGCTACGCCCGCTACGTCGTGGTGTTCCAGAACTGGCTGCGACCCGCCGGGGCGTCCTTCGACCATCTGCACAAGCAGCTGGTCGCCGTCGACGAGCGCGGCGTCCAGGCCGAGCGGGCAGTGGCTCAGCTGCGGGCCAACCCGAACGTGTTCAACGAGGACGCGGTCAACTACGCCGCCTACAAGAACCTGGTGCTGGCCGAGAACGACCACGCCATCGCGTTCGTCGGCTTCGGCCACCGCTTCCCGTCCCTGGAGATCTACTCCAAGAGCGCCGAATGCGACCCGTGGGAGCAGTCGCCGGAGGAGCTGCGGGGCATGTCGGACATGCTGCACGCCATGCACGCGGCGACCGGGGTGGACGTCCCGAGCAACGAGGAGTGGCACTACCGGCCGATCGACGTGGACGTCGCGATGCCGTGGCGGATCGTGCTGAAGTGGCGGATCTCGACCCTGGCGGGCTTCGAGGGTGCCACCAAGATCTACCTCAACACCCTCGACCCGTGGGCCATCCGGGACCGGACGGTGAACGCGCTGGCCGCGCTGCGTGACGACGGGAAGATCGCCGCCGACCTGCGGATCGGCAGCGAGGCGGAGTGCCGTCCGAATTCGCTGCGCTACAACGCCGGCAGCCGCTGAGGCGTCGCTCCGGGTGGGTACTGGGGCAGAATGGGGCAGACCCGAGGAAAGTAGGTAGCCATGTCAGGTCCGCAGTGGCAGAACCTTCCGGTGCCGCCGGGGCAGGGTGGCCAAGGCTGGGCGGGCTTCTCCGCCGACCCGCGCGACCCGCAGTACCAACACCTGCGCGCCTCGGACGGTGACCGTGGCAACGCCGCGTCCATGCTGGCCGACGCCTACGCCGAAGGACGCCTGGACAACGACGAATACAACCAGCGGCTGGATCAGGTGATGAGCTCGAAGAGCCTCGGCGAGCTGGTGCCGGTGCTCACCGACATCACCCCGCTGCCCGCCGCCGGGCAGCAGCAGGCCAGCGCGCCGGCGCAGCAGAGCGGTGCGCGGGGTCTCCTGGGCCAGTTCCCGCGGTGGTGGCTCGGGCTGGCGGTGATGTTCAACGTGATCTGGCTGATGACCGTGCTGACCTCCGGCCACCTGATCTACTACTGGCCGATGTGGCCGATGCTGGGCACCGCGATCCCGATGATCATGGGCATGATGAATGGCGGCGGACGCGACCGCGGCGATCGCCGGGACCGGCGCGACCGGCGGGCGATCGCCCGGCATCCGGAGCCGCCGGAGAACGATCTGCGCTGAGCGGCGGCGACGTCCGAGGTCGCCGCGGTGAGAAGTGTCGGGACCGCTTGGTAGGTTGCTCGCCGTGTCCGTGATCGAAGCCCGCGCTCTGGTGAAGAGCTACGGAGAACTCAACGCCGTCGACGGCATCGACTTCGAGGTGGCTGCCGGGGAGTCGTTCGGGCTGCTCGGGCCCAATGGCGCGGGCAAGTCGACCACCATGCGGATGATCGGCGGCACCTCGTTGCGGACGTCCGGAACGCTGAGGGTGCTGGGCCTGGACCCGGAGACTCACGGGCCGGAGGTACGGGCCAACCTGGGCGTCATCCCGCAGCAGGACAACCTCGACACCGAGCTGCGCTGCCGCGAGAACCTGATCACCTACGGCCGCTATTTCGGCTTGCCGCGGGCCTATCTGCGGCGTCGCGCGGACGACCTGCTGGAGTTCGCGCAGCTCACCGAGAAGGCCGACGAGAAGGTCGACAACCTCTCCGGCGGCATGAAACGTCGGCTCACCATCGCCCGTGGGCTGATCAACGAACCCCGCATCCTGCTGTTGGACGAACCCACCACCGGGCTCGATCCGCAGGCCCGGCACATCCTCTGGGACCGGTTGTTCCGGCTCAAGGAAGAGGGCGTCACCCTGGTCGTTACCACCCACTTCATGGACGAGGCGGAGCAGCTCTGCGACCGGCTGGTGGTGATGGACCACGGCCGGATCGTCGCCGAAGGCTCGCCGGCGCAGCTGATCCGGCAGTACTCCACCCGTGAGGTGCTGGAGGTGCGGTTCGGCTCCGACCGCAACGCCGCCGCGGTGGCGCAACTCGACGGTGTCGCCGAACGCGTCGAGGTGCTGCCCGACCGGGTGCTGCTCTACACCGCCGACGGCGAGGCCGCGCTCGAGCAGGTCACCTCCCGCGGGCTGCAGCCGATCACCTCGCTGGTCCGCCGCTCGTCCCTGGAGGACGTCTTCCTCCGGCTCACCGGGAGGTCGTTGATTGACTGACCGCGTCGTCGCCGCGGCGGATTCCAACCGGCTCGCCTACACCGGCGGGGTGCTGCCGGCCGCCGCCCAGGCCCGGGCCGGACGCCGCTGGGGCTGGTGGCTGTACGCCGAGTACCGGCTGACCTCGATGCGCGCCTATCTGCAGACCATCCTGATCCGGGCGATCGGGCTGCCGCTGCTCTACCTGTTCTCGATGGGGCTCGGGCTGGGTGCGCTGGTGAACGCGGGCGCCGGCGGGGTCGACGGGGTGAGCTATCTGGTGTTCGTCGGCCCGGCGCTGCTGGTCTCGTCCGTGGTGATGGAGGCCAGCGGTGAGTTCAGCTATCCGGTGATGGCCGGCTTCAAATGGCAGAAGCACTACTTCGCGGCCGCCGCCAGCCCGGTCGCGCCCGGCCAGGTCGCCGTCGGCGAGGTGGTTGCCGTCGGGCTGCGGTTCATCCCCGAGGCGCTGCTGTTCTGGCTGGCGCTGGTCGGGTTCGGTGCGGTGACCTCGCCTGCGTCGGTGCTGATGGTGCTGATCGCACCACTGGCCGCGCTCGCCTTCGGGGCGCCGCTGATGGCCTTCGCGGCGACGCAGACCGACGAGGGGTCGCAGTTCGCGTTCATCCAGCGGTTCGTGGTGATGCCGATGTTCCTGTTCGCCGGCACCTTCTTCCCGATCAGTGCGATGCCCGGCTACCTGCAGTGGATCGGCTGGATCTCGCCGATGTGGCACGGCACTCAGCTGGCCCGGGTGGTCGGCTTCGGCATGGCCAATCCGTGGTGGCTGACCGCGCTGCATGTCGTGGTGCTGCTCGGCGCCGCCGTCGGCGGCACCTGGCTGGCGGCCCGGCTGTTCGCCCGGAGGCTGACCCGATGAGCGCGCTGACCGGGCTGTATGCGGGCAACGTCCGCGCCGTGCTGGAGCGCGGCTTCAAGGTGATCGGCAACCAGAACTGGACGATCGTCGTCTCCGGCTTCTTCGAGCCGGTGTTCTACCTGCTGGCTATGGGCTACGGCCTGGGCGGACTGGTCGGCACCGTGACCGGCCCGGGTGGCCAGCCGATGCCCTACCTGGCATTCATCGCACCGGCGCTGCTGGCCACGTCCGCGATGAACGGCGCCATCTACGACTCCACCTGGAATGTGTTCTTCAAGATGCGCTTCGGACGCATCTACGAGGCGATGCTGTCCACCTCGCTCGGGCCGCTGGACGTCGCCGCCGGCGAGATCGCGATGGCGTTGTTCCGCGGGCTGCTGTACGCCTGCGGGTTTCTCGGCGTGATGGGGATGCTTGGCATCACCACCTCGTGGTGGGCGCTGGCGATGGTGCCGGTGGCGGTGCTGATCGCGCTCGGCTTCGCCGCTGTCGGGATGGCGGTGACCAGCTGGTTCACCACCTTCCAGCAGATGGATCTGATCAACATCGTGCTGCTGCCGATGTTCCTGTTCAGCGCCACGCTGTTCCCGATCACCGTCTACCCGCAGCCGGTCCAGTGGTTCATCCAGGCGATGCCGCTGTGGCACGGCGTCGAGTTGATGCGACAGCTCTCGATCGGCGTGTTCACCGGCGGCACCTGGGTGCATCTGGCGTACTTCGGGATGATGTCGGTGGGCGGCGTCGTGTTCTGCACCCTGCGGCTGCGGGCGCTGTTCCTGCGCTGATCGCCGGGTCTGGCCGGCCGTACCGCGGGCCGCTGGTCGCACGGGCCGGCCGCCCGGCCCGCCGCTTCACTTGGTCGGCAAGCTCTGGATGCCGTTCGAACCACCTTGTTGTGGATATGGCGAGGGTGCTTGAAGCTGCGTCGCACTCAAACCGCTTGCTGGTGGAAATGGCGACCTCCGCAGCGGGTCATTTCAACCAGTAAGCGGTTCGAGCGTCGGGCTGACCCGATCCGGCCGGCCATAACCACCGGGAACCGGTTCGAGCTCCAGGATCAGGCCGACTGACCGAGCTCCTTGGTGCCCACCCGGACCCGGTTGCCGTCCGGATCGATCACCTCGAAGTCCCGGGCCCAGGGATGCTGCTCCACGTCGGCGCCGAAGGCGCGGGCGAGGTCGTCCACGTCCGGAACCCAGATGAAAAGCAGGGTCGGGCCGGACGCGTCCGCCACGTTCTCGCTGAGGAAGACGTCCGCGCCGTCGCGGCGGATCCCCATGAAGCGATGCGTGGTGCCGCCGCCGTAGCGGTGGGTGAAGTCGTGCACGAAGCCGAGCTGCTGCCACCAGGCCAAGGACTTGTCCACGTCGGCGACCCGAAGGATCGGTACCACCTGTGTCATTCGAACGCCTCCCCGTTGCCGTTCTTTGCTGCAGTCCATGATGCCGCCGCGAGGCGGGTACCGGTCGAGACCCGCCGAGCGACCCCGACCTGCTGGCCCGGATCCCCGCGCTCGCCTAACTATTTGCCGCTCGCCGAACTCGGCGAGCGGCAAGTAGTTAGGCGAGCGCGAGGGGTGGGGCGGAGGCGTCCGGGCCGAGTCGACAGCGCGGGGCCTCACGAGTAACGTTGCCCGGCTATGCACGATTTCCCACCGCGGATCGACGCCTACACGCGCGCCGAAACCGCCCGGCCGGACACCCGCAGCCCAGCACGCTTTCTGCTCTGGACGCTGCGGGTGCAAGGCGACGTGCTCGCAGCCCTGGCGGTGGCCGGGCTGGCCTGGTTCCTGCCCAGCGCGCTCAGCCCGTACCTGCTCGGCCGCACCATCGACGCCGGCATTCTGGTCGGCGACTGGGCCGCCACCGTGGGTTGGGCCGGGCTGCTGGCGCTGGTCATCCTGGTGGGGGCCGCCAGCGGCATCGTGATGCACACCTTCGCCGTCCGCGGCTGGCTGATCTCGCTGTACGGCACCCAGAAGCTGGTCACCCGCAAGTCGGTCCAATTGGGCCACGTGCTGAACCGCCGGCTGCCGACCGGTGAGGTGCTGAGCATCTCGTCGTCCGACTCCGACATCTTCGGCGGAACCTTCGAGGTGGTCGCCCGGGCGCTGGGTGCGCTCGGCGCCTTCGTGGTCGTCGTGGCGCTGATGCTGAGCACGTCGGGACCGCTCGGCCTGGTGGTGCTGATCGCGGCACCGGTGCTGGTGGCGGCGGCGACGCCGGTGCTGCATCCGCTGAACGCCGCGCAGTCCGCGGAACGGACCCAGAACAGCGAACTGACCTCGATGGCCGCCGACATCGTCGCGGGCCTGCGCATCCTGCGCGGCATCGGCGGCGAGAAGACCTTCGGCGACAACTACGCCGTGCAGTCCCAGCGGGTGCGCCGGCTCGGCGTCACCGCCGGCACCTGGCAGGCGGTGGTCGAGACGCTGTCGGTGTTGCTGTCCGGGCTGCTGCTGGTCATCCTGGTCTGGCTCGGCTCGCACGAGATGATGGCCGGACGCCTCACCCTGGGCCAGCTGATCAGCTTCGTCGGCTACGCGATCTTCATGGTCTGGCCGCTGCAGACGATGTTCGAGGTGGCCCAGAAATGGGTCCGCGGACTGGTGTCGGCCCGCAAGACGATCGCGCTGCTGAACGCCGAACTGCCCTGGACCGACGGCGACACCGAGCTGCCGGCGCGTCCGGTGCTGCACGATCAGGTCTCCGGGGTCCGGGTCGAGCCCGGCGAGTTCCTGGTCGTGGTGAGTGCCGATCCGGACGCCTCCGCCGCACTCGCCGACCGGCTGGGCCGCTACCTGCCCACCGTGACGGCGTCCGAGGAGAAGGCCGAGGACGACGACGAACTGAAGGGCCGCGCAGCTCGCCGGGCCCGCGCCGAGAAGGAACGTCGCCGCGCCGAGGCGGCTCGTTCGGACGCCGAAGCAGCCGGGCGACCCTGGGGGGTCACCGCGGACGGGCTGGACTACCAGCACTACACGATGGCGTCGCTGCGGGAACGGATCCTGGTCTCCGACGCCGGCAGCCAGCTGTTCGCCGGCACCTTCCAGCAGGCGGTCGATCCGCTGGGCGCGCACACCCGCGAGCAGGCCGAGCGGGCGCTGCGGACGGCGTCCGCCGAGGATGTCTTCGAGAGCCTGCCGGACGGCTGGGCCAGCCGCATCGACGAGAAGGGACGCGGACTCTCCGGCGGGCAGCGGCAGCGGGTGGTGCTGGCCCGGGCGCTGCTGGCCGATCCGGAGGTGCTGGTGCTGGTCGAGCCCACCTCGGCGGTGGACGCGCACACCGAGGAGGCCATCGCCGGACGGCTGGCCGACCACCGCCGGGGCCGCACCACCGTGGTGATGACGGCGTCCCCGCTGCTGGTGCACAGCGCCGACCGGGTGGCCTTCCTGTCCGACGGACGGCAGAGCGCCACCGGCACCCACGAGCAACTGCTGGCCGAGCATCCCGAGTACCGGGCCGTGGTCAATCGAGGAATGGAGGACGACGATGACGACTGACCTGCTGACGTCGTCGGCCGCCACCTGGTCGGACGACCCGAACGCCTTCGAACTGCCGCCGGAACTCGCCGCGCCGCCGCGGCACGGGCCGTTCGCGTTCGTCACCCACCCGGCCGGGCAGCTGCGCGGGCTGGCCACCCGGTTCCGGGTCCGGCAGCGCCGCGCCGAGGCCTTCTTCGCGGCGTCCCGCAACCCCGAACGGGGCCTGCCGGTGGCGCACAACGACAAGGCCTTCCGGTTCATGGGCGAGCTGCTCACCACCCGGCGCTGGCTGTTGATCGCGGTGGTGGTGTTCAACGTGCTGGCGGCCGCCGCAGGACTGATCGTGCCCCGGATGCTGGGCGACCTGGTCGATCAGGTCGCGGCCGGCAACACGCCGCTGGCTACGGTGGACGCGATCATCCTCGGTGTCGCCGGAGTGGTCGTGGTGCAGTCGGTGCTGACCTTCGCGGCGCGCCGGGTGTCGGCGGTCTTCGGCTACGACCTGCTGGCCGCTGCCCGTGAGTCCATCGTGCGCACCGTGCTGCGGCTGCCGCTGGGCCGGATCGAGTCGGCCAGCTCGGGCGACCTGCTGACCCGGATCACCTCCGATGTGTCGAAGATGAGCGAATCGGTCCGCTGGGCGTTCCCGCAGCTGGTCATGTCGATGGTGATCACCGCGCTGACCATCGTCGCGATGGTGCTCAACTCCTGGTTCCTGTCGCTGCCGCTGGTGGCGTCCATCACCGTGCTGGTGATCGTCACCCGGGTCTACCTGCGGCGGGCGATGCCCGGCTACATCACCGAATCGGGCACCTACTCGCAGATCAACTCGACGATGACCGAGACCGTCGAAGGCGCCCGGACGGTGGAGGCGCTCGGGCTGGGCGAGCGCCGCGTCCGGATCGGCGACGACGACATCGAGGTGTCGAACCACGCCGAGCGCTACACGATGACGCTGCGGAACCTGCTGTTCATCTTCCTGGACGCCTCGTACCAGCTGCCGCTGGTGGCGGTCGTCGTGCTGGGCACGTGGGGCTACGCCAACCACTGGGTGACGATCGGTCAGATCACCGCCGCCGCGATCTACGTGCAGCAGCTGGTCGAGCCGCTGGACCGGCTGATCCAGGTGGCCGACCGGCTGCAGATCGGGCTGGCCGCGACCACCCGTCTGCTCGGCATCGCCGAGGTGCCGCAGGACCGGACGCCGGGCGAGCGGCGTCCGATCGACAACCATCTCAAGGGACGTGACCTGCGCTTCGCCTACCGCGAGGGGCGGGACGTGCTGCACGGCATCGATCTCGACCTGCGGGTGGGGGAGCGGCTGGCGATCGTCGGGCCGTCCGGATCGGGCAAGTCGACGCTGGGCCGGCTGATGGCCGGCATCAACGGGCCGCGCACCGGCACGGTGACGGTCGGCGACGTGGAGTTGATGAGCCTGCCGCTGGACGTGCTGCGCACCGAGGTGGCGCTGGTCACCCAGGAGCACCACGTCTTCGTCGGCACGGTGCGGGACAACATCGTGCTGGCCCGTGACCA